>SLCI01000220.1 GCA_007125875.1 Kiritimatiellia bacterium | reverse complement strand
GCCTTCCAGCAATTGCTTGCGCATGTGGAGCGCGTCGGCGGTCGCGTTTCCTACAAGCGTAATAGTGACGGATCCGATAGCCCGTACGAGTTGAACATCACCTATTTCGGGCTATTCGCGGAAGAGCCCGAACAGATCAGCCCGAATCAAGTAGCACGCTTTCTGTCCTCGCAAGCGATCATGTTGGCGATGCAGGGGATGCCGGCGATCTATTTCAATAGCCTGTTCGGGGCGTGCAACGATCAACTCGGCGTACAAGCCAGCGGACAGAACCGGCGCATTAACCGGCAGAAATGGCCGTGGCCCGTGTTGAGCGAGATGCTGGACGACGAGGCTTCGTCGCATCACGAAATCTTCCATGCCTACCTGCATCTCGTTCAGGTGCGACGCTCACACGCCGCCTTTCATCCGCGAGGTGCGCAACGAGTCCTCACGCTGCATCCGCAACTATTCGCAATTGAGCGAATCGCGCCTGATCGCAGTGAACGCATTCTTTGTGTCACCAACTTCAGCGCCGAGAGCCTGTCGCTCGACCTGCAAGCCTGTGGGGGCGTGTGGTCGAAGCGTCGCACGCTTGAGGAGTTGATTAGTGATCAACTTTTGTCCATCCGACCGGCCACTGTGAGTTTGGCCCCCTATCAAACCGTCTGGCTAAGAGTACCGACTTCATGAGAACGATTCTGCATTTGGATATGGACGCGTTTTACGCCTCTGTCGAACAACGCGATCATCCCGACTTCAAAGGCAAGCCGGTTATCATCGGCTCGCCGCCCGATCAACGCGGGGTGGTTGCGGCAGCTTCCTACGAGGCCCGCAAGTACGGTGTGCATTCGGCCATGCCATCCAAGACGGCGGGGCGACTGTGTCCGGATGGCATCTTCTTACCGGTGCGAATGCATCACTACATCAAAGTCTCGGAACAATTGCGTGCCGTGTTGGAACAGTTCACACCCGATATTGAACCGTTGTCTTTGGACGAGGCGTTCATGGACGTGTCCGGCGTTATGCGACACTGGAAAGACGCGCCGGAATTGGCACGCACGCTCAAGCAACGTATTGCCGCCACATTGGACCTACCCTGTTCAGTGGGGATCGCCACAAACAAGTTTCTCGCCAAGTTAGCAAGCGACCTCGAGAAACCAAATGGCCTCTGTGTTGTGCCTCCGGGCGCAGAGGCGATTCAAGCATTCCTCGCGCCGTTACCGGTGCGCCGCATATGGGGCGTTGGCAAAGTGAACGCGAAGAAGTTGGCCACGCACCAAATATTTACCATCTCTGATTTACAGCGCAAATCCGTGGCCGAGCTCGGTCGGATCATGGAGTCACCCGCGGCTGGCGAACACTTATGGGCCTTAGCGCGCGGGATCGATGAGCGACCGGTCGAAACCGTCACCGAAGACAAAAGCATTTCCCGGGAACACACCTTTAGCGAGGATTGCAGTGAACCGGAAGTACTGCGGCAGGTGTTGCTGGAGTTGACCGAGCAAGTGGGTTACCGCTTGCGCGAGTCGAAGCGGTATGCGCTGCGCGTCTCCATCAAGTTCCGCACATCCAATTTCCGTACCCATAGTCGCCAGGAATCGCTCAAATCACCGATATCGAGCGATCGCGAGTTGCTGCGTCATGCGTTAGGGCTGCTGGAAGCGCAGCGGATCAAGGAACCGATTCGCTTGATCGGTTTTGGGGTGAGCCAGTTTACAGATTCGATGATCGTGGCGGAGGAGCAACCCGACCTGTTCGGATTGGTTGCGGACGATCAATCGGCCCGACAGCGGAATGAACGCCTAGACCAAGCCGTGGACGCCCTGCGCGACCAATATGGGCGTAACGCGCTGCGGCGCGGGAACTGGACGCTGTCGGACGAGTAAGGGCGACAATAGAGGTCGCCCCGGCCTGAAAGAACCGCCTCACGGCGGCCCTACAAGCCGGCCTACTGCTCATGAGGGTCGCCGCAAGGCGATGGGCGAGTCGGACATTTAGCCCGCTCTCGCCCAGCCCGACTCCAACTCACTCGCATGCAGTCATGCCAAAGGCTTCCGCTCCAGCGAGACAAGCTCGCTGGGGGCGATTTGAATGCCCTCTACTTACCGCTTCTTATATTGCTTTAAGAAGCCCTCGAATTCGCGGCGATGGTTTTCCTCGTCCGTCATTAAGGCAATGCAAAGATCTTGGGTGCCGTAGTCAACACCGTCGCAAAGGCGTATGAGCTTCATATACCCGTCGATGCCGTCATTTTCGGCCTCAATCACGCCCTTAATGATCGCGACCACATCGGTAGAGTCCTTGGGCGGTTGCAGATTCTTTTGCGAAGGCTTGAACGACATACTGCCCGGAACGACGCCGCCTAGGACGCGAATCCGGTTAGCGAGCTGCTGGGCATGTCCGACTTCTTCCATGACGTCCCCTGCCAGTGCCTTCTTGATGGGCTCCGCATCGACACCATCCAAATTATGCGAAGCGGCCACATAACTCTGCACCGTTTCCATCTCTTTCCAGTAGGCATCGATAAGCCCATCAATGATGCGTGATTTGACGTCCTTATTGGATTTCTTACTGCTCGATCTTTTGGCACTCATGCCTGAACTCCTTTCCGCTCAGTTAGACCATTGTTTTCGGTGATTTTTGCAATGACAACTATACCACGGTATCTGTTGAATACAAAGTTAGTTGAAATGGGTTGTTTTTTTCCATTTTTGGCGTTTTATCGCTTTTCATCAGGCGATGATCGCTTATATTAGCGGGGTTGCAGCGCCCACCCCTTTCCCTATTCGGGGTGCGGTCTATACATTTGGGGGAAGTCGAGATTATGACGAATATAGTGGATTACCATCAGCGATTAAACGGGGGCTACCCGAAAGCACAGGGTTTATACAGCCCGTCCTTTGAACATGACGCGTGCGGCGTCGGCATGATTTGCAACCTCAAGGGGCTAAAATCGCACAGTATTATTTCAGACGCGCTCCAGATTCTGGAGAATCTATCGCATCGTGGTGCCTGCGGTTGTGACGAAAAAACCGGTGATGGAGCGGGCATATTGATGCAAATGCCGCATGAGTTCATCAGCAAAGTGGCGGGTGCAGAAGGTATAAACGTAGGTGATCCAGATGATTATGCGGCAGGCGTCGTTTTCTTGCCGCGAGATGAAAAAGAGCGCGCCTTTTGTCGTCAGACACTGGAAGAAGTGGTCAAGGCTGAGGGTCAGGAGTTTCTCGGCTGGCGCACCGTACCGATTCATAACGAGTATTTAGGCGATATTGCTCGCGCTGTTGAACCGATGATTGAACAAGTGTTCATCAAGCGCGGCGCAGGGATTGAGGATACGGCCCATTTCGAGCGTAAATTGTTCGTGATTCGTAAGCTCGCTGAACGAGCGGTACGCGAATCAGCGATTACGGAAAAGTTGTACTTCTACATCTCCAGCTTGTCGTCTCAAACGCTCGTCTACAAAGGCTTATTGCTGGCTGACCAGATAACCCCATTCTATTCCGATCTCGGCGATTCCGACATGGTGAGTGGCCTCGCTTTGGTCCATCAGCGCTACAGCACCAATACCTTCCCGACCTGGGATCTGGCCCAGCCCTTCCGCTTCCTCTGCCATAATGGTGAGATCAACACGGTGCGCGGCAACACCAACTGGATGGATGCGCGACAGTATAAATTCAAGTCCGATCTATTCGGTGACGATATTGCGAAGCTCCTACCAATCATTGCGCCAGGCGCAAGCGATTCGGCGGCGCTGGATAATGCGCTGGAACTGCTTTATCACACCGGCCGCTCGTTGCCTCATGCCATGATGATGCTGATTCCTGAGGCATGGCAGAATCACGAAACGATGGATGACGATAAGCGCGCCTTCTATGAATATCATGCCTCGATGATGGAGCCGTGGGACGGTCCGGCCTCCATTCCGTTCACGGATGGTAAGTGTATCGGAGCGGTATTGGACCGCAACGGATTGCGCCCATCGCGCTACACGGTCACCAAGGATGGCTTTGTGATCATGGGCTCGGAGTCGGGCGTGATTGAGGTCGATCCGGCCAATGTCGCCGCCAAAGGTCGTTTGCAACCTGGCAAGATGTTCCTAGTCGACACGGAGCAAGGCCGAATTATTGATGACGAGGAAATCAAGAGCGAGATGGCGGCACGTCGTCCCTACCGCGCGTGGCTGAATAAGTGCTTGATCCTATTCGATCGCTTGCCGCAACCGGCCAAGATCCCCCATGCCGACTTTGAGACGTTGCTGACACGTCAACAGCAGTTTGGTTACACGCTTGAAGATTTGAAGATCATTCTCGGGCCCATGGCCAAACTGGGTAAAGAAGCGATTGGCTCCATGGGCGATGACACGCCTTTGGCTGTGCTGTCAAATCGGTCACGTTCGCTCTACGACTACTTTAAGCAACTATTTGCACAGGTCACCAATCCCCCGCTGGACGCCATCCGCGAAGAGCTGGTCACCTCACTGCATTCAACATTGGGCGCGCGACAGAATCTGTTCGATGAAACGCCAGATCACTGTCATCAGTTCCGGATTAATCAACCGATCTTGAGTAACCGCGAATTGGCTCAAATTCGCGAGATGTATATCGGCGATATTCGGGCCGAGACCTTACCCGCGGTATTCAAGGCGAAATATGGTGCAGCGGGGATGCAACGAGCGCTGGATGAACTCTTCGAGGCGGCCGTGGATGCGGTTGATCGAGGCGCCACCATACTCATCTTGTCTGATCGCAGCGCCGACAAAGAGCATGCGCCTATCCCCATGCTGCTTGCAGCTGCAGGTGTGCATCATCACCTGATTCGCGAACATCGTCGCGTGCATTGCAATCTAATTGTGGAAAGTGCCGAGCCACGCGAAGTGCACCATTACGCCCTACTGATCGGCTACGGCATTGGTGCGATTAATCCTTACTTGGCCTTCGAGACGATCGAAGAAATGATTGCCCGCGGTGTCACCCAAGATGTACCGCCCGAAACAGCGAAAAAACATTACATCAAAGCGATTGGACAGGGTCTGCTCAAGGTGATGTCCAAGATGGGTATTTCCACCCTAAAGAGCTATCACGGCGCACAAATCTTTGAGGCGCTGGGCTTGAGCGCCGAAGTCATTGATCGCTATTTCACGGGCACACCATCGAGGATTGGAGGCATTGGACTAGACGTGATCGCCGAAGAGGCGCTGATCCGACATCGCAGAGCCTATCCTGAGACCAAAGTTGCCGAAAATCAGGGATTAGATGTTGGCGGACTCTATCAGTGGCGCCGAAACGGGGAATATCACCAGTTTAACCCGATCACGGTGGCCAAACTACAGCAAGCCACCAAAATCCGGGACGAAAAGTCCTATCAGGAATACGCTGATTTCATTAACCAGCAGAACACCCAGCTAGGCACATTACGTGGCTTGCTGGAATTCAAGGAAGAGCCGACCCCAGTGCCGCTGGATGAAGTGGAGCCTTGGACAGAAATTGTAAAGCGGTTCAAGACCGGCGCAATGTCATACGGCTCAATCAGCAAAGAGGCGCACGAAGCTCTCGCCATCGCCATGAACGAGATTGGTGGCAAGAGCAATAGCGGCGAAGGTGGCGAGGACGAGGACCGCTTCCAGCCCGATGAGGACGGTAAGTGGCGAAATAGTGCCATCAAACAAATCGCGTCGGGTCGATTCGGCGTGACCAGTCATTACTTGGTCAATGCGCGTGAGCTCCAGATCAAAATGGCTCAAGGCGCCAAGCCAGGCGAAGGCGGACAGTTGCCGGGAGAGAAAGTCTATCCAGATATCGCCAAGACGCGGCACTCCACGCCATATGTTGGCCTGATTTCGCCACCGCCCCACCATGATATTTATTCGATTGAAGATCTGGCCCAATTGATCCATGACCTCAAGAATGCCAATGCCGAAGCGCGCATCAACGTGAAGCTGGTGGCTGAGGTTGGTGTTGGTACAGTGGCCGCGGGCGTATCGAAAGGCAAAGCCGATGTCGTTTTGATTAGCGGCTTTGATGGTGGTACCGGTGCCTCGCCGCAGACCTCACTCAAGCATGCCGGGCTGCCTTGGGAATTGGGTCTGTCGGAAACGCATCAGACCTTAGTGATGAATGATTTACGTAGCCGAATTGTGGTGGAATGCGATGGCCAGATGAAAACGGGTCGCGATGTTGCGGTCGCGTGCTTGCTCGGTGCGGAGGAGTTTGGCTTTTCCACTGCGCCACTGGTTGTGATGGGCTGCATCATGATGCGAGTGTGTCATCTCAATACATGCCCGGTAGGCATTGCTACACAGCATCCTGAACTCCGCAAGAAGTTCGTCGGACAGCCGGATCATGTCATCAATTACTTCTATCTGGTGGCGCAGGAATTGCGCCGCATCATGGCGAGCCTCGGATTCCGCAGCATTAACGAAATGATTGGCCGCGTGGATAAGCTCAAGATGCGGGATAAGGTGGAGCACTGGAAGGCCAAGCATTTGGATCTCTCCATGGTGCTCACGAAGCCCGACGTACCGGAGTCCGTGGGCGTGTATTGCCAGCAGAAACAGGATCATGGGCTCACCGAGGCGCTGGACAACGAGCTAATCAAGCTTGCTGAGCCGGCACTCGAGCGAGCGGAGAAAGTTGAGCAGCCGATTCGCATCCGTAATATCAATCGAACGGTTGGCACCATGCTGAGCAGCGAAATCTCGCGACGCTATGGCGCGGATGGCTTACCAGACGACACGATTGTCTTCCGCTGCTCGGGATCGGGTGGTCAAAGTTTCTGTGCCTTCGGTGCCAGCGGTTTAACGATGCATGTGCGAGGCGATGCAAACGATTACTTTGGCAAAGGCCTTTCTGGTGCGCGCCTTACCATTCGGCCGCCCGACGATTCGGATTTTGTCGCTGAAGACAACATCATCATCGGCAACGTCGCTTTTTATGGCGCCACGCAGGGTGAAGCATTTATTCGCGGGATGGCCGGAGAGCGCTTCTGCGTCCGGAATAGCGGCGTAAATGCCGTGGTTGAGGGTGTGGGCGATCATGGTTGTGAATACATGACCGGCGGTCGCGCTGTCATTCTCGGCCCCACCGGACGCAACTTCGCAGCGGGCATGAGTGGCGGCATCGCTTACGTCTATGACTCGGTGGGTGATTTCGCGACGAATCGCTGCAACCTCGAGATGGTTGAACTGGAGTCCGTAACGGAAGCAGACGATATCGCTGAGTTGCGCGGGTTGATCGAGCGCCATATCGACTATACCGGCAGCGAAGTTGGTCAGCGGATCTTGAAAGACTGGTCGTATACATTAAGCCAGTTCGTAAAAGTCATGCCGACAGACTATAAGCGTGCGCTGGAGCGGCTCGCCAAAGAGGCCGCAGAATCGCAAGATCCAGCTGCAGTGATTTAATACAGGGCAAGAGCTGAACTGCGTCGCACGTGAGGCGATCGCAATCAAGGACTAGCCAGGTTTCAGGCAATCGCCTGAGTGAGGGAGAAAGACGATGGGTAAAGTAACGGGATTTATTGAGTTTAAGCGGGAACTACCGAAGAAGCGCCAAGCCGAAGAACGGGTTAAAGACTACCGCGAATTCTACCTCCCCTTTCCGGAAGAGAAGATCAAAAATCAAGCGGCACGTTGTATGGATTGTGGTGTACCGACCTGCCATGCCGGGTGCCCATTGGGGAACTTGATCCCTGATTGGAACGATCTTGTTTACAACAATCTCTGGAAAGACGCGATTGATCGGCTCCATGCCACCAATAACTTCCCTGAATTCACGGGCCGCTTATGCCCGGCTCCGTGTGAGGAGGCTTGCGTCCTATCAATCAATGAGCCTGCGGTGACGATTGAAGAGATCGAAAAGCAAATCATCGAGCGCGCATTTAAAGAGGGTTGGGTACTCCCGGTCCGACCAGAGAAGCGCACGATGAAAAAAGTGGCCGTGATCGGGTCCGGGCCGGCCGGTTTGGCGGCGGCTCAACAGCTCAATCGCGCAGGCCACTTTGTTACGGTCTATGAACGTGATCACAAAGTCGGTGGCCTATTACGGTATGGCATTCCTGACTTCAAGATGGAGAAATGGGTGATTGATCGTCGCGTCCAGCTCATGGAAGCCGAGGGCATCACCTTCAAGACCGACGTAAAATGGGGCGAGAACGTGCCCTTCGATGAACTGAAAGGTTACGATTCCGTCGTGCTATGCGTTGGCGCCACTGTCGGACGCGATTTGCCGGTTGAGGGACGCGAGCTAACGGGGATTGTGCCTGCGATGGAGTTTCTGTCTCGCCAAAATCGCGTGGTGGGTGGTGAACCGTTGCAGGAGAACGAAGTCCTGAACGCAAAGGGCAAACACGTGATTGTGATCGGCGGCGGGGATACCGGTAGCGATTGTATCGGTACGTCCAACCGTCATGGCGCGTTGTCAGTCACCAACTTCGAACTGTTGCCGAAACCGCCGAAAGGTCGGCCCGAGAATCATCCTTGGCCCTATTGGCCGATGCGCTTGCGCACCAGCACCTCACATGAAGAGGGCGTGCATCGGGAATGGAGCATCAATACGAAGAAATTTGTAGGCAAGAATGGTCGAGTGACCCAATTGGTGACCTCAATGATCGAGTTCGAGCCTGATCCCAATGGTGGTCGTCCCAAGATCAAGGATGTGCCGGACACGACGCAGGTATGGTCAGCCGACCTGGTACTGCTTGCACTGGGCTTTACGGGACCTGAGCCCGGAGGGGTGGTCGATCATCTTGGCGTGGAACTCGACGGTCGGGGCAACATCAAGACCGATGATCAATACGCTACCAATGTGCCGGGTGTGTTCGCGGCCGGTGACGGGCGCCGGGGCCAATCGTTGATCGTGTGGGCGATCTCGGAAGGTCGTGAGGCAGCGCGAGCCGTCGATATGGCCTTGATGGGTCATTCGAACTTGCCGACCAAGGGTGCGGGCGACCTGCCCCGCGTCTAATGGTCAGCCCAAACTGCCGCGCACGAAGACAAAATACAGTGCCATGGCCAGGGCCAGCACGTACATCAGCCAGCTGACTTCGCGTGCACGGCCGGCCAAAAGTTTGACGACCGGATAAGAAATCAGCCCCAACGCTAATCCATCCGCAATGGAATAGGTTAGCGGGATGCCCAGCATCACCAGAAAAGCCGGCAAAGCCTCGGTAGCATCCTGCCACTCAATCTTTTGTACTCCCTGCGCCATGAACACGCCGACGATCACCAATGCGGGAGCCGTAATCGGTGGGAAAGCCGCCACAATCGATACCAACGGCGCAAAAAGCAGCGCCAGCAGGAATAGAACGGCCACGAACACACCGGTTAAGCCGGTGCGGCCGCCCTGCTCCACGCCTGCAGCACTCTCGATGTAACTCGTGACGGTGCTGGTACCCAGCACCGCACCGGTCATGGTTCCGACCGCATCCGAAATCAATGCACGATTGGCGCGCGGCAGTTTGCCATCCCGCATGAATCCAGCCCTTTCGGAAACGCCAACGAGCGTGCCCACCGTGTCAAACATGTCGGTGAACAGCATCATAATCACGAACGGCAAAGCCACCAAGGTCAACGCCGCCCGGATATCAAGCTGAAACGCCGCCGCCGTCTCGATCGCGGGCAATCCCAACCAGGTGCTTGGCCACGCTACTTGTCCCGCCAACAGGGCCAGACTCGTCGTTATCGCGATACCAACCAGAATCGACCCTCTCATGTTCCAGGCATGCAGTACCGCAATGATCAGTAAACCGGACATAAAGATGAGTGGCCCGGCAGACAATAGTTCCTTACTTAATGCGACTCCGGTAGCCGGCGAAGTGACAATGATGCCGCCATTGCGAAGCCCAATGAAGGCAATGAAGAAGCCAATACCAACCGAGACCGCCCCCCGCATGCTGGGACTTAATGCGTTGATTACCGCTTCGCGAACACGAAACAGCGAGAGCAACAGAAAGGATACGCCGGACAGAAATACGATACCCAATGCGGTCTGCCAAACGTTGGCAATGCCAATAGCGCTCAGCCCCATCACAACCGAGATGAAAAGGTGGTTGTTCCCCATGCCAGGGGCTTGGGCAATGGGATAATTTGCGTAGAGGCCCATGATCAAGGTCGCCACGGCAGCGGCCACGCACGTGGCCAGCATGACCGCTTGCGGATCCATGCCAGTGGGATTGCCCGCAAAGTCGGTGGCCAAAATGGTGGGATTTACCAGAATGATATAGGCCATGGTGAGGAATGTGGTTCCCCCCGCCATCGCCTCCGTGCGGATGTCCGTGCCGTTCTCAGTGAGTTTAAAGATACGGTTCAGCATGGGACGGAACCTCGCTAGCCCACAACCTATGGGATCCGAACGATTTCCCGATAGGCCGTAGTACGCTCTCTCACTTCTTCGGGATTAAGTTGGGTTAATCGATCCAAACTAAAGGCCTCTACGGCAAAGGAGGCCACAACGCTGCCTTGCACCATCGCGTTACGCAAGCCATCGGTCGACACTTCGCCGCCTGCGGCCAGCGCACCGATAAACCCGCCGGCGAACGCGTCGCCGGCACCCGTTGGATCCTCTACGCGGCCCAATGGGAAGGCAGGCAACGCAAACGTCGTTTCTTGCGAAAACAGCATACTGCCGTGCTCACCTTTTTTGATCAGGACATACTTTGGCCCTAACTCGAGCAGCTTTTCGGCGGCGACCGGCAGAAAGTGCTCACCGGTTAAATGCCGCGCCTCCGACTCATTGACCGTTAGCAAGTCCACGCGGCCAATTACTTCGATCAGGTCTTCCTTCCGAATATTAATCCATAAGTCCATCGTATCCATGGCAACAAATGCGGGCGCATCCATTTGGTCGAGGACATGATGCTGTAAGACTGGATCGATGTTGGCAAGAAACAGGAAGGGCGCCGTGCGATACGCCTGTGGCAAATCAGGCGAGAAGTCTGCGAAGACGTTCAGATCCGTAGAAAGTGTTTCGCGTTCGTCCATGTTCTGCAAATAAACGCCGGACCAGCGAAAGGTCTTGCCGGCTTGCTTCTGCAGACCAGCCAAATCGATGCCAAAATCCCGGTATGCCTGCTCATAGGCGGGCGGGAAATCGTCACCCACAACGCCGACCATGCCCGTGGACGTAAACAGCGCGGCAGCGGCACAGGCGTAGCTGGCTGACCCGCCCAGTACATCTTCGCGTTTCGCAAACGGGGTTTCGATCGTATCAATGCCGATTGATCCCACCACAACTAACTTCACTGCATTATCCGTCATGTTCAGTATGCTTCCGTAAAAAGGTTAATTTCTGCATAGCCCCTTGATCCACTTAGGACGGACTACGCTAACAATTCCTCGATCCGCTCACACAACAGGTGAATGATCAGCCCGTGCCCTTCTTGTATACGCGGCGTGCTGTCCGTGGCCGATACGCTCAACACCGTGTCGACTAGAGCAACCAAGTCGCCCCCCTGGCCGCCGGTCAGTCCAATGGTGTGAATATCCTTACCCTTGGCCGCCTCGACCGCCAAGCAAACATTCTTCGCGCGGCCACTGGTTGAGATCGCAATTAAGGCATCGCCCGCCTGGCCGAGTGCCTCGATCTGTTTGGCAAACACGTATTCATAGCCGTAGTCATTGGCAATCGCGGTCAGCGCCGAGGTGTCGGTGGTCAGCGCCAAGCCCGCATAGGGTTGACGCTCTTTCAAAAAGCGATTGGTCAGCTCGGCGGCAAAATGCTGCGCATCAGCAGCACTGCCGCCATTGCCGCAAATCATAATCTTCCGGCCAGCGCGGACTCGTTCTGCGAGATCTTTTGCGACGGCTTCGATCGGCTCGTGCAGGTCAGTGATGACCTGATGGCCAACGGCAAGATACTGCTCAGCTAGTCTATCCCAATCCATGCCCCACCCCTTCGTTGGATCACATATCCTCGCGCAACTCATCCGGTGGAGGCGCATCGCCTACAATATCTTTGACGTGTACACGGACTTTTTTGATATCGGCTAAACCAAGATTTTCTCGCACGCTATCTCGCACGCGCTCTTGTAAAAGCTGACACAGCTCAGGAATCTGCGTTCCTGCTTGTACTCGGATGTCCAGATCAACATCAATGGATCGGCCCCGAGGTCGAATTGTAGGCTTCATCGATACGATGGCGGCAAACTCATCTCCGATTTTGGCGATGAACTCATTCACGGCCCGCATCAGAATGGATACCGTTGCCCCATTCTGTCGATACGCCAGATATTCTTCGCCATCGGGTGATCGTCGCCGTATGCCGGTGATCAGGTAAACCGCCACCAGTGCAATCCACACGAAGCCGATCAGTGAACCCCAACCACGCTGTTCGCGGAGGCGATCAATATATTCCATCCATTCCGCTTGATTAAACGACAAATGGATTAAGAGTGCGCCCTGCCCCACGATAATCGCCAAGATCAGCGCACCAACTAAAAAGTGTATGAACCGTTTCATTGTAAGCTCCTGTTCTGTGTTCGATCTCGGCCCGAGCAATCGGCGCACACCGTTTACTTATTGGTCGGTGGCACAAAGGTGCCTTCCGTTAGGTAACCGTCCAAGAATTTGGTGGTGTAATCACCGCGGCTGAACCTCGAATCCAGCAAGACGGAAATACCCAGCGGAACGGTGGTGTGAGGACCATCGATCTCGAACTCGTGCAAGGCGCGTACCATCCGATCAATCGCTTTTTCGCGATCCGGCGCATGCACGATGATCTTTCCAATCATGCTGTCGTAATAGGGGGATATTTCGTAGCCCGAATAGACGTGCGAATCAATGCGCACACCGGCACCACCGGGGAAGTGCACAAAGTTTACCTTCCCGGGCGATGGTGTGAAATTCGTGTATGGGTTCTCAGCGTTGACCCGAAATTCAATCGAATGGCCTTCCAGTTCCACATCGCGCTGGCTAAAGGACAACTTCTCGCCCGCGGCAACCAGAATTTGCTCTTTAATGAGGTCGATTCCGGTGACCTCTTCACTGACCGGATGCTCGACTTGGATACGCGTGTTCATCTCCATGAAATAGAACTCGTTGGTCGCCGCGTCATACAGGAACTCAACGGTTCCAGCATTCACATAGTTGACGGATTGAGCTAGTTTCACCGCTGCTTTGTGTATGCGTTTGCGGGTATCTGCATCCAAGATGGGGCTGGGCGCTTCTTCAATCAGCTTTTGATGCCGACGCTGAATACTGCAATCGCGCTCACCCAAGTGCACCACATTCCCGTGCTGATCAGCGATGATCTGTACTTCGATATGACGAGCGCTCTCGACAAATTTCTCCATGTACATGCCGGAATTGCCGAACGCGCGCTCTGCTTCGGCACTAGCTGTCATAAAAGCTTGGACGAGGCTGACATCATTATGGGCATGACGCATACCTTTGCCACCGCCACCGGCCGTCGCTTTCAGTAGCACCGGATAACCAACGCTCTCTGCCCACTTGAGGGCTTCTTCTTTATTACGAATCAGTCCGTCACTACCCGGCGTGACGGGAACACCAGCTTTCAGGGCCGTTTCGCGGGCGCTCGCTTTATCGCCCATCCGGTTAATGCTATCGGATGAAGGGCCAATAAAGGTGATCTTACAATTTTTGCAGATCTCGGCGAAATGGGCATTCTCGGACAGGAAACCGTAGCCGGGATGAATCGCATCCACATCCGCGATCTCAGCGGCGCTGATGATGTTTGCGATCTTGAGGTAGCTCTGGGCGGCGGGGGCGGGCCCAATGCAAATGGCCTCATCCGCGAGTTGCACATGCAATGAACTCTCGTCTGCTTCGGAGTAAACGGCGACCGTTTTGACCCCTAATTCGCGACAAGCCCGAATGATTCGCACCGCGATTTCGCCGCGGTTTGCGATCAACACGCGTTTAATCATAGTCGTTTCCTACTGAGGGGTAACTTTGAACAGGGCCTGACCAAACATTACCGGCGAGGCATTTTCGACCAGAATCTTGGAAATGACGCCTTTTGTTTCGGCCTTGATCTCGTTCATCACTTTCATAGCTTCGACAATACAGACGACCGTGTCCTTGTCGACCGTATCTCCGACCTTAACGAAGGCATCCGAGTCAGGCGAACTGGAGCGATAGAAAGTACCTACAATGGGAGATGTGATCTCGACACTGCCATCATCGGCATCCGCCGCAGGGGCAGCAGCAGCAGCAGCTGACGCGGCCACCGGAGCAGGAGCTGCAGGTGCTGGCGCGGCCACCATCCGCACTTCTTCACCGCTGCCACGCACGAGCGCCAGACGAAAGGCCTCCTCTTCCAATTCAAACTTGCTTAAGTCATGCTCTTTCATGAGCTCTACGATCTTTTTGATCTCAGTAATGTCCATTATTTGATCTCCTGAATGGATTCTCCGCCCCATTGACCGCTTAACGTTGCCACCATACTTGTTGCGGCACACAAATCAGGGGGCAGATTAACAAGCAGAGGGAAACTTGTCTACCGCATTGCGGTTCAGCCCGGAAGCATCCTGACTACAGGGAACGCTGATCGTTCCCGGCGCGTGGCAAGCGACGGCCCTGCATGACGAGCGAAATGCCCCCAGCGGGCTTGTCCCGCTGGAGCAAAAGGTTCAAAAGATGGTATGGTTTAAGGTCAGAAATCGATTGGAGCGAGTCCGGCGCTTCCTCTGCACTCGCTCCAGCGAGGCAAGCTCGCTGGGGGCGTGGAGCCAGTCCCGGAGCTGCAAACAGTCCGGTCGGGTCGCCCCCGATACGAAAAACGGGGCACACCCCGAAACCGCGGGATAATCCACGAATAGCAATGACAATGGCCGTTTAAGGCCTTAGACACGGGCTAAATGCCCGTTTCCGTGCTTGACGCCACTTATGACCGGATTAATGTACAGCCCAACGAAAAGTAGACGGCGGTGTAGTCTTTTGCCCGCTCAGTAGAAACCCGAAGAAGGAGAAAGTTCATGTCACTCGTACCTATGCGTCAATTGCTCGACCATGCGGCCGAAAACGATTACGGCTTGGCAGCATTTAACGTTAACAATATGGAGCAAATCCAGGCCATTATGGAGGCCGCCAAGGAAACCGATTCCCCGGTGATCATCCAGGCTTCCCGCGGCGCCCGCTCGTATTCACAAGACAATTACCTGCGCCACTTGATGCTGGCTGCAGCCGAATTGTACCCGGACATTCCGATTGCCATGCACTTGGATCACGGCAACAGCCCGGCGACCTGTAAGAGTGCAATCGACAACGGTTTCACCTCTGTAATGATGGATGGTTCGCTGCAGGAGGATGGCAAGACACCCGGCGATTTCGAATACAACGCGCGTGTGACGCGTGAAGTGGTGGAAATGGCGCACAAGCTCGGCGTTTCCGTGGAAGGTGAATTGGGCTGCCTCGGTTCCTTGGAGACCGGCGAAGGCGAAAAGGAAGACGGACATGGTTTTGAGGGCAAACTCGATCATTCGCAGTTGCTAACCGATCCGGATGAGGCCGAGCGTTTCGTGGCCGAAACGGGCGTGGACGCGCTGGCCGTCGCGATTGGCACAAGCCATGGCGCCTATAAGTTTACCCGCGCACCCGATGGTGATGTGCTGTCGATGGACACGATCATCAACATTCACAAGAAATTGCCGAATACGCACTTGGTGATGCACGGTTCCTCCTCCGTCGAGCAGTACCTGCAAGACATCATCAATGAAAATGGTGGCCAGCTCAAGCCGACGTGGGGCGTGCCGGTGGAAGAGATCCAACGCGGCATCAAGCATGGCGTGCGCAAGATCAACGTGGACACCGACAATCGTCTGGCGATCACGGGCGCTATCCGTAAGGTCTTCACAGAGAAGCCAGACAAATTCGATCCGCGCGACTATCTGAAGCCCGCGCGTGAAGCGATGAAGAAGGTTTGTATCGACCGTATGATTGCCTTCGGCCAAGCCGGCAACGCGAGCAAGATCAAGCCGATCACGCTCGAAGAAATGGCTTCCCGCTACTAATTGTTCGCGTGTGACTTATCGGGAGACGGCGACTGCCCAGCGTGGCAGTCGCCGTTTTCTTTTCATACAAGCCTCATGGCGCTGAAAGACATCGACAGCTACATCCTCTCTTTGTACTTTCGCACCTCAAAATATGTGACCGTAAACCAAAGGATTCGTCTAGATGTCCAACTCACCGCCGCCACGCTCAGAAGTCCCTACCGAACATCAATGGAACCTGCAGGCTTTGTTCCCTGATGATGCGACATGGGAAGAGAGCCTAGCCTCCTTCGAGAAACGCTATCCCCGTATCGAAGCTTTCCAAGGTGAGCTGGGAAAATCCGCCGAGCAATTGCGCGAAGCATTGGATCTTATGATGGATCTCGCGCAAACAACGGAGCGGTTGAGCTATTATGCCTTCTTGCGCGTCAGCGAAGATATGGGGAATAGCGTGGCGCAGGGTCGGTTGGCACGCTTTCAGGCGGTAGCGACGCGATACGCCGCCCTCTCGAGCTTTGTGACACCAGAGATTCAGGCTATTCCTGACCAAACGATGAACGAGTGGCTGCAGACGGAACAACTTGAACCTTACCGCATCTATCTCCGCAAGCTACTGCGCTATAAGCCACACGTTCTCTCCGCAGCTGAGGAGCGGTTGCTGGCAATGCAGAGCGAATTCAGCCAAACCGCGCGGCAAGGATTCAATGCCCTGACCGATGTGGACATGACGTTCGGCACGGTCTCGACACCGGACGGCGAACGCACCCTAACGCATGGCACCTATGCCGGATTGATGCAACATGAGGATCGCTCTGTTCGCGAAAAGACATATACACAATATCTTGAGTCATTTCATAATCATCGCCACACCTTAGCGGCCCTGTACAATGGCAGCGTTCAGCTCGATGTTTATAGCGCCCGCGTGCGTAACTTTGCGTCCAGTCGAGAGGCACATCTGTTTGATGATGATGTGCCCGTATCGGTCTATGACCAGTTGATCGCATCCGTACACGATGCCTTACCCGCTCTGCACCGATATTACGATTTGCGGCGACGCGCATTGGGACTGGACGAGCTTCGTCTGTACGACACCCGTGTGCCACTTATGCGGGACGTCAAAACACGCTATACCTATGAAGAAGCGGTTGACTTGGTCACAGATTCACTGCACGTGCTGGGCGATCACTATGTCTCCACCCTGCGTGAGGGATTACTGGGGCGCTGGGTGGATCGGTATGAGAATAAGGGGAAACGCTCCGGCGCATTTTCCGCGGCCTCTTATCATGGGGACCCGTACATCTTGATGAACTATAACGATGACGTGCTCAACGATGTGTTTACACTCACACACGAAGCGGGCCACTCGATGCATTCTTGGTATAGCGTCCGGAACAATCCGTTCCAGGACTATGGCTACACCATCTTTGTGGCCGAGGTCGCCTCCACCTTCAATGAGCAGTGCTTGGCAGATCATTTGATCGCCCAATCGGATGATGACTCACTGAAGGCCTACTTAATCAACAAGCAGATCGACGACATCTTGGCGACCTTGTTTCGGCAGACGATGTTCGCAGAATTTGAGCACCGCACCCACGCGATGGTGGAGCAGAATGAACCGCTCACAATTGACTCGTTAACTGCGGTTTACGAGGAGCTACTGAAAAAGTATTTTGGCGAGGCCATTCCGCTGGAAGCACACAGCGCCTTGGAAGGTTTGCGCGTCCCGCACTTCTATTCCGCTTTTTATGTGTACAAATACGCTACTGGTCTGGCGGCGGCGATCGCACTGTATCAAGCAGTGAAAGCGGGCGATCCTGCGGCACTCGATCGCTATTTGAATTTTCTGAAATCTGGCGGCAGCAAGTTTCCGCTCGAACAATTGCGTGATGCCGGCGTGGACATGACTACTCCAGATCCCGTGCAGGCTGCCTTAAAACGATTCAGCGATCTCGTTGACCAGCTTGAGTCGGTCATACTTTCGACATGAACCGTCCCGAAACCAGCCAACGAATCTACCCCGAGCAAGTGCTTCAGCCGCTCGATTTAGATGCGGCTTTTGGTAATAACCATCGCCCCATCGAGCTGGATCTCGGCAGCGGTAAAGGCCGCTTCCTGCTGGCGCGTGCTCAGGCACATCCGGAAATCAATTATCTCGGAATCGATCGGATGTTGCGTCGAATCCGAAAAGTAGACCGAAAGGCCGAGCGGAATGGACTGAACAACATCCGATTACTGCGGATGGAAGCCTATTACGCCGTTTCCTATCTGATCCCGGCCGAGAGCATATCCGCCTATTACATTTTGTTTCCCGATCCCTGGCCCAAGAAGAAGCATCATGATCATCGCCTGTTTAATCCCCGCTTCATCGATGCGTTATATCGCACAATGAAGCCTGGCGCACCGGTCCACATTGCTACAGATCACCTGCCCTATTTCGACGAGATTGTGGACGTCATGCGGGCACACGCCGAACGCTTCGAAGAAACTGAGGCATGGGAGCCCACGGAAGAAGAGCGCACGGACTTTGAGTTGCTCTTCATCGAACACAAACCGATTGGTCGCGCCACGTTTATCCGTAAGGGATGATGCGCAATCGGGGTCGTTCGCGCGCGAGGTCTCGAACCTTGTTCATGGTCCAACGGTCAATCGTGTATCCAGTCGGCTTGGGATTTGCTGTTCACCATAGTAGGTGCCACTAACGGGTGAAATATCGTCCGGCACCAACCCCGCGGCGGTTGGAATAGCGTGGTGATCGCAAAAAACTCCGTTCGTAGGATCCAGTCCCAGCCAACCTGCACCGGGTAGGTACGCTTCGACCCAGGCATGCAAGGCGTCATCGGCCACGCGTCGGGTCAATGTGGGGTCCTCCCAAAGGTACCCACTAACCAATCGGGCCGCCACGCCGTTTTGACGAAGAGCCTCCACCAGCAGCGCCATGTAGTCTCGACATGAGCCGACCCGCTTGGCGAGTAACTGCGCCGGAGGCATCGGATCCCCTTCATCGCGCCGCTCGTACTGGATCTGATCGTTCATCCAGCGCAGCATCGTCATCAATGTATCCACGGTCGGGCGTCCAGGGACCGGTGCAAGCGGAGCAGGTAGCGGGTCCGCAAAGTTTGTGTACAGATGAGGCATCAGCAATCCTAACTCGGAAGCAGAATATACCGGCGGCAAATTTAGGCCGTGCGAATCCAGCAGAAAGTCCAAGGGATTTCTGGGCGTTATCTCGAGCTTTGCGGAATATCTGATATCGAACTGATGCGTGTCAGCGGGGAAAAAGCAAAAAGCGGTATCATTGTCATGCACATCACGCTGAAACTGAACACTCGCCCCACCCCCACAGTGAAATGTCTGAGCGACAAGACGTGTAAACATATCACGCCGCGGAAAGATACGGACGATGTGAGGCGACAGCGAAACCGATGATTCGTAGTGGTAAATCGCCTCATACTCAATGTTGATGTTCATGGTGTCGCGGATCGAAAACGAATCAGTAGGCGGATATGGTAGACTGTTAGGACGTATTCAACAATAGCAGATACCTTTATTTACCGAATAAGTCGAAGCACAGGACAAACGCATCTAATATCCCTTTAATTACTCTGTTTTCGATCACGGCGCGGCGCAAGCGCCGGCCCTACAAGTCGAAATCAGCGCATGTAGGGCGTCCGCTTGCGGGTCGCCGGATCCAGAATTGCGAAAGACAAGGAATTTAGATGCGCTTGCCCTAGCCGAAGTACACGCGATTTTGCTGAACGCCGGACTCTCTCGACATGTCTGTCCTGCGAGGGATATGACATGAAACTGTTACAGCCAGACATTTTGCCGAAGCATTTTGCGATGATGGATGAGATCGAGACCGACATGAAAACGATCTATCGCACGTTGGTCTTCACGCCCGAGCTTCAGGCGACAACATTATTACAACGCTATTATGCCGCCATACAGCACCTGCGCGATGTGCTGAGCTTCAAAAATGCGCAGCAGGAAGCCCAGACCGAAGAAGAGGCCCGCGCCTATCTCACGCATTTGGAGGAGGCCATGGAGCTGATGGTTGAAGAGATCCGCTCCGGCGTTTGCATCGGAAATGCGGTGGATCTGTTTCGAATGTTTCGATCCGTTGCGCCTGAAGCTGCAGCGCGCCATCCGAATCGGTACCGCGATACGTTGGTTCAAGTCGGTGCCTATCTCGCGCCGGAATCGCGTTTGATTGACGGGCTGGTTCACGAGCTATTCAGCCTCCTACCGACGATCCCTCATCCATTAATCCGAGGGATCTGGCTGCATCATGAGCTGATTCGCATCCATCCCTTCGTGGACGGAAATGGACGTATCGGGCGCATGGCCAAAAATTGGCTGCTGATGTATGAGCTCTATCCCCCCATCTTTATTTATGGGCTATCCGACCGTCGCCGCTACATCCGCTATATCAGCGAGAGCTTTCGGGAACTAGAAGATCAACCGGATGTATTTCATCCTTCAACGCAGACGTTTTTTGAGGATGAACTGAGGCGTGTAAAGGCGAGCACTGGATTTCTGCTCGCTCGTCTGCTTCGAGATGTTGACCATGACTTCGGTGATGAAGATCGCGACTTAAAACCGTACGCAAAAGATTGAAGCGTCTCGACTTGTACTCCACACTATGTGGCCAATCTAGTCTGACTTGAACAAAAGAAAGGAACGTAAACATGAGCAAAGGCGAAGCGAATACGAGTGGCAAATGCCCCGTAATTCATGGCGGCGCAACCACGCAGGCCGCAGCAAACATGGACTGGTGGCCCAAATCGCTGAATCTGGATATTCTGCACCAGCATGACCGCAAGACGAATCCCTTGCCGGCCGATTTCAATTATCGTGAAGCGGTCAAAACGCTCGATGTGGCCGCACTCAAAGAAGATTTGCATGCCCTTATGACCAATAGCCAAAGTTGGTGGCCAGCGGATTGGGGACATTATGGGGGCTTGATGATTCGTATGTCGTGGCACGCTGCGGGCACCTATCGCATCGCTGACGGACGTGGCGGTGCGGGCACCGGTAATCTCCGGTTTGCCCCACTCAACTCTTGGCCGGACAACGTGAATCTGGATAAAGCGCGTCGTTTGCTGTGGCCGATCAAAAAGAAATACGGCAACAAACTGAGCTGGGCGGATCTGTTGGCCTACGCCGGTACAATCGCGTACGAATCGATGGGACTCAAAACCTTCGGATTCGCGTTCGGCCGCGAAGACATCTGGCACCCAGAAAAAGATACTTATTGGGGCTCGGAAAAGGAATGGCTCGCCCCCACAGATAACCCCGAGAGCCGCTATACAGGTGATCGCGAGCTGGAAAATCCGCTCGCCGCCGTCATGATGGGCTTGATCTACGTCAATCCCGAGGGCGTCGACGGGAACCCCGATCCGCTGAAGACGGCGCACGATGTACGGGAAACTTTTGCCCGGATGGCCATGAATGACGAAGAAACCGTCGCCTTAACCGCAGGCGGCCATACCGTCGGTAAATGTCATGGCAACGGCGACGTCGAGCTGCTTGGACCAGAACCCGAAGGGGCCGAAATCGAGGATCAAGGCTTCGGTTGGTTGAACAAAACCAAGCGAGGAATAGGGAGCGATACGGTTTCCAGCGGCTTGGAGGGCGCATGGACGACCCATCCCACCAAGTGGGACAATGGCTATTTCCATCTACTGCTCAACCATGAATGGGAGTTGAAGAAGAGCCCTGCTGGCGCGTGGCAGTGGGAACCCATTGACATCAAAGAAGAGGATAAGCCGGTCGATGCGGAGGATCCTTCCATCCGCCGCAATCCAATCATGACGGACGCCGATATGGCGATGAAGATGGATCCGGAATATCGCAAGATTTCGGACCGCTTCTACAAAGATCCCGACTACTTCGCAGACGTCTTTGCGCGCGCTTGGTTTAAACTGACGCATCGCGACATGGGGCCCAAAGCCCGCTACATCGGTCCCGACGTTCCGGCGGAGGAGCTGATTTGGCAGGATCCAGTACCCGCAGGCAATACGGACTACGATGTAGATGCCGTGAAACAGCTAATCGCCGCCAGTGGTCTGAGTGTCAGCGAAATGGTTGCGACGGCATGGGATAGTGCCCGCACCTACCGTGACTCCGATAAACGCGGTGGGGCCAATGGCGCGCGCATTCGGCTTGCCCCGCAAAAGGACTGGGCGGGTAACGAGCCGGAACGCCTCGCCCGCGTATTATCCGTGCTCGAACCGATCGCGGCCGAAAGTGGCGCTAGCCTGGCGGATGTGATCGTGCTGGCCGGTAATGTGGGCATTGAACAAGCAGCCAAGGCGGCAGGCGTAGATGTAGTCGTACCCTTTTCGCCCGGTCGCGGTGATGCCACAGACGAGCAGACGGATGCGGAATCGTTCGCGGTGCTCGAGCCGCTCGCTGATGGCTATCGCAATTGGGTCAAAAAGGACTACGCCGTGACACCGGAAGAGCTCCTGCTAGACCGCACGCAGTTGATGGGTTTAACGGCTCATGAGATGACGGTTTTGGTCGGTGGTATGCGCGTAATCGGCACCAATCACGGCGGTTCGCAACACGGGGTCTTTACCGATCAGCCGGGCGCGTTAACGAATGACTTCTTCGTCAATCTGACCGATATGCAGTATACGTGGAAGCCCGCCGGCGAAAACGTATACGAAATCCGCAATCGCGAAATGGATGAAGTAAAATGGACCGCCACACGGGTTGATCTCGTATTCGGCTCCAATTCCATCCTACGTGCTTATGCGGAGGTTTACGCACAGGACGACAGTAAAGAGAAGATGGTGCAGGACTTTGTGGCCGCTTGGACGAAGGTCATGAACGCGGACCGCTTCGATCTACAGGCCTGAAGAGTCAGACAAGTTCAGAAACGCCTGACGGCGTCCCTACAAACAGAGTCGCCGTCCGGGGAAAGCTCGGACATGGACAGGAATGCCCATGTCCCCATCGGAGCAAGGCCATCCCTGTCCTTAGTGCCACCGACATGAATCTTGCGTAGTATCTCGGCGTCGCAGAGCTCCGCCCTTCAATATGACCATTATGCTTTGACTCGCGTGTGGAGGGGCGAGCTCCGCGAGACCGGAGGCCGCACAAGAGTTTGCATTTGCCCATGCAAGATCGCGGCGTCGCAGAGCTCCGCCCTCCACATGGGGTCTAAATCGTTCATTAGAAATTCCTTGCGGAGAACTGAATGCCCCTGGTTTGCCTCCGCGCCCAGCCTCCTTTGAGATTGGCAAAGCGGGCCGTATAATGCTATTTTTCGGCCGCTTATGAATGATATGAACCCAGATGTGCCAGCGCCTCCGTCGATGCGGTCTCCGTCGCGTTTGCGGAGTGGTCATTGGAAAGCGATAGCCGCGCTGATGGCTATGGTCGCGGCACTCGCCGTGGTGTGGGCGGTGTTGACCACCTTTACTGTGCGGCAACGTGAAGCCGACCTGGAAATGGCCGCCACTGAGCTGAACGACTTACGCGAACTGATCAATCAGATGGAAGCTCGCGGCGTAGTGCCTGCCCTCTCACCCGAAGAGTTGCTCGATGAGTTTCTACCCGAAACAGCCGAAGATTGGGATCCGCCCGAGACGATCGATCTCGATCTGATAAACTCTCTTTTGGATGAGACCGCTGACGTGGTTATCCCCGAAGAGTAAATTCGAGTTGTTGGGTTAACTCGCGGTAAACCCATTCCATCAACGGCTCTAGGTTCCGCACGTCCTCTTCATTGTATTTCAGCAGTAGCTGTTTCGCCTCTTGGCTGCCCCGCTGGTACGCGCGCCACAGATACACCGCGTCCATGCCATCCATCTGCTCCGTCTCTTCACTGCGACTTAACCCCAATGCGCGCTCAATGCGCTTGAGTCCGCCCCGGAATCCCAACTTGCGCAGAGGCCACATCAGATCGATGTGCACGTGGTTAAACAAGTGATACGGGAAGCGCTGTCGAATAATCGGCATATCGAATCCACTGCCGTTATAGGTGATAATGGTCGCCGCCGACTCCAATCGCTCCAGCGCCTCCTCAAGATTTTCATCGGCCACATAGGCTTCAAACTGAGTCCCGTCGTATATCCCCAGCACCGTGATCGCGTTGTCATAACCATTGGTTTCGATATCGACATACAGTGTCGGGCCGCGGCGGGGATCAAAGGCGCGCCATTTGACGCCGCCCGGCAAGCAGCGCTCAAAATAACGCCAGCGCCCCGCTTGATAATGATCCAGCGACTCCTGCAACAGATCAATCGCTTGTGCCTTGCGCAAGCCCGCTGGCAACGAAGTAGACTCTACGGCCAACAGCTCGTCCCAGTTATGACAATTCGCTTGCCACAATTGCCGCTCGGTCTTCTCCCCCACCCCGGGCAAATGGACAAAGGTATTACGAAGCATCTGCCTGATTCCGTGCGAGTGCCCAGTAGGCGTAGAGCGATGCCACATAAATCAACGCCGCGTACCAAACCAGTTGTCGAAAGCCCACATGGATGGCCAGCAAGGTCGCCAGTGCCGCGCCCAATACGGACGCCACCCCATTGATCGCCCATGCCCATGGGACCATGGCAGGGAAATGACGACTGACGCATTGCAACCCACAAGGCAACGGAATCCCCATACAGAATGCTAGCGGTGCCACCAACAGCAACGACAAGCTAATCCGGACGAGATCAGGTGCTCCTGCCAACGTATCGAAGATCATCGGCAGCGTTAACGTATAGAAAACGGCGAAAACACCGATTAGGAGCACTGCGATTAGCGGCAAGTGAAACCACACTCCATTACTCGAATACCGGCGCAGCAACGTATCAGCCGCCAGACTACCGATTCCCGAGAAAATCAGGAAGGAAGCCAGCACAACGGCCACGGCGTAAATCGGATAGGTCAAAAACAGCATCAGCTTTTGAATAAAAGCAATTTCCAGGAACATAAAGGCCAAGCCCAGTGCACAAAAGTAGGCCAGCACCCAGCGACCTCGGCCGCCTGTCGCCGCGCGGCGATGCAGCAAAATCGCGGGCACCACAATCAGCAACAGACTCGCTAGCACGCCCTGCAGGATGGTCGCCCAAAGGGCGATGTAACCCCACTCGACAAAAGGCACCCAGGTGTGGCCCATGTCGCGGATCAGGCGAGGCAGGGTATCGAGCTTGAAAAACTGAAAGAAGTGCGGCCGATCATCGGTGGCTGGACGAACCTGAAATAGATAATCGCGATAAAACTGTTCGCGCTCCGGGGATAACAAAGCAAGCGCCGCCTCGAAATAGATCGGTGTTTCCAGGATGGTGAATTGGTTGACCTCATCGGTCTGCAAGCCCGGAATCCAGTCGATATCAAAGTGACGGGTAGCCGCGAAATCACGGATCGCATCAATTTGATCATCCGTCCATGGATCCCGACTAAGCAAAAGCGTGGCCGCGTTCCAACTGCGTATGAATGCAATATGATCGCCGGGCTTCTCAATACCGCTCGCCTCCAAGGCCTCAATATAGGTGGCCAGCATTTTAATCGCATCACGCGGTGGCGTCTTTAGCCAACGCGTTATCGAAAGCACGCCACCTGGCTTCAGATGTTCGTAATAGAGCTGAATCGCTTCGCGCGTGTAGAGATAACTTTCGCTGAGTGCGTACACGCCCGAAGCCGCCGCATTAAAGGCATCCAATAGTGCAATCTGGATGACATCGTAACGCCGCCCCTCGCGTCTCAGTAATCCGCGTCCTTCGGCCAATACAGTCCGGACGTCCGGACGCTCGTAAAGATAACCCGAGAAGGTCGCCAACTCCGCTTCGATCAGCGGCCAGACCGAAGGATCGACTTCCGCGGCCGTCACTTCCGGCGCGCCATGATAGAGGGCCATCAGCACGTCGGTGCCGCCGCCCGCACCGATCACCAGTACCTCGGGGTTATGCACCACACGATAGGCGACAGAAGGCGGGACGTGCTCCAGAAAACGTAAACGGCTCAAATCACCATCAAACCGATTCACCACCGATACGGCACCTCCATCAAAAAAGATACCGGCTTGTTCCGGCAGAGGGCCTGCCTCAGCGAATGGATAGTTGCCCAATTGTCCAGGCGTTTCGCGAATCTGACGAGAGGTCACCAACGTCGCCTCCGACAGCGGGCTATGTCGCACGGCCACCACCTTCGCATCGGGAAACTGTAAGGTGTAGGACAGCACCTTATAGTCGGAGACTTGAATCGGTACGATGCCTTGTACCGCCACACTGATGGCACCGATCATAATCAATGTCACTGCTAATACTTGGTAACGACGGCTGCCATCCATCATCTGCAGCAGTGCCATGATCCCGACTGGAATCGCCAAGCCGTACGCCAGCTGAGCCGGTGAAAACCAGAACAGCAGGCCCACAACTAACGCGGCACCCGACCCCGAGCCCAGCAAGTCAATCGCGTAAACACGCCCCACCCGGTCCGGCCACAGAAACAACGCAAACGTGGTACACGCCGAAGCGAGCACAAAGGGTATAGCCATCAACAGATACAGCAGAAACAGCCAACCCCACTGATCGCCTTGCGTGATCAAATGAAACGTCTCAAAGGGAATCTGCTGAACCGCGATATAGCAGAGTGGCAAGCTGACCATGAAAGCCAACACGCTGTAGCGAAAGCCGGCCGCTTCGCGACCACGCAAAGGCTCACGCAATAGAGTCAGTATCGTGCCCGCCGCTCCGAAACCGAGCATCGCGATACTGATAATCATGTAGGCAAAGTGATGCCATTGTGCAATCGACCAGACCCGCATCAGCACGATCTGATACGCAATCGCAACCGCGCTCACGACGAAGAGCGCAGGCAGCATGAATCGAGTGGAAGGCTTCATAGACGCCTAAAGATGATCCGAATCGGAGCAGTGCTCCGGCCACCCGTGGCGGTCAGTGTAATCACCGTTCACCCGTCAACGGCACGAATCGAACCGGCATCAAACTACGCTGACGAACTTGGCCTTCTTCATCCTTCTCTACCAGCATGAGCGTCTGGACCTGCATAGGCGGGCCAACCGGAATAACCATACGCGCACCCGGTCTCAGTTGCTCCACCAATGGCGGCGGGATATGTGTGGCGGCAGCGGTCACGATAATCGCATCAAAAGGCGCGTGCTCTTCCCAACCGAAGTAACCATCACCCTCTTTCACCGTCACATTGTCATACCCCAACCGCTCCATCCGCTCAGTCGAGAGCTCCGCCAATTGAGGTACGATTTCGATCGTGTACACTTTATCGACAATTTCCGCCAAAACGGCTGCCTGATAGCCGGAACCCGCGCCGATTTCCAACGCCACGTCACCGGGCCCCACTTGGAGCAGCTCGGTCATAAAGGCCACGATGTAGGGTTGAGAAATGGTTTGGCCATAGCCAATCGGCAAGGGACGATCAGCATACGCTTGCCGAATCATCGCAGGATCGACGAATTCATGGCGCAGCACCGCACGCATGGCGCGTAGTGTGGCGGGATCGCTGACATCGCGCAGTTCTATCGTTTCCCGTACCATCCGCTCACGCGCCTCCGCAAAAGGATCTTCCTCGCCCGCCAACACCCCACTCTGAGGTCCTAGTCCAGTGACCAGTAGCAACGTAATCACAGCTTTGAAGCGTGCATTTCCTGCCATCGTGTTCTTCCTCCGCATTCATTGATCGCTTTCCTATAGCATGCGCCGAGAGATAGATGTTTTCAAGTCTCCGCCGAAAGCAATCCGGCTTTTCTTTGACCTCGCCAGCGGTTTCCATTAGCCTCTCCACGCTAATTTCTATGGGAGACCGGATGGATTTTATCAACAAAGCACGCGATATCATCGATATTGAGATCGAGGGCCTTCAACAGGTCCGCGACCGAATTGGCGACGGTTTTGGCAATGCGCTGGAGCTGATCCTTGACGCGCAGAAGAACAACGGCAAAGTAGTGGTTACGGGTGTTGGCAAAAGCTTCAATATTGGCCAGAAGATCGCCGCGACCCTGACGAGCACGGGCACGCCCGCGGTCGTGTTGCATCCTGCTGAGGCGATGCATGGCGATCTCGGCATTCTCTCCAATCAAGATGTCGTCCTCGCGCTCAGTTATACGGGCGCTTCGGATGAACTGATTAATCTGTTGCCACTGATTCGCCGAAATAACATCAAATTGATTTCCATCACTGGTGATGAAACAAGTCCGCTAGCCAAGAATAGTGATGCCGTCATCTCAGTCTATGTTGATCGGGAAGCCTGCCCGCTCAACATATCGCCCACCAGCAGCACCACCGCGTCTCTAGCCGTCGGGGACGCATTGGCGATGGTATTGTTGGAGGCGCGAGGGTTCTCGCGCGATGACTACGCAAAGCTGCATCCGGGCGGAGCGATTGGTCGCGCCCTGCTCCTTCAGATTCGCGACATTATGCGAGTCGGCCAACGCGTGGCTCGTGTGCCTGCGGGGGGTCGCGTTGATGATGCCCTGCTGGCGATGACCGAGGCGCGATCGGGATCGGTCGTTATTGTCGATGACAGTGAACGCGTGCTGGGAATCTTCACCGATGGCGACCTGCGCCGCCATTTGAAGGACGAGACGCCCCTGCCCCAACGAATCATTGACGAAGTCATGACGCCGAACCCGATCACATTAAACCAAAATCAACTCGCCGTGGATGTCCTGGCCCAGTTCCGAGATCATCAGATTGATGACCTGATCATCGTCGATGACAACGGCGTACTGGTCGGCATGGTCGACATTCAGGACCTCCCAAAATTCAAAATCATTTAACCAACACACAGCGCATGAAATACCTGACCAATAGCCTACTGATTCTCACATTACTGCTCACCTTTGCGGCCTCCAGTTCGGCGGCGGATGCCCCGACGCAAGAATACGTCGACGAACCCGTTCACATGACCTTCTGGCAAGCCTTCGTGCTCGGCGCCGTCGAAGGGTTCACGGAATATTTGCCGGTCAGCTCAACGGGTCACTTAATTTTGACACAGCGCGCGATGGGCATTGGGCAAACCGAAGAGACCAAACAAGCTGCCGATGCCTACTCCATCAGCATTCAGGCCGGAGCAATTTTGGCGGTGCTCACGCTCTACTTCCCGTACATGCGTCGGATGTTGAATGGTCTGCTTGGCCGTGATCCGCGCGGACTGCGTCTCGCTATCAATATCGGTGTGGCCTTTCTGCCCGCTGCTGTGATTGGCCTGCTCTTTCATGAGCAGATCAAGGCATATCTATTCAACTTGTGGGCAATCGTCTTTTCCTGGTTTGTGGGCGGCATTGTCATTCTCTGGATGGCGCGTTCTCCGAAAGGACAGCCCGATCGCCCAGGCCTATCCGTCGAGGATCTGACCTGGAAACACGCGCTATTCATCGGGTTCATGCAGTGCATCGCCATGTGGCCAGGCACCAGTCGCAGCCTAGTCACGATTATCGGCGGATTACTGGTGGGAATGAACCTGACCTCGGCCGTGATCTTCAGCTTCTTGCTCGGTGTCATCACGCTGACGGCCGCCACCGCCTATGACACGCTGCAGCACGGCGAGTTAATGATGGAGGTGT
>SLCI01000048.1 GCA_007125875.1 Kiritimatiellia bacterium | reverse complement strand
TTCGAATCCGGCAGTGAGCTGATTGTGGCGCCGGGCGATGAGCTGAATATTGTGGGCGATCTGATTAATGATGGCGGCACGATCATCGTCTCGGGCACGCCTCAATCCGGTCAGGAATACCTGCTGGTGTCGTATAGCGGTGCGCTCTCCGGATCGGCCTCCGGTTTCGAGCTCAGCGGGGCACCCGCAGGCTGGTCGCTTGACCTCAGGAGTGGAGAAATCTGGCTGAGGCAGTCGAACTATTACTACAACGACAGCCAGTCCAACAAACGAGTTGATTGGGCCGAGAACTGGTCCATCGATACAGCGGGAACACAGGAGTCAACGGTTGTTCCGGGAGCGGATGATGACGTATTGTTCAATATAGATGGGGTTGATTCGAGCACCCCTCATTTGGCAACGGGTAATCGGAGCTACAACTCCATAACCTTCCGTAGCAGCGGTTCTACCCAGATTGATCGGGCAGGATTTACACACGCATCCGATAGCAGTGAGTTAATAGTCGGCGCGGGCGGGATCACGCTGGAGAGCGGTGCGGGTCCGGTGACTATTGGTCGCAACAATCAACGCGTTTTCGTGCGCGCCGCGAGCAGCTTCTCGATTGAGAACAATTCTAGTAGTGACCTACTATTTTATCACCAATTCGCCCCGCATGACTCTGTGCCTGCGGAAACCATGACGACGATTACGGTGACGGGCTCCGGATCGGGTGGGGTTACCTTTGAGCGCCTACGTGATGCTGGTAGGACATTGGCCTTGACCATTAACCGCATCGGCACGGGCGTAACTACGCTGGGGCCAACTTCGGCAAATTTCCCCCATACACATTCGGGCGACACGATCGTGCAATCCGGGCATCTGCGAATCGAGGGACAGTTGATTGATTCCGCCGTGACCGTCCAAAGCGGAGGAACCATCAGCGGCGACGGAACGATTGACCAAATCCTCACATTCGAGCCCGGCAGCGAGCTGTTTATGGTGCTGGGTGAGACCCTGGCCCTTGAAGACGATCTGGTGATCAATGGCGGGGGGGTGACGATTTCAGGGTCACCACAAGTCGGAAGTGAATACCTTCTGATTGATCATGCGGGTGATCGGGCCGGAGCAGTACAAATCTTCTCCGCCAGCTCTATTCCGTCAGGTTGGGCCATCGACTACCGGCCTGTTGGCAACGGTGGTCAGGTCTGGTTGACGCAGGAGTTGGAGGGTGACGTGCCCTCAACCTTTTATTGGAGTAATGCGGAACCGGCCAACCAGTCCGTTGGTCGCCCCGCCAATTGGTCGGTGCATCCCTTGATTCAGGTAATCCCTGCCTTCGCTCCCAGTGAGAACGATGACATCATATTTAACATGGATACCTTGAATGTGTCTGCACAGACGGCGCACATGAACGCCGGTAACCGTGAATATAACTCTTTGACGTTCCGTTCTTCTGGCACAACACAAATTAATCGCGGTTTGTCGATCAGTACGAATGACGCTGGTCTAATTGTAGGCGCCGGAGGCATCACGGTCGAAAATGGCGCGGGTGCCGTCATTTTCGGCACGCTAGGCACAGAAGCCCAGCGGGTTCAGATGCGGGCCAGTACCAGTTTGAATATTGCCAATAACTCGAGCAGCTTGCTGACCTTCAACCGCGGCTGGGCATCGGTCGAGGATTCTGCGCTCACGATCATGACGTTAAACGGAACAGGCTCTGGCGGAACACGCATTAACGGGATTATTTCAGACGGTGCAACGGGATCCACGGTAGGATTAGCCATCAACACTACAGGCGGTGGCGTTACCTCGCTCGGTGGCGTCAATACCTATACCGGACCCACCACGGTCTCATCCGGTACCTTGCGATTGATCGAAGACGGCGCGTTGGATAACACGGCAATCACGGTTACAGGATCGGGCGTATTTGCCGTTCAACCCGGTGTGGCAGGTACCGTGTTTGCCGGAAACACAGGCGCCGGCACGGAAGGCGCAACATTGAATCTCGGTGGACGCGTATTCGATATGACCGACGGGGCGATCAATACGTTCCACCTGCAGCAACAAGACGATGGCCCCGCCTCGGCGCTGACCCTTGCAAACGGCGCAATGTTCATGCTCGATTTGAATGAGAACGGCGCCGATCAGCTTGCTGTGACCAAAGCGGCGGACGTCAGTGGCACCATTCATGTAGCCCTCGACACCTCAGCCGCCACCTCACTGACGGATGGTGCCAGCTATCCGCTGGTAACGGCCGCGGCGGGCTTGTCCAGCGGGACGTGGCAATTTGCGGAAGGCGGAACCATCCGGACCGTCATGGTAGGCCTGACGACGTATGAGCTCGAACTGATTGCCACGGATACAGAGATTCGCGTCGAGGTGGCTGACTTCTGTGACCCGACCGTTGCTCCAGCGATGACATCCCCCGGCCACCGCACCGTTAATGTCGGCGGCTCGTTGAGCCTGTCTGTGACGGCGCAGCGGCCATCACTGCAGTGTGACGAGCCATCGATGGCCCATAGCACGCTGCCACCGGGTATGACCTTTGGGGACATCGCTGGCGCCGGCGCCCGTACACGCACCTATTCCTGGATACCGCAGGAGGGGGATCAGGGCGCTTATCCAATTCAAGTCACCGCAACGGACGATAATTTGCTCAGCACAACCATCACATTCATCATTTTTGTGGGTAATGCCGGTGAGCCGAACGAAGGCTCTTCGACACCGCCACCGTCCCTCGCTGACTGGTCACCAATCAGCGAAGTATCCGTCACAGGAATCGCTGGGGAGTTAACATGGGAGTCGGCCAATGGGGTTGTGTACGATTTATACTATTCAGACGACTCCGTCGGACCAGGCATGAACTGGACGCTGCTGCAGGCGAACATGACCGGTACCGGCGACCCGATGAGTGAACAGGTTGCCGCATCGGGCGCGCGTCGATTCTTCCAAGTGGTGCCGCAGGGGCTGACTCCGGGGACAAGCGGCTTATGGGGCGTGATCCGTCCTGTCTTTCCTGCTGGCGTGTCGATGCAGTCGCCTCCATTGGAGAGTGATCGTAATTTCAGCGGGCAATACGGTAATGAACTAGCCGCTGCCCTTCCGAACGGCACACAGATCTATGTCATGGGCGCTGGCGCCCAGCCGACATGGACCACTTTGACGTTGAATGCTGGGGTCTGGTCGCCCAGTGGAGTCACGCTGGAGCCGGGACAGGGAATGCTGGTGCTGAATCCAGGGGGGACCGTGTTTCCTGCCACCGCCGGGCGTGTTGGCAATGGTGGATCGAAAGAACAGGACATCAGGGTGGGCTTCAACATCCTCGGCTTCTCCGAGGGTCGAAATCTTCCGGTCGCGACGGCGTTTGCTAGTGCCTCTCCGATTGGGAATTTTGATGAAAATCAAGCGGATCAGATCCACCTGTTGAATTCCAATGGCAGTTGGCGACGACTGATTCGTTTGGGCAACAACAGCTGGTACGACACACAAACTCAAAGATCCACGACGCTCATGCTTACACCCGGACAAGCGTTCTATTACATCCGGCGTGGTAGTGACACAAAAGTGACCTTTTAAGTTGAAAACGAAATCACACATACGAATACCGTCCGTCCTGGCGCTGCTGATGTTGTTTGCAATGATGTCAGCGCACAGCGCAGTGCTGGTGTACGTCGAGGATTTTGAGTCGGGGCCGAATGGTTGGGCAGGTCGCGACGGCATTATGTCAGTCAGTCACCAATTCGGTGTGGGCTCCCCACCCAGTGGTGCGATGCAGGGGTCTTTCGACTCGCAATCGTTTCCGATCTCGCAAACGGACGCTTTCCGCATCAATACCGGTGGCAACTTTGTAGGTGATTATACTTCGTTTGGTGCGCAAGGAATCACCGGGATTAGTTTCGATCTATTTGCAGTCAATGCGTTGCCTTCTGATGTCATGCTGCGCCTAAACAGTGGTTCTGACACGTTCTTTTATCAATTTTCACTTGGCTCAATGTCGCTTAACACGTGGACTCCGTTTTCCGTGTTCTTGAGCTATGATTTTGGGTGGGTGGGATCATCTGCACCTGCCTTTGATAGCGCTTTGACCAGCGTAAACCAGCTTGATGTTCAGCTTACTCGTAGCGGTACCAGCTCGCAGACCTTTTATTTAGATAATGTCACGACATGGACTGGCGAGATACCTGATCCACCTTTGATTCCTGAAGCGAATACCGCCTTGTTCTTGCTCTTCGGGATGGCGTTATTGCTGAGGTTTCGGAATACCTACCTTTATCGACTGAAGTCGACCGAAGTGGCGTGATCTCTCGCCTCCATTTATTACTGCTTCTTGTATGGCCATCCGTTATGAGTGCGGAGGTATGGCGGACCGAGAATTTTGAGTCGGGCGCTAATGGATGGGACGCATCGCTTGCGGGTCCGCTATTAGCCGCGGAGTGGACATTCACTGGGCATGTGGCTCAAGTCACCTTTTTCGATATTGGTGAAGTGCCTTTTCCCGACAATGTGGTGTTGAGTAATGCGCCCCATGCCAGTGGAGGTGTATTCACTGGAAATTTGGTCAATGCGAATGCGGAATTGATCGGTTTTCGTTTTCGGTATTCGTTCTCTGAAGCCGCTGCTACCAGTACGCCCCCATTTTTTAGTGTAGATCTCAGCTGGGCAGGCGGAGAAGCCATTTATCGTCGTGCGTTTGAGTTTCCTAAAGTAGCGACAGGGATTTGGCATACTGTGGGTGCGGCACTGACAAGTTATGAAGATGGAGGATGGTCCACCGATGCCGGAAGCGCAGAAGATTTTCACACTGCGCTAACAAATGTCCATTATATCAGCCTTTCGTTGGGACGATTCGGCACCCAAACGCTACAATTTCAGTTTGACGAGATCTTCATTGATCGGCTGCCACAGATTCAGGATCTAGCGATCATCACCAGCGGACTAACTTTGCTCGACGTCGGTTTTCTACGCACGAATGCACAGTACCAAGTGCAAGCCGCCAATACCTTATTGGGACCTTGGACGAGCCAGGCGGCTTTCACGGCCACCAACCGGACGGCTTGGTCTACAATGACGAATAACGCGTTGCATAGCTTCTTTCGAATCGTCCAGTAAAGATCCGATAGAAGGTAATTAATCAAGGAAGTCCAAGTTCCTCAGCAAATTGTGCCTTTAGCACCTCAATGCGCAGTTGCGCTTGCTCGGCTTGCGGGGCATTAGGATAATTGCTAATGAAGTTCCGAAATGCCTCGATCCGTGTTCGGGGGGGGTGACGCCGGTTATCATAGAAGCGAGCATTTTCAAAGGCGCTTTCATGAATCTGCTCAACCATCCGATTGGCCATTTGTGTGGCTACTACACGGTAGATCTCTGTGTAAGGATTCTCTAGATAGCGAACCAGGAGATCATACGATTGAATCGCAAGCGACATATCATTGGGTGATGCTTGCGCTTCGTGATAGCTGATCCGTCCTGTACCAAAGAAGGCTCGGTCGTACCATTCCGCGACTTGTGCTCGATCCGCTGCCGACTCATAATAGTATCTCGCTAATTCAATCCGGCCTGCCTGTTCATAATACAGACCGAGATGATAATGAACCGAAGCAGCGGCTACGCCCAAGGGATCATTCATCAAAATCGATTCAAGCATTCGTACCACGCGCCGGCGCGATCGCCGTCCGGGATGTTTGCCATCTTCGCGTTCGGGCGACATCATTAATCGGACGATGGCGACTTGACGTTCAGTAGCCTGATCACGAAGTCGGTCATAGTGATCTGCTACCGTGAGGAGCTGAGCAAACGCATCTTCCAAGTCGCCCGTATATTGCAATATCACGGCTAGAACAAAGCGCGCATAATACTCATTCTCATGACCTTGCCATTCACGCACACTGTGTCCAGCGATCCGTGTCGCGCGGCGCGTATCGCCTTCACGCGCTATCTCGACTGCTTCACGTAGACTGTCCCTAAACTCAGCAGCATGTTCTGTGGCTGCAGCGGTGAGCAACGTGCACAGTAGCAGGAGAGGTAGTAGGGCGTATTTTAAGTCGATCTTCACAAGATCAACATCATGCTCATTCCAGCTTTGCTTGTCTACATTGGCCCTAGAGGCACGACCGTTGCTTGGCGCTCGAGCTCTGCATAGCGAGCTTTCGCGTAACGGCTGACAAAATTATCCGTCATGATATCGAGCACCACGAGCCGATCGGCAACCGTTTCGCGAGCTTGGCGATTAGTTGGATCCTCCTCTAATCTGCGAACGGCATTGATAAAGGCTCTATAGAGCGGTACGACGTTCTCGATTTGTCGAACACGGTGGCGAGCGACTATCCGGTTGGCTTGCGTTGTCCGCAACTCGGCTCGATGGAAAACCAGATCGCTTAACTGCCAGACAGCCCGAAGCTCAATGCTGTGCCGCGTTACTTCCTCATCATCCAGTGCGAGCGCAGTGCGGGGATTGCGTTCGACAAAAGAGGTCGACGAAAATCGATCACTGCTACTATCGCGTACGAATGTATCTTCCGGATCGGCGCTCACGCGACTTTGAGAAGTCTCGCTGACATTATGTGATCGGGTCTCGCGGGTTGTAATGCGTTCCACCTGATCAAAACGACGAGCGGCCGACTCGCGTTGCTGATAGCGAACCTCTACGCGTGGTGCCGCAGCGGAAAGACGAATACGCCGCTCAAATTCCTGTAGTTCAGATAATGAGCGGGGTAGGGCATCGAGCGATGCTTCCACGACCATGCGCGGCGGCGGTAACGTGTTGACGGAGAGATAACTCATGTCGACTTGTCGTTCGCTGGCATGGAGTGCCGGCGCTGTTGCGAATAAGAGGCAAGCGAGTAGAAACAATGTAGAAGTATACCGTTTCATAGGAAGGGCTCCTGATTGGCTTAGATCATTCGAAAGTATGCGATCGGTTGGTGAGAGACGAGGGATCATATTGGATTCTTCGTTAAATCAGTCGGCCATAGTGCGTAATTCGCCAAAGCGCCGAATGGCGTAACTGCTAATGAAATCATCTGTGAGCATGTCGAGCACCAGCAAGCGGTCACCTACTGTTTCCCTTGCCTGACGGCTGGTGGGATTGTTTTCCATTTGCCGCACGGAATTAATAAATGCCCTGTAAAGAGGCACTATTTTCTCTACCTTTTGATTTCGGTGATGTGAGATCATTCGGTTTACATCAGGTACGCGGAGCTCCGCTGGGTGATAAATAATATCCTGCAGACGCCAATTCACTTGAATCTGATACATGTCCCGCGTCACTTCCTCATCATCAAGCGCCAACACCGTGATCGGTTGCCGTTCGGTGAAGCGCTGATTTGCGAAGCGCTCAGTTGAGCGTTCCTGAATAAAGCTGTCGTTAGGCTGCGCGCTGATGCGCATTTCGTCAGCTTCTGTTAAATTATACGAACTTACGCTGCGGGTGGTCACACGTTCCACATGATCAAAACGTCGTTCACCTGTTTCTGTTTGGCGATACTGCAATTCGAGTCGTGGGACGAGAGCGGAAGCTCTCAACCGCCTTTCGTATTCCTGCATTTCGGACAGAGAGCGGGGCAACGCATTGATCGCAGCGTCGGCCACCATACCGGGAGGTGGCAGTGTTTCCACGGTCAAGTAGCTCAAATCCAATTCAGTATATACATCGCTAGTCGCTTTGTTTATGAAGCTAAAACTAGTGAAGAGGCACAGAGCAAAAATGCCTAATCTTTTCATGTTGGTAACCCTCTGTCCTTTCGATGATCTTTTATTCATAGGATTGTTCAATGATGCGATACACCCGGAAGTTGCCACTCTCGCTGTGGAACGGTGAAAGTCGTCCCTTCGTCGAATCGCCACGATCGCTCCAAGACTGCAGTGCATGAGTCGCTGTGAATGTATGCGCAGCACGCCAAGGGTCTTGTATCAGACAATCGCTATATTGGATGACATATGCTCTGCCTGGCTGCGTTTCGAATTGAAGCTCTATTGCCGGTTCGTCTGGAGAGGCTGTCGTCAAGCGGGCACCCATGATGGTAGGTGTCCTTCTCAGCAAGTTGGCGCCTGCAGCTATTGTTTGGGGGCTGCCCATTCCTGGTGTGGTCGCAATGAGTTCGAAATTATCCATGCGCGCGAAACCAGTCGAACCAGGGCTGCCATCCACGCCGGTTATCGCCACAAACAGACGCTTGCCGGCCACAGTGGCAGATGCCTTATAGAATGCCGAATCCTGCACAAGTTCATAGTCATTGACCGAGGACACAGCAGACAAAGAGGTCGCCAAAACGGTGCGATCACCATCAATGCTGTCTGTATCTGTGACGAATAGCGTGACACTGATGCGTCCGTTGGGACCCCACTCAAAACCGGTATCCCAGACATAACGTAGATCGAAAATATCGCCTTCTGATAGCATGTATTCGGTATCCATGCCTGTCACGATGGAGTCGTTATCAGTGAGCTGCGCGTTTCGCGTGCCATCGAAGGTTTGATTGGATCGTGTGGCAAAAGCTGCTTGGCCTTGTGTCCCCGTACCAATGTTCCGCCAGAATGGCGTCTGGGCAAAAGTGCGGCGGTCTTCCGCACTTGTATCAGCGTTAAAGTTTCCGTTGCGGATATCACCGCCGCTAATAACGGTAACGGCGGGACCACCAAGCGCTGCACTGGTAAATAAATTGGATACGGATGCCGGTGACAGTTCGCTGCTCCACAGCACGACTTCATCGATGCGGCCCGGACTTGTCGATCCGTTGGTCGAAGCTTGCCATGGCGTAGCTCCACCCGGGAGTTCATTTCCGAGCGTCCATGCTCCCCTGTCACCGACGTTGGCGGTTTCGCTAAGATCCAGCGCGCCACTGTTCATGTCTCCACCAATCAGTCCTAGCCACCACTGCACTGCATCGCTCGTCCGAGCTTGATCCCATGTGATCGTGAACATGAACCATCTCGATAAGGGGAGGGGACCCGGATGAAGTACGGCGCTGCCATCCCCGACACGCAGCTCCAGTCCGATGCCTTCCTGGTAGGATAAGCTGAAGGCATTGCCTGCCGTCGTGTCCGTGCCCTGTGCAAATACATACGCAGTGTGGAGTGGAGCATCAGGGGTACGGAAAAGAAGTGAAAGTGTGCCGCTTGATGTAATCAGATCCGATTGCTCCAGCGATGCGTTGCTATCTTCAAAAATGACAGCACTCTCGGCTTGCCCGTAAGCATTTTCGCCAAACAAAATACCATTTGGAATGAAGTCCGCCGCCGCGACGCGGCCGGAATTTCCAAAGGTATTATTAAAACGGAACCAGTAGTCGGGATCCAGTGCGGTGATAGATTCGGCTAGGTCCGGTGGGGGTGGAATTACGGTGAGCGCCGCGATATCAGAGTCGATTGACCCAAAGTCATCGCTAACACGTACGGTATATTCGGTCTGATCCATGTCGACGATTGCAGCAGGAATCTCAAGCGTTGCATTTGTCGCCGTTGCAATCGCGATTCCATCGGAGAACCATTGATAGGTCAGCGTACCGATGCCTTCCGCCATGACTGAGAAGATCGCGGGCTCAAACGCATCCACAATCTGATCCTGCGGTTGCGCGATAATTGAGGGGCCCGTGTAGGGGACGGTATGCGAAGCGTGCTGTAGCTGAACCTCGTCTAACGCCAATTCGCGCGACCAAAAAGCAATCTCATCGATGGTCCCAGGTAGGCCTGATCCGGCGCGGAAGGCGTTATCCCATTCCGTACCATTTCGGTGTCCGAAAAACATGGTGTCACCGGCACCGAGTTCATCGCTGGCACTCAAGTGGATCACGCCGCTCTCAAGAGGTTCATCAAGTGGGCCTAAATACCACGTCACGCGCGGCCCATCCTCATGATCCAAATCCCATGTAGCGGCAAAATAATACCATGCGCCTAGTAAAGGAGTACCGTCGATTAATTGCGTACTGATTGAACCCGTGACAAAAGACAAGCCACCGGGCGAGAACCGGGCGAACATCGCATTCCCATTACCGGGCGTGCCGCCAAAATGGAAGACATGGCGGTTGGGACCATCAAACGGCCCATTCGGCGTGCGGAAGAGCATGCTGAATGAACCGGATCGATTCATCATACTGGTATCCTGTGCAATGAAGTCGAAACCACCAGGAAACTCAAAGGCCGAATCGGCAGTTCCTAGATTATCTTCGGCGTTGGGTAGGCGACCACTGACCGATCGGATAGGCTGAATAATGCGCGTGCCGAAATTGTCTAATGTGCCGTCAAGAGGGAACCAATAATCCGGTAAATGGCTCAAGACCGTCTGCTGATACAGTCGGCTCGGTGTAACCGTCAGCATCGCTGGCTCCGATTGCACCGTGTTTACCGCATTGGACAGGATGACGGCAATTGCTGCGCCGTCATCGGCAAGAGTAGGACCGGTCAGGGCGAGTTGTGCGTTGGTTCCGCCTGGAATCGGTTGGCCATTCTGCAGCCATTGAAACACTGGATTAGGCCCGATGAATTCGACCTCGAAATGAGCCGTGCCGCCCTCAGGTGTGGACGCTTCTGCCGGGTGCGCGGTAATTTGCAGCGTACCAACCGGCAAAACGGATAAGCG
>SLCI01000142.1 GCA_007125875.1 Kiritimatiellia bacterium | reverse complement strand
TGGAGGATCAAATCCGCGAGGAATCGGCCAGCGTACTGAAACGGTTGGTGGCGAAAGGTGTGCGCGTGGTGATGCTGACGGGAGATCGGGCCGAAGCAGCGGAGGCCGTCGGGCAAAAGCTCGGCGAGATCGAGATTCGGGCGGGATTGAGTCCGGAAGATAAGGTCGAGGCAGTCAAGCAGCTGCATGATGGCGGCGATCGTGTCGCGATGGTTGGGGACGGCATCAACGATGCCCCATCGCTTGCCGCGGCCGATGTGGCGGTGGCGATGGGCGCGCGCGGCAGCGATGCGGCACTCGAGCAGAGCGACGTGGTCTTGATGAACGACCGGATCGAGAACGTGCACGAGGCCTATCTACTGAGTCGGCGGGCGCGGCGCGTGATTCGGCAGAACATCACGATTTCGCTGGGCACCATTATCGTCATGGTCGGTGCCGCCACCTTCGGGATTGTACCGATCACGATCGGCGTGCTGGCCCATGAGGGTTCAACGGTGTTGGTGTGCATCAATAGCTTGCGGTTGCTGAAGAAGTGAAAAAAGAGAGCGGTTAGCTCCGACGAGAGCCACCGCCTAACGGCGGCAGCTACATGACGTGGGCTGTAGCCGCGTCCGTTAGGAGGTGGATGACGGTTGCGCCCGTGATCGTTAATCGGGTTCCTGAAAGATTGCTATTCGTTCAGCAGCCTTCTAAATTATCGGCATGAGTGTTTCCTCTAATACTTTGCGACCCGCCACTATTCTGATTGGTGTCTGTGGCGGGATTGCAGCGTATAAGTCCGTCGAAGTGGTGAGTCAACTACGTAAGGCGGGCCATGATGTACATGTGCTGATGACAGCGTCTGCGTGTCGCTTCGTCACGCCGCTGACCTTTGCTGCGGTGTCGGGTAATCGTGTCCTGACGGAATCCTTCCCAGAACCATCTGAAGCATCGTCCGACGCACTCTATCCCCATCTCTATCCGGCCACGCAAGCCGATGTGTTCGTCCTGATGCCTGCTACGGCGAATATGATGAGTTGCATCGCGGAAGGTGCCGGACACGAGATTGTGTCCATGAGCGCGCTGTCCCTGCCCCCTGCTTGTCACCGTGTCTTTTGCCCGGCGATGAACGTTGAAATGTGGCAACAGCAGTCGGTGCAGGATAATGCTGTCCGGATGAACGAGCGCGGCTGGATGCAGATCGGCCCCGACGAGGGGGTCTTGGCCTGCGGAATGGAGGGAGCGGGTCGAATGGCTGAACCTGGAGCCATCTTGGAGCAGCTTTCCACCTATTTGGCGGCACGCGATGCGTTGGCCGGCAAGCGCGTATTGATTTTGTCCGGGCCAACCCACGAGTATTTGGATCCGGTACGTTACATCGGCAACGCCAGCAGTGGCCGAATGGGACGGGCGCTGGCGGAGGTTGCGGCCGATCGCGGGGCGCAAGTTGATTTCGTCACCGGCCCGGTCGACGAAAGCATTCTGCCGCGTCGTTCCGCCATTGCTGTGCAGCGGGTCGTCAGCGCAGAATCGATGTTAGCCGCTGCGACGGATGCGTTCGCTGAGGCGGACATCGTCATTTTTGCTGCTGCCGTGGCGGATTATCGGCCCAAGACGCAACTGACCGAGAAAGCAGCAAAGCAGTCGGGCGATTGGGCCTTGGAATTGACGGCCACGCCGGACATCGCGGCTACGTTGGCGGCCCAGCGCCGGGCCGACCAATGCTTGATCGGATTCGCGCTCCAGACGGGCGACGGTATTGCGGAGGCGCAGGCCAAGCTTTCGGCCAAGCAGTTGGATGGCATTCTGTTGAATCATCCCGAGGCAATGGGCGGCAATGCAGGCACCTACACGTTTATCCGCAAGGACGCTGCACCGGATGCCTGGGGGCTGCTCAGCAAAAGGGCGTGCGCGGCGAAATTATGGGACCAAGTCCTTTCCCATTCCGGAGGCATGCGATGAACGTGCTGAGTCAGGTGTGGCGCACCTTCACGCGCATCATATGGGTGATTGGCGGCCTGCTAACCTTTCTGGTGTTATTCGAGTTATTCCGGATTTTCATTTTCCTACATGAATTTAATCCGGCCTGGGCGTGGGGATACGTGGCGGTCCTGAGCTTGGCGTTGTTGGGCGGACTCTTCTATGCGCTGCGGCAAAGCCAACGCTATCCTAAACCATTAATTCCCCCCACCCTGCCACCGCTGGCAGAGGCTACACATGGTGAGATGAAGCGCTATGCGACCTATCTGATCCGCTATCAACGTCGGTTGGCACGAAATCGTAATATCCATTCTGATGTCCGCTCAAAGTTGAACGAAGAAGTGGAGGCAATGGATGCCCTGCTGAATCATCATCCCCTCAATGAAGACCTGAAATTAATCATTGAGAAAAGTGAACGCGAGATACTGCCGTTGGCTCAGGTTCAGTTGAAGAGTAAGGCCGAACGCGAAATCCGCCGCAGCGTACGGGACGTGATGCTGGGCGTCACGCTAAGTCCGTATCACAGCATCGATCTGCTGATTGTGCTCTATCGCAACTTCTCAATGATCTTTCGCATCATGAAGGTGTACGAAACGAGTCCTGTGGTGCGAGCCCAGTGGAGAATCGTGCGCGATGTGATGCGGGTGATGGCTACCGTGAATTTTTTATATGTCGGCCGCAACTTGATCGAAAACCTATTTGCCTTTGTGCCGTGGGTAGGAAGAGTCGCTGATGATATTGGTCAGGGGCTGGGTGCGGGCCTATTTACGTCGGCCTGTGGGCATGCCGTAATCG
>SLCI01000079.1 GCA_007125875.1 Kiritimatiellia bacterium | reverse complement strand
CTTGGTGTTCCACTTCGGGATTGTAGACGACACCCATGGCGCGATGACCGAGCGTGGTGAGCCACGATGCCCAGCGGACGGAAGGCGACCAAATGAAGAGAACGGTATCGAAGCCAGCTTGATGCATAAGATCTTCGGCACTGCCCGGAATGCCGGGTGGCACCGTCATGGTCTGCATTTCAGCGCCCCACTGGCGACCTGCTTGAACGGTACCGCGATGGGTGCCGAAACCGACGGCGACCACTTCTTCGCGGGGCATATTTTGACGGGTGATTTGTCCGATGTTGCGCTGACCGCCCGCCGCCATACGGGTGGCTCGTGCGTCGCCAATGTGTGTGTTATGGGCCCACGCCACACCACGCGCGCCGTAGCCGTACCAGTCGAGCAGCTCGCGGGTGGCGCGATAGAAATGATCGACGCGCGCGTTCCATGAATCGGGGCCATGCGCGGCCATCAAGCGATAGTGGCGTTCGGCGTTCTGGACGACCTTGGCATTCATTTTGAGACGGAACGCCTCATAACGGGTATCATCATCGGCTTCCGCCAAGTGAACCCGCCAGTGTTCAAGGGCTTGCTCGACTAAGGCCGCGCACGGTGCAGCGCCGAGGGCGACGGCTTGCACGTAGGCTTGCATGGATTCATAGCGTGAGAGGCAGCGATAGGCTTCTAGTGCCTCCTCCGCCCACTCGACGTCCATGGTTTCCAGCGCGGTTTTGAGTTCTTGCAGGCTGTTGTCTTCGCCGTACACGTCCATGCCGTAGAAGCCGACGCGATCGGCCGGTTCGCGATCGGCATTGAAGGCACGCATCCATTCGATCAGGTCGCGGGTTTCCTCATTAGCCCACATCCAGATCGGCCAACGATCGAAGGTTTGCATGATTTCTTCTGCTGAGTTGTGCGGCGAGTCGAGGTGCTTTACATAAGCGTTAAGCCGCCAGAGTTGAGCCCAATCGCCCTCGACCACGACGAAGTTGAATCCTTTTTCTTCGATCAGGCGTTGACCGATTTTGGCGCGCCAGGTGTAGAATTCTGAGGTGCCGTGCGAGGCTTCGCCCAACAAGACGAGACGCGCATCGCCGATCCGGTCGAGCAGGGGATCAAGATCTGCCGCTGATTCCAGTGGATGTCCCTGCGATTTAAGCACGTGCAGGGCATCGGGCATTTCCTCGGATGAGGCGCTGGCCGGTCCGAGTAGCGAGCAGATGAGTGATGTGGTCAGGGCATAAAGTTTGAATCGCATCGAAAACCTTCCTTCCTTACGGCACTACGCCTAAACCCTAGTCGCTAACGCCTTACGAATCAATACCAGGTGGAAATCGACTGCGTTTAACCTGTCAGGATGATGTATCCTCTGCGACACCAGCGGCATCAAGAGGAGAAAAAACCATGAGCAATATAGGAACGAAACAAGAATTCATTAGCGTGTTGAACGAGTATAGGTCCCAAAATGACCAGTCATTTGCGGAGCTATCCGCGGCGGCACCCGTCATGCTGATCTTTCTCCGACATCTTAGCTGTCCTTTCTGCCGACGCGTGATGCGTGATGTGGCTGCTACCCGCAAGAAAATCGAGGCGCGCGGTGTAGCGATTGCCTTTGTACATATGGCGGAGGAATCGGAGGCAGCAAAACTGTTTAAGCATTTTCGTATGGATGATGTGCCACGCTTTGCAGATCAATCGCGTCAACTGTATCGACTGGCGGGCTTGCGCAACATGCGGTTAGGCCGTTTGCTAGATTATAGGATGATGCGTGAAGGCTGGCAGGTGGGTCGTGAGTTGCGCGATGCGCCTCGTGCAAGAGGTGGCAGTCTGTTGCAGATGCCCGGCGTTTTTCTCATAGATCAAGGCAGTGTGTTGGCGGGTGAAAGTGTACTCGATTTTGATATCGAGCTGGATTTGCTGACCATTCTTGATGCCGCTTAATTGCGTTTGACCTCACAATAAGTCGTTGTTCCGTTGGGCGCCGTGCCTGAGCCGGGGTGAAAGCCAAAACGCTTCAAACTGCTGGTTAAAGGAATTCATATCGACTCCGTCGAAGGCTACTCGTGTAGCGGCTGAAGCGTCGCGCGTTTCCCAAAGTGCGTCAGCGTATCGGGCGAGTATTTTTTCGTAGTTGTTTGACGAGTCGAGCGGTGCGGCTTTCATCAGGTAATAGATGAGTCCCCATGCTTTGGCATAATGCGCCGCCCGATTTTGAGCCGGATAGTCGCCACGCCCGTAAAACTGGTCATAGCTCAATCGGAGGAGGTGTGGCACGTCGATTGCCTCGGCGCGAGCGAGTGCATCAATCGTATCGGCATACCGTTCCACTTCGCTGACGCGTAGATCACCGCGTCGGATATCGGCGCCCTCGAAGAACGTCGCGAGCCCTTCGTTGAACCAAGGTGAGGTTTGCAGGCCGTCGAAGGCGTAATGCACGTATTGATGCCACGCTTCGTGGTACACGATGCGGGCAATCTGTTCGCGGCGTTCCCGTTCATTTCCCCACTCGAACGGGCGGATCACCAGTTCACGTTTAGAAGGCATCCAGAGCCCTCCGGTCCACTTGTTTTCAGCGCCGACATAATTCACATAATCCTCTCCATCGCCGAATATGCGCACCAAGCTGACAGCCTCAATTGCTCGGCGTGGCGGGAAGAGATGTTCGAAAATTTCGCGCATGGCTTCGAGATCCTCTTGCAAGCGCTGCACAAAAGATCGGCGACCGCCGGAGAGATCCGAGACGAGGACGTAATTCGGGGTTTCGACGAACCACCAGCCGCG
>SLCI01000156.1 GCA_007125875.1 Kiritimatiellia bacterium | reverse complement strand
GAGCAATATGAGTTTTCTGCCCCGGAAGTCGGTGAAGCCGTGGCGGTGCTTGGATTCATTGGCCCGATCGGCCCCTCCAGCCCACAGTTGATGCAAGATGTGATCGATGAAACCTACTTCGACTCAGCCGAGTTGGTACTCGATGTCAGTGCCAGTCAATCACGCTTAGTGTTGGAAGGAGTGATGGTAGCCGAGCAAGCGATTGAGTGGGAAGGTGAAGCGCAGGGTCCGCGGCAACACTTAAGCCTTGCGTTCAGGACCATCACGTACATTTACGAGCCGGATGATGAAACGATTACCGGATCATATAGTGAGGTGGACCTCGCAACCGGTGCCGGCAGTGCAGGCGAGTATGTTCCACGTGATCCCACCGTGCCACCGATCTTCGGAGCTACGTTATCACGGGACAGCATGCAACCCAATGCGTTCCAACTAACTTGGGAAAGTGAGCCAGGCGTGCAGTACGATGTCGAATACGCTGATGATCTGACCGATCCCGACAGCTGGACGGTCGTGCCGGGCGGTCAAGTCCTCGGCGGCGACGGGCGGCTTACGACAATCCCTGTTACGGAATCGCGCGGATTTTATCGTGTCCGGGAACGCTAATGTCGGAAGGACTGTTTCCCGGCCTTAACGATTGGCAACCCACTGAATTTTTGTCGCGCCTAGGAGGTGCAGGGTATACGGGTGAGGTGATAAAGGAGGCCCCCAGCCCTTTACGCACCCCGTATACGCCTACGGCGCGTCAAGCGGCACTAGCGCTGGTATCCGACTCCACCACCCCATTCGCGATCGCGACACGGCTTTTTCATTTGGGCGACGCTGTGCCCCTGCAAAACGCCATGGATCTGCTCGGCTGGACAATCCGGGATCTGATCGATCTTGGGCTGGTGGAAAGTAATGAGGGATCGGTTCAAGCCACCGTCCAGATCTCGCCGCAGGGAGATGAGTGGATTGCGACCGATTTTCCACACAAGCAAACGGAAAGCGAAGCGGATTGGGTGATGGGTGTCGGCCCTTCGACGCGTCAGCTTAATCATCTCATGCCGCCTCTCGAGCAGCCTCATATTCTCGAAGCAGGCTGTGGTATCGGCTGGGTGGCGCGCCAGCGAATTCGCAGCGGGGCCACTGCGGTTGCCACCGACATCAATCCGCGCGCGCTGGCCTTGGCACGCCTGAATGACCGGCTCAATAACGTGCATGGGATCACTTATGCGGAAGGCGACTTTTTCGAAGCTGCCGCTGAATATGCTCCGTTTGATGTGATCGTAGCAAATCCCCCCTATATTTTATCGCCCGGCGGCGATCGCACCTATTGCGAAACATCGGATGGACAGACCTTATGCAAATCCGTCGTATCCCGTGTCGCGCACTACTTGAAACCGGGCGGCTATGCGATCGTTCTGTTGAACTGGAGTCACGAAACGGATGACGATTGGGCGGCAGAACCGATGCGATGGCTCGGTGACGCACCAGTACAAGGTTGGTTACACCAAACCGAATGCTCTACTCCGGAACAATACGCTTGGCAATGGGTCCACAGTGATCCCCGCTTCATGGATTCAGTCAGCGTAGCAGCTGAATATCGCAGATGGCTCACGTTCTATCGTGAGCATGCGATTCAGCGCATTAGTCTGGGCTGTTACTTTATTCGCCGCCCACTGGTGGGAGAGCCCAGCTGGCGACGAACGGACGCGCGTCAACTGCGTGGCTTTAGTCCTGCGGCCGGACAAGATCTCGAAACCGTGATGCGAAATGAGACCTGGCTGCGCCAGACTGAGCCCGATTCCGACACCTTGCTGGATACCTGTTACAGCCCGGCGCAGGGGGTTAGCGCCGAGGTGAAGATGGTTCTGCGCGAAGGTTGGCATCGCGCTGTGATTGATCTGCAATCGCCCGGGCAACTCGCCTATGGCGGTCAAATTGATGAAACCGTGTTGCGCCTATTCGATCTGTTTGCGCAAGGCAAACCCGCACGCGAGCTCGTTTCCACCTTGCAAGCCAAGGTCTCAGACAAAGCTCAGTCCTCGGTTGAAAAGGAAGTTGCAGAGCTGGTGCGCAACGCAATGGCCTACGGATTGGTCACGCCGTAACACAGGACTTGGCATCACCGACAAAAGTCAGGATTGCGGTCTCGCGGAGCTCGCCCCTCCACTGTGGACACTCAAAATATACTTTAAATCCGAAGCTGGAGGCCGCACAAGAGTTTGCATTTGCCTATGCAAGATCGCGGCGTCGCAGAGCTCCGCCTCCACATGGGTTCCAAATCGTTCATTAGAAACTCCTTGCGGAGAACTGAATGACGCTGGGTCAGTAGCGGTCAGTCGGGCTTGTCGGATTGACACGCAAGGGCGTTCTGATACCCTTGACCGGTTATGATACCACAATGGATTATTGAGAAGAAGAGAGACGGCGAAGAGCTGTCTCGCGAAGAGTTGTCCTTCTTTATTGAAGGCTATACCAACGAGACGATTCCTGACTACCAGATGGCCGCCATGGCGATGGCCATCTATTTCAAAGGGATGACACTCGATGAAACGGCCACCTTAACCGATTTGATGATGAATTCGGGTGACTTGGTCGACACGTCCTCCATCGATCTGCCCAAGGTCGATAAGCATTCCACCGGCGGAGTAGGCGATAAAGTTTCGCTCTTGCTCGCCCCCCTGGTTGCTTGTTGCGATGCAGCGGTCCCCATGATCTCCGGGCGCGGCCTCGGCATTACCGGCGGCACGCTGGATAAAATGGAGTCGATCCCGGGCTACCGGGTCGGCCTCAGCGACAGCGAGTTCCTGTCTGTTTTGAAAGCATGCGGCTGCTCTATGATCGGTCAAACCGGTCAGCTCGCACCAGCAGACAAGAAATTGTACGCCTTGCGCGATGTAACCGGCACCGTGCCTTCCATTCCGTTGATTACCGGCAGCATTATGTCCAAGAAGCTGGCGGAAGGCATTGATGGCTTGGTGATGGATGTGAAGTGGGGCAAAGGCGCGTTCATGAAGACCTACGAGGACGCCCAAGAGCTGGCCCGCACGATTGTGGAAGTCGGCACGCGAATGGATAAAGGGATGGCGGCCCTGATTACGGATATGAATCAACCGCTCGGTTGGTCGGCCGGCAACAGTGTCGAAGTGATCGAATCGATGGATGCGCTACAAGGCAAAGGCGCACCGGATCTGATGGAGGTTACGCTGGCATTGTGTGCGCACATGCTGGTGCTAGTGAATGTTGAACAAGACATTGAGACGGCGCGCGCGAAGCTGCAAAAGCAGATTGATTCTGGTGCCGCATTCGAGAAGTTCAAACACATGGTGGAGTTGCACGGTGGTGATCCGAAAGCGCTGGATGATTACAGCTCACTGCCAAAGGCCAGCGAATCCGAAGTGTATACGGCTCCGCAGGATGGCTATGTCGCGCAGGTTAGCGCAGAACAAGTCGGACGGGCGGTCGTGTTGATGGGCGGCGGGCGCTCCAAGACCGATGATGCCGTGGATCATGGCGTCGGCATCACGGACATCGTCAAAGTCGGTCAGCAGGTATCGAAAGGCGATCCACTGTTGACGATTCATGCCAACAGCGCGGATAAGCTTGCAGGGGCGAAAGAACTGATCGACAAGGCGTTTGCGTTTAGTGACTCGCCAGTGACCGCGGAGGACCTGATCAAAGAAATCATTCTGCCGGAGAAGAAATCATGAATTACGAATTAATGGATGAAGCGGTTGCCTTTGTGAAGGGACGCTGGCCCGAGGCCAAACCACGCTGTGGATTAATCTTGGGGAGTGGTTGGAGCGAGGTGGTTGACGCGTTCGACGTGAAGGACTCGGTCAGTTATGGTGACATCCCTGGACTTGGGAAAGCGGGTGTTGTTGGTCATGCCGGCAAACTGTCCTGGGCCGAAAGTGCCGGTCTTGAGACCTTCATATTTCAGGGTCGTCGTCATTATTATGAGGGCGTGGGCTGGACACCGATTGCAATTCCCATCTACCTGTTGAAGCAACTTGGGGTTGAACGACTACTGCTGACCAATGCGGCCGGTGGCGTGAAGGACGGGATGAAGAATGGCGACCTGATGATTATCGCTGATCACATCAACAACTTCGGCGTTAATCCGCTGCTCGGGGCGCACAACTCCGTTTGGGGACCTCGTTTTCCTGATCAAACGCATGTGTACGATCCCGAACTCATCGCCGCGTGGCAGCGGGCAGGCAAAAAGGCCGACGTACCGCTGGATTCGGGCGTCTACTTGGCTTCAACCGGCCCCACCTATGAAACGCCAGCCGAAGTTCAGTCCTTTAAGCGTTGGGGCGCAGATGCGGTCGGCATGTCGACGGTTCCTGAAGCCATTCTCGCCAATGCGGCCGGTATCAAAGTTGGGGGCTTGTCGTGCATCACCAACTTAGCGGCTGGCATCAGCCAAGCTGAGTTGTCTCACGAAGAGGTGACCGACACGACCAAGGAGACGATGCCGCGCATGAAAAAAGTCCTGCAAGCAATGTGGGAGGAACTCGCCAATGCCTAAAAAGTCACCAGACGAATTATTGGCGATTGCGGCCGATACCGCACATAATGCCTATGCGCCCTACTCCGAATTTCATGTGGGCTCGGCGTTGGAGACAGAGGACGGCACCGTTTTTAGCGGCTGCAACGTGGAAAACGCGTCGTATGGGCTGACTATCTGCGGTGAACGGAATGCGATCTTTCAGATGGTCGCATCCGGACGAAAGAAGATCGCGCAGATTGCCATCGTGGCTGGCGGCGATACACCGCCCTACCCTTGCGGCGCGTGTCGACAAGTAATCAACGAGTTTGCTGATCCGGATTGCCCCATCTACGTTGCGCCGACCAACCATATTGATCGGTATGAGACGATGACGCTGGGCGAGTTGTTGCCCAAGTCCTTTAAGCTTTGATGGCTTGGCTGCGGAGCCGATCCACGACATGAAGGTCGGCGCGCGAAAAGGCATATCGATCCAGCTCATCGATCGTGCACCAGCGATAGTCTGCGCAGTGAATGGGGCGTGGGCGGCCGCTTAGGATGCGCGCCATGTAAACGTGTAGCGCGATGGTAAAGTGGCTGTATGCGTGTTTCACGATCATTAGCCTGTCACCGACTTGGATCTTTATGCCCAACTCTTCTTTCAGCTCACGGGCCACGCATTCCGGCATCGTTTCGTCGGGTTCTTGTGTTCCGCCCGGGAACTCCCATAACCCGCCCAGCATGGCGTTGTCTAAGCGCTGCGCAATCAGTACCTGACCTTTGCGATTGACCACCACGGCCGCGCCAACTTCCTTGTGAGGGACCTTGCGCTTGGGCCGACGACGCGGATACGCCGTCACGTCACCTTGAGCATAGGCGGCACAGCGTAAGCGCAAGGGGCATATGTCGCACTTCGGTTGACGCGGCGTACACACCAGTGCACCCAACTCCATCATGGCCTCGTTATACGTGCCTGCCTGTCCCTCAACCAACAGGTACTGAGCCAAGGCTTGCAAATCACGTCGTGCTGGCCCGGTTGAGGTGTCGTCTTCAAATGCAGTTAATCGACTCAGGACACGGATGACGTTGCCATCCAGCACCGCATGATCCTGATTAAACGCTAAGCTGGCAATCGCGGCGGCCATATAGGGTCCAATGCCCGGCAATGCTTTGATCGAGTCATAATCGCGCGGGAAGCGGCCATTGAGTTCATTCACGATGTACTGAGCTGCTTTGTGCAAATTCCGCGCACGGGCGTAGTAGCCCAATCCTTCCCATTGCTTCAGCACATCGCCGGCGGGTGCTTCAGCCAGTGCCCGAATGCTGGGAAAGCGCTTCATGAACCGCTTGTAATAGCCGATCACTTGATCGACACGGGTCTGTACCAACATTGACTCGGATATCCACACCCGGTATGGGGTGCGCTGACGGCGCCACGGCAGATCACGCCGATGTGCTTCAAACCAAGGCAGTAAGCGCGAGCGTACGGCACGTTGAAGCTCACGCTGCGAGGCCACAGACGGGACTGATCGTGACTCGCTCATTCCAGTGTAAAGTCGTCCGACAATAACTCGACGGGCTCTAACACGGGCGCGGGACGCTGAGGTGGCTCTAAATCTTCGGGCAGTATGTGTTCCGGGCCATCCACGATCTTTAACATCGTGTCGACGTCCCACCGGTAGCCCGTCTTGAAGATGTTGTAATCAAAATCGATTACCGTATGTGTGTAGGTGACTTCAAATCGGTTGGCCCCTTTGCGTCGACTATCCCAACGCGGGAACATCACATCGCCATCGATCCCATCTCTTAGCTCGGCCAGCCAATCGAGCACGCTGCCCTCATAGCCCTCCGGAGCCTCTGCTATTTGGACCAACTCAAGCGCGGCATCGACACTGTTTAATTCCGACATGGTCCGGACTACTTCACGATCGGTTCCCCGTCCGGGCCCTTCATCGTAGTAAAGGCCGTCATCGACATAGGTCGGCCCGCACCCCGCCACGATGCCTAGCGCGAGCGCAATCACCGCCCACGCGCTACCCCATCGATGTGGTTGACGATTCATTGGAGTTCGGTTCAGCCAGATTTCAGCGCCTCGGCAATCGCATCGCACAAGTAGGTCATATTGCGCGAGGTAATTCCCGCCACATTGACCCGACCACCTTTCACAATGTAGATTCCCTTCTGTTCACGTAAGAAGTCGACCTGCTGATCGGATAGCCCGCTAAAGGAGAACATTCCACGTTGATGTTCGATGAAGGAGAAATCACGGTCTACGTTACGTTGGTGTAGTTCGCGGACCAGGGTGGTGCGAACCGACTGAATACGGTCACGGATAGCGGCCACCTCCTCTTGCCACTGCGCGCGCAATTCCTGGTCGCTCAAGATGGTCGACACGATCAATCCGCCATGCGCAGGCGGATTCGAGTAAATCACGCGGATTGTTTTCTCGACATGACTAAAGGCGGCCGCCGCCGCGCCGGCGGCATGGGCAACCAGTGTCAACGCCCCCGTGCGCTCGCGATAGAGGCCGAAGTTCTTACTAAAGGAGCTGGCAATAAAACATTCCGGCACAGACTCCAGTAGCGTCACCAAGCCCAAGCGGTCCCGTTCCAGATTATCCCCTAATCCTTGATACGCAAAATCCAGGAACGGTGTCCATCCCTGCGCCGTAGCGATCGCTCCTATCTCATGCCATTGTGATTCGGACAGGTCTACTCCCGTTGGGTTATGACAACAAACATGCAGCAGTACGATATCACCGGCGGGAACTTTACGGAGCGCTTCCAGCATGCCCTCATAGTCCAAGCCTTTCGTGGTCGCATCATAATAGGGATACTGCGCGACCTGAAATCCGGCGGCTGTAAAGATGCCCGGATGATTGGCCCAAGTCGGTATACTGACCCAAATGGTTGCTTCGGGCCGAACTTTTTTCAGGAACTCCGCACCGACTCGCAACCCGCCGGTTCCGCCCGGCGTGTGCGCCGTACGGGCACGTTGGTCGCGAATGATGGCGTGCGTTGCCCCAAACAACAATTCCTGCACATGCGCCTTGTACTCTGGCGAGCCACCGATCGACAAGTAGGACTTGGTTTTCTCGGCTGCCAACACTCGCTCTTCCGCCGTTTTGACCGACGGCAAGACGGGGGTGACCCCAGAGTCATCCTGATAAACCCCCACACCCAAATTGATCTTATTCTCCCGCGCATCCTGTTTATAGGCCTCCGTGAGACCCAGGATGGCGTCGGGCGGCGCAGGTTGAAGTTCACTCAGGATCATGGCGCACCTACCTTTGTATCGGCATCAAATACCGTGTTGTGAGAGCAACTTTTGTAAACCATCACGGTTCACTTTGATAATACCCATTTCGCGCTGTGCATTTTCAGGCGAATCCGATGCATGCGCCGCATTGATCATCACGTCCTGGCCAAATTCGCGCCGCACGGAACCCGGAGCGGCTTTGCTCGGATCGGTCGGGCCAAGAATGTTACGAATCTTCTTCACGGCATCCGGCCCTGAATAGACCAATGCAAGGATACAAGCTTTGCCGGGGTTTTCGTATTCGGATTCCGGACACTCCGGCAGCCATACGCCCGTCATGAACTGCACCAACTCATTGAACTGCTGCTCGCCAAAATGCGGTCCTACCAATTCGCCCAACTGTTTTTCGACCTCATCGCTCAGCGCAAAGCCCATCTCTTTCTCGATGGCCGCACGCGACTCCGCTCCAGTGCGCGGCTTCAGTTTTTCGCGCAATACGGGGCGGACGGGCCCATAAAACTCCAACGCTTCCGCGATGCTCATGCGATCAACCTTGGCAGCCAAAATGCGTAAACCGGACCCCGAGAAGATATCAATAATAGTACCTGGCCGGGCGCTCGGAACACGGAAATTATCGGGCTTCAACATCACCAGCGTGCGTTCACTGCCCTCTTCATCCACACCCGCGACATTCTCAAGAATACCGCCATCATTCTCGCTACCATCAACCCATAGCCTGAGCGCCTCCGCTGTCTTTTCAGCTGAGGGACTCGAGATTGCAGCGGGTTCAATGAACGTAACCTTGCCAGAGGCATCGAGAATCAAGTCGCCATACGTGTCGCGAACCGACTCAGCAGATTTCATGTGCTGACTAAAGCAGCCGATCGCCCGATTGACCTTTTCAATCGCATCTTCGCCCTGAAAGATCAGCAGCATCACGCGACGCCGTTTGCCGGTGTCGGGATCCGGTGTGAACGTCTCTTCCACGTATTTGGAAAGCAACTCACCTTCATCAATGCCCGTGACCTGAGTGTCGCCATGCCGTCTCAGCAAGTCGGCATATGATTGCGCCAACTCGGCGCTGGGTGCGATCATGCGCGTGCCCACCAACTCGCAACCTGTTCGTACCATCAATCGGCCAATGATGCCGCCGGTGCGGGACTTCATCAGCGCGTAAGGGGTAATTAATGCAAATCCTAATTGTTCAGCCATATTCGTTTTCTCCATGTGATTTGGCTGGAGGGTACGAGTTGGCATCCGTTGGATCAAGTATGATTTAGTGTTTCGTAACATTGACGAATGGAGCGCATCCGACTAGCCTCCGCAGCATGTCTGAATCAACCCCATATCCCTCAAGTTATCCCGCTCAAGCCACGCGCTTGATTGAAACGCTCGAAGCCGTTGATCAAGCCGCTGCCCAAGGTCAGCCTGCTGATCGCTGGTTGAACCATTTATTTCGGTCACAGCGCAGCCTCGGCTCCCAAACCCGTCGATTGATCTCCAACACGGTGTTTTCGTTTTTTCGATGGCGCGGCTGGGTTTTTGATGAACAGGCGCCGGACTATCCCACGGCCCTCATTCAAGCCCACACATTGGACCATGCCGCTCCCCACCCCTTAATCACATGGATGGCAAAGGAACGGGGCCTCGTGCTCTCAGATACGTTAGCCACACTTTCTTTGGCGGAAAAAGGCGAGGCGCTGGGGCGCGCGCCAACGGACTTAATCCCCGCGTGGAGCCGCGAACGCCTGATTCGGGATCTGGCGGAGGATGAGGCGACTGCTCATCAACTACTGAATTCCTTTCAAATGCGGCCGCCGACATGGTTACGAATCGAACAACGCGTGAGTGACGATGTGCTGGCGCCGCTGGAATCGCATGGCTACACGTTCCAGCGGCATCATTCTCGTCCGCGCGCTGTATCGACGCCAGACGCCATCAGTCGCGCGCATCTGGAGGCTAAACCCAGACGCCCATTAGAGATTCAGGATCTTGCCTCGCAATGCGTGAGCTGGATCGCGGCGCCGCGCTCTGGTCAAGTTTGGTGGGACTGTTGCGCGGGGAGTGGCGGCAAAAGTTTGCACCTGATCGATTTGATGCGCTATCGCGGGAGAGTGTTCGCATCGGAGCGCGATCAGAATACGGCACGAGCTCTTCATGATCGCATCAAACGACATCCTGAGGCGGCTAAACAGATTTCGTCGCGCTGTGTCGATGCGACAACCGTATCCTGGCCCAAACCCTTTGATGGCGTACTCGTGGATGCACCTTGCAGCGGTATGGGGACTTGGTCGCGCAGTCCTGACGCGCGCTGGCGTATGACGTCGAAGCGCGTCGACACGCTGGCACAACGGCAAATTGAACTGCTGCAGCATGCGTCAAAATGGATCCGGCCCGGCGGCGTCCTCGTGTATGCCGTCTGCACTCTCACGGAAACCGAAACGCATGCCGTGTGCGATCAGTTTGACGCCACCCACCAGGCCTTTACACGCGAGACCTTCAAGCATCCATTGACCGGTGCCGCTTGTGATGGCCGCGTATTGATTGAGCCTTGGTCTGGTCCCTCCGGTGCCATGTTCATCGCCAAGTGGCACTACAAAGGGTCGTGATACTGATACGTTCGACCGTCGTGATTACGGACCGTGACGACGTCGTCCTGTCTGCCCTCAATGTAATCGGGCGTTAACGGCACCTTTCCACCGCCACCGGGTGCATCGAGCATATACATCGGAACAGCGTAGCCGGTGGTGTAGCCGTGCAGGCTGCGGATAATGTCCTTGCCGGATGCGATCGGCGCGCGGAAATGCGCGGAACCAGCCACTGCATCGCATTGGTGCAGATAATAGGGTTTTACTCGTAACTTCAGCAGCCCCAACATTAGCGCCTTCATCGTTTCGGCATCATCGTTCACGCCCTTCAGAAAGACTGTTTGGCTTCCCATCGGAATCCCAGCATCCGCCAAGCGATTGCAAGCGGTGGCCACCTCAGTAGTCAATTCGTGCGGATGCGTGAAATGAATACTGAAGAATAGCGGATGATAACGCCGCAACATCTTGACCAATGCCGGCGTGATACGTTGCGGCATGACGGCAGGGATTTTAGTGCCAATCCGGAGAAATTCCACATGCGGAATCGCGTGCAGTCGCTGCAATAGCCACTCGAGCCGATCATCCGAAAGAATCAGCGGGTCCCCTCCCGACAACAGCACATCGCGGACCTCGGCATGTGCGGAGATGTACTCGAGCGCACGTTCCCACATGCGCTTATCCGGCAGAAATTCACCACCACCGACCATGCGCGATCGGGTGCAATAACGACAGTAGGTGGCGCAAAAATCCGTGACGAGAAAGAGAACCTTGTCGGGATACGTATGCACCAAACCCGGCACAGGGCTATGAGGGTCCTCGCCTAGCGGATCGTCCATCTCACCCGGCGATCGAATGAATTCGGCCGTGGTCGGGATCATAGTCTTGCGTATCGGATCGGCCGCGTCATCAGGGTCGATCAACGCAGCATAATACGGCGTAAAGCCGACGGGCAAGGCACCCTGCCGTCGCCTCACGGCTTCGCGCTCATCATCGGTCAGCGGAATCAATCGTTCCAACCCATCCAAGTCGCGAATGCGATGACGCAATTGCCAGCGCCAGTCCCGCCACTCTTTGGCCGAGACATCGGCATAGAACTTTTTCCTGAATTTCTGAACTCGATCCTGTTTCAACGTCTCGCCTCACTAGTATACGTCATTTGCCATTCGCTTTCGGCACATACTCAGGGCAACACGGCTTGTCCTCCGAAGCCTTGACGAAGGAGAAAGGTTGCCACTCCGGTGCGTCATCGAAGCGCGTCCGCAGAGAATGTGTCACGAATTATTGGAAACTGGTATAGAGGCTGCAACCCAAAGATGACACAAAAAAGTCGGGACCATTCTCATTAGAGCCTCTGCGGCTCACCGGGATCACTGCTGCGCAGGACAAGCGGTTCGCCCTACCAAGCGACCCCTGCAATTTGATGGGGAAAATGGTAGGGCGAGGCGTCTCTGCCGAGCCGTGATGCGGAATAGGTGGCCACAATAAGAATGGCTGACAAAGTCGGGGTCGGCATTACGCCGAAAAGCGATTCATAGCCAAGTTGCACAGATGCTGGCCGATACTAAGACAGGCAGTTGCCGCGGGCGAAGGTGCGTTTAAAACATGGATTTGACCCGGCGCTTCCATCACATGAAAGTCGTCTAATAAGCGACCTTTCTGATCGACGGCCTGCGCACGGATGCCCGATCCGTATGGCTCAACATTGTCTACTTGAATTTCAGGAACTAATCCTTGCAAGGCGCTCACGAATGATTTCATCGAACGCGCACGCCAGAGCTCTTCCATTCCTACCGCACCGTATCGCATGGCCATACGCCAAAATCCGCCATAACCCAGCATGCTGAAATCACGCTCCGATGGATCCCCCGGCTCGTACCATTGCCGTCGAAACGTTAACAAGGCGTTGGGCCCAGCCTCGACGCCGCCTGTGGCCATACGCGTGAAGTGCACACCGAGGAAAGGGAACCGCGGGTCCGGCACGGGGTAAATCAGGTGACGCACCAAAGGTTCTGCTTCAGGCTTCAAGCGCACGTATTCGCCGCGAAACGGAATGATTTGCACGCGCGGTCGTTGACCCGCCATACGAGCGATTCGATCGGAATAAAGGCCCGCACAGTTGATCCAATGGGAAACCCGAATATCACCTACCGGCGTCTTCAGGATCGAAGCCGGCCCGTCGCGCCTGATACTCTCAACCCGCGCACCATAAAGTATTTCGCCACCTTGCGATGTAATACACTCAGCCAGCTTGTTGGCCATCGCAACGAAATCGACAATCCCGGTATCCGGAACCAGCAGACCGCCCAGTCCCGCAACATGCGGCTCTCGCTCACGCATCTGCTCGGGTGTTAGTCGCTGGATGCCCTGTAAGCCATTCGCACGCCCACGCTCCTCCAGCTTCAGTAACGTAGCCTGCTGGGCTTCTGAGACGGCGACGACCAGTTTGCCGCAACGCTCATGGGGTATCCCGTGCTCCGCACAGAATTGATAGAGCTGATCGCGTCCCTGCACACAGTAGCGTGCCTTGAGAGAGCCCGGTGCATAGTAGAGCCCTGAGTGTATAACACCGCTGTTATGCCCCGTTTGTTGCGTCGCCGGGGCCGTCTCGGCTTCCAGCACACGCACACCCCGGGCACCCGCTCGCAAGAGCTGGTAGGCCGTTGCGAGCCCAACGATGCCTGCACCAACAATAGTTATCGGGTCACGCATGAGGTGCTATTCGATGGTCAAACAAGGATTTAAGGCGTCTCGACTTCGACTTCAACCTCTTCGGCGATCTCTTCAACGATCTCTGCATCATCTTCGACCGCTTCAATGACCTCTTCGATTACTTCGTCGTCTTCTACCTCTGCCTCTTCGTCATCGCCACGCCCTAACAGTCGTCGCGCACCATCGCCTACGGTGCCAGTTACAGCGCGGGCGCCTTCACCCGCTGCCCCCGTAACAGCACGCACACCATCCGCAGCACGACCGCCAACCGCGCCAACGCCTTCCCACGCGGCACCTAAGCCATCACCAAGCAAATCGCCGGCTCCGGCCACCGCATTGACAACAACGCCAAAGATCGCACCAACGATCTGCGTCGAAATCTGTGTGATACTCTGATCTTCACCACCTAAATCGTTCAGCGTGATCGTGCCGAGGGTGATCGGCACGGATCCACCGCGCAGTGCGGTCGCGCTGACGCGCGCAGTCGTGTCCTGCAAGATCAGTTCACGAATCACCACGCCACGCGCTGGGGCCGCTTCGGGTTCCTCCTCGATCAGCTCTTCTTCCTCTTCAACTTCCTTTTCCAAGCTAGCGAGCAAGACGCCGATATTGGTGCGGCGAAGTCCCATCTCGTAGGTGATTTGTGGTCTCTCAATGACGATTCGATTGATGACGAGCGGATCCGAGAACAGCGTGCTCATATCGAGATCAACTTCTAGATGGGTCAAATCGAACAAACTCTCGGTACGAAATCCTTCCGGATTTCCGACCACGAGGCCGCTGAGGCTGACAAAGCCGCGAATGGGATGGAATCGTGCATCCTCCAACACCACCGGAACACCCAGCACTTGTGGCCCGAGACGATTCACGCTGGTTTTGATGACATGCCCGCCCCAAAACACCATGACCACCACTACGATGGCCAAAAATAAAACAAGCCCAACCAGAACACGTTTAACAATTTTCATCGAACTTCTCTCCTATGGTGATTCGTCATAAAATACGCCACACCCAGATCTACGTCATTGCTGAGCAGCCGCTTTCGCCTGCGCGGCACGCTTCCGCTGCGTGGCATTCAAAACTTTCTTGCGGATCCGAAGCGCTTTCGGCGTAGCCTCAATATACTCATCATCGGCAATATATTCTATCGCGCGTTCGAGAGACATCTTGATCGGTGGCTCCAGCGGAGTCACCTTCCCCTCGCCCTGACTACGAACGTTCGATAGCTGCTTCGTGCGCGTAGGATTGACCGGCAAATCGTCAGCGCGCGAGTTCTCGCCAATCACCATCCCCTCGTACACCTCTTCACTAGGGCCGATAAACATGCGGCCACGATCTTGCAGCGTTTCCAGCGCGAAATAGGTCGAGGTGCCGTATTCCATCGCCACCAGCGTACCCGTAAAGCGCGTCCGAATTTCGCCCGCAAATGGGCCATATTCCTTAAACATGTGAGACATCGCGGCCCGGCCACTGGTCAGGTTAACGAGATCCGTTTCAAATCCGATTAAGCCCCGCGTGGGCACAATGGCTTCCAGCGCCACACCGTGAGCATGATGCCGCATATCGGTAATCTGCCCCTTACGCGTGGCAAGATTCTGCATAATGTCACCGAGGCACTCGTCCGGTGTCTCGATCCACAAGGATTCGTAGGGCTCCTGTGTTTGGCCGTGTTCTTTGTGCAAAATGACTTCCGGACGCGAAACTAGCATCTCGTACCCTTCGCGCCGCATAGTTTCAACCAGCACCGCGATTTGCATGGCGCCTCGTGCGCTGACTAGAAAGATGTTGGCCTGATCGGTATCTTCAACCGTTAACGAAATGTTGGTTCGGACTTCGCGGTACAGACGTTCACGTAATTGTCGAGTGGTGACATACTTGCCATCGCGTCCCGCCAGCGGACCATCATTGACGCAGAATCGCATCTGAATCGTGGGCGGATCGATCTCGACGAAGGGAATGGCATCCGCCTTTTCGTCGCCGGTCAAAGTTTCACCAATATCAACTTCATTGAACGCGGCGATCCCGACAATATCGCCAGCTACGCCGGCCTCATATTCTGATGAGCGCGTGCCGCTGAAGTGGAAGAGTTTCATGACCGATTTGCGCTCGCGCTTACCATCTTTATGTATGCATGTAATGGTGTCGCCCATTTGAATTGAGCCGGCCATAATTTTCCCGATCGCGATACGTCCAACGTAATCAGACCAATCCAGGTTACTGACCAGCATTTTGAAGGGCGCGTCAGGATCAGCGATGGGGGGCGGAATATGTTCGATCACCGTGTCGAGCAACGGGGTCATGTCGGTGCGCGGATCGTCGAGTTCACGAACGGCGAATCCGTCTTTCGCGCTGGCATAGACGAACGGCGCATTAAATTGATCCTCGCTGGCATTTAGTTCCAGCAGCAGCTCAAGCACTTGGTCGTGGACCGCATGCGGGTCAGCATGTTCACGATCAATCTTGTTGATCACAACGATGGGTTTAAGGCCGTTCTCAATCGCTTTGCGCATCACGAAACGGGTTTGGGCCTGAGTGCCCTCATAGGCATCCACAACCAGCAACACGCCGTCGACCATTTTCATGATCCGCTCGACTTCGCCTCCAAAGTCGGCGTGTCCCGGTGTATCGACGATATTCACGGTGACATCGCGATACAGCACCGACGCGTTCTTGGCTTTGATCGTAATACCCTTTTCGCGCTCCAAATCCATCGAATCCATCACGCGGTCCTCGACGACTTGGTTGGCACGGTAGGCGCCACCATCGCGCAGCAATTTATCTACGAGCGTTGTCTTGCCATGATCGACGTGAGCGATGATGGCTATATTTCGAATCGGTATCATGAAATCCACTTCCTGTAGGGGGGCAAAACGCGCGTGAATCTATCCCAATGAGGCGGAATAGCAAGCCCCATTTGAGACTGGTCGGACTCCTCCAAACAGGGTATACGTCGGCTTCTATCGTCAACAGTCGGAAATTTGCCACGTAATGCCCATCATCTCACCCATAGGCCGCAAGCATCCGCGCGCCCGCATGCTGATTGGATTGATCTACCTGCTCTTGATCGTCGGCGGGCTTACCATGGTGTACCCGTTCGCATTAATGTTGGCCGGCAGCACGAAAAGCGGCGTTGATGTGCGTGAACTGCACATTATCCCTGCTTATCTGCATAACGATGAGGTGCTCTACCGCAAGTATATCGAAGGTTTGTTCAACGAGAGCCTGGATCTATACCGCACGGCATATGATCGGGATGACCGCTCATTTGAGTCGGTACCGATGCCTTCACCGGCATCGCCTGCCAAGTTGGCCGACTGGCAGCGTTTTCTTGAGCAATCAGATTTGCCGGACTACGCCCGCCTGCTGGGCTTTATTCACACTCGCATCTCACAAACCACGCCGCACATGCTGCGCACCTTTAAGGCGGAAATGCTGCAGCGCTATAATCGTGATATCCAGCGCATGAACCGCTCGCTGGGCAGTGACTTTGTGAATTGGAATGCATTTTTCGTGCTGCCGGAGAATTATTACGCGCGTTTGCGCGCCTATACGGAGGATCCCTTTCAACAAGCCTTTCGCGCCTTCAAAGCGGAGCAGGACTGGAGCGATTGGCATGTTGCCTCGATTCAGGGCTTTTACCGAAATCGCTACCTACCCACTCGATTTGGGCGCGAGATTGAGCGCTTCAACGAAATCCATGGCACGGCCTATGCGTCCTACCAAACAATTTCTCTAACTCGGCGGCAACCGCGCAGCACACCGGAAGAGCAGCGAACATGGGAAGGGTTTGTCCGGCAAACACTGAACGGACTCTGGGTACGCGTCGATCAGCAGGCCGCCCCAGACTACCACGCTTATCTGGCCGCCCGTTACGGCCAGATCGATCGCCTGAACTATACCTATCAAGCGGAATACGATGATTTCGCCGCTGTACCGCTGCCAGGCGATATCCGTCTCACCGGTGCGCGAGCGACGGATTGGGACGCGTTTTTGCGCGGCTGGGAAGATCCAGATACGGGCGAACTTTATCAACCCTCCGTTTTACATCTATCGATCGATGCCCCCGACTTTTGGTTTCAAGATTTCCTCTCAACGGACTATGGCAGCATCACCGCCTTAAATACGGCTTGGGATACGGCCTATCACGATTTCGGCAGCATTGCGATGCCTCAGCAGGAAGCGCACTTTGATGCATTCATGCAGCAGCGGGCATCGCTACGCTGGGAGTTCAGTATTCGGAATTATCTCGCCGTGATGGATTACCTTTTCTTTCACGGACGCGGCATGATCAATACAGCCATTTACTGCGCTTTGGCCGTGCTGTTAGCGCTATTGGTTAATCCCATGGCTGCTTATGCCATGAGTCGTTATCGCATGCCCGCGACCTATAAAATCTTGTTGTTCCTGCTATTGACCATGGCCTTTCCCCCGATCGTGACGCAAATTCCGGTATTCTTAATGTTGCGCGACTTTAATTTACTCAACACCTTTGCCGCGTTGGTCTTACCCGGTATGGCGCACGGCTATTCAATTTTTCTACTCAAGGGTTTTTTCGATTCACTGCCGCGCGAGCTCTACGAAAGCGCCGAAATTGATGGTGCCAACGAATGGACCATGTTCTGGCAAATCAGCATGAGCCTATCGAAACCAATCTTGGCCGTGATCGCCCTGAACGCGTTCACGCAAGCCTACTCCAATTTCATGTTCGCCCTGCTGATCTGCCAGGATGAAGAGATGTGGACGTTGATGGTGTGGCTGTATCAACTTCAAATGCGCAGCGGGCAAGGCGTAATTTATGCCTCCCTGATCCTGGCTGCCATACCGACATTCATCATCTTCTTCCTCTGCCAACACATTATCCTGCGCGGGATCGTTGTGCCGGTGGAGAAATGACCCTACGAAGTCGAAGAATCTCATAAACTACCGATATTCTTTGCAAGCGAGATAAACGACGACCGTGCGCCGGACATTGACTGCGATAGGCTGTTGGTGAATTTGGAGATATCTCGACCCATTCGGCTGCGCTCAGGGCAGGCTTTGCTCTATATGATACCAGTTACGATAACTTTTCGGTACATTCTCAGGGCAACATGGAGATTGCCCCTCCGGTACACGCTAAGCAGAACCAGTTACCATAGAAGCATTCCGGAGGGACGTGCTCTGTCACGTCCTCAGAGAATAGACCGAAAAGTATTGGACACTGGTATGACTCGTTGAGTTGGGATCGCTGGCTAAAATAGTCACAGGCGGGCAGACAGGAAGGGCCGAAGCGATTCCTCATCTCTCGAACCAATCGGCAAAGCCTTTCTTACAAAGCCAAAACCTTGCGCTCCAGCGAGACAAGCTCGCTGGGGGCGCTTAGCAGATCCGAAAGAAAAGCGCCGTGCAGGAAATTACCCCTGCACGGCGCTGTTGATTTACAGTAGCTGTAAAGAATTAGCCGACGGCCAACTCCTCTTGCTCAATGAACGGATGCGGGATCAAGCGCTCGTATTCCTTGATGTCCGCGCCACCGAGGCAGGCGTCAATGATTTGACGACCCAACGGATGCAGGTCTTCATCAAGGAAGTTACTCAATTCCTGCTCGAAGAAGCCGGCCAAAATGGCCGCGCCACGATCATAAGCATCTGGCCCGATTTCTTTCTGCGTTTCGGGTCGCAGCAGAATGGAAGGAATCGTTTGTCCTTCCACGGTGATGCTCTTTAAGCTGTAACCGAGCAACGAGCTGCGCGCTGGAATGACTTGCTCATTGTTGAACAAGGCACCACCACGACGGGCGAGGTATTCGCGCGCGATCCATTGCGGCATGAAGCCCGTCTTCCACGCACCGATATGTTGGTTCGGTGTCAGAATGTAGCGAACCTTGGGCGTGTCCATCACTTGCTTCAGCAAGAGATTCGCCTGGTCCACCATCCGACCGGTTGCGAACGGCCAGTAGGAACCAACACCTTCCGAACTCATGCCCTCGGTCTGCACAATGCTGGGATTGGCGTGACCACGCGGTGCCACCAAACGCCACAGCCAAGCCAAAGCAGGCGGCAGCAAATGGAACATACCGATGATGCCGTACGACGGGTTCTCCTTGGTGCAAGGAGGCGTCCGCACACCGAAACTGCGGATATCCACAGAGACTGCGCCGTTTACAACATCGGGCACGGCGGAACGCGGCACCACCACGCGCGGGTTCGGGCACGGCTTACCGGGTTCGTCCATGATGTGATCCCAGATCAGGGCTGTACCGCCGGGCTTCGCATCAATGTTCAAGAACAGCAAAGGCTCCTTAGGATGAATCGTCATTTCTTCCAGGTGCGGATCAATGCCGTAATGCGTGATGTGATTCACGCGTACGAACCAGCCTTGCTCCGCATCCATCAAAGCGAGCTTGCCGTTCCGGCGACTCAGAGAAGGATGGCACAAGGCCATATCATCGGTAACCGGCCGCAAGTCGCAGTTACGGGGCAATACGATCGCACGACGCTCACCGGTGTTGATGTTTTCGCCCAGCAGCAAGCTACCATCTTTTTCACGATGCACCTGCTCAAGCATCTCACTCTTTCCACCACCGCTGGCACCTTCGTGCATGATGGTGACTTTATTTTCGTAAGGCGTAATCACCTGAACCGTCGAGCAGTGCGCGGTTACCCACTGTTCCCGCTCGCCCAGTGACAACAAGACGCCGTAAATACCCTTCTTTGCGCTCGGGCCGGGATACAAGTTGTAGCTGAAGAGCTCATGGCGTTTTTCGCGTCGATTATGCACAACCATCTGCTGGCCATTGAAATGGGTATGCCGGAAAACCGGTGCCACATAAATGACCGCGCGCGGATCAAAGTCTGCAGGGATTTCCCGCTCGCCCAGAATACCTTGCAAGAGGGCTAAGCCCAAAGCGAAGAAGCCACAGTTCGCCGGCGCAACGACGAGAGCGTCTGCGCCTTTGCCGGGTTCACCGGCGAAGAACGGGAATAGCGCCAGTTCCTGTGTTTTCAACCAGTCAAAGGTTTCCTGGCGTAGTTGAGAAAAGTCATTGCCGAATTTTTCGCCGAAACGCGGCTTATCGGTCGGACTTTCATCCGCAATCACCATACAATCCGGATCGCGACGACGCATGTACGGTTCAGGATAATTCGCGGCGATACCGTTCTTCACGCGTGAAACATGCGCCTCGACTACGCGCCCTTTGCCCGGCACGTCAAAGGCGACCTCATGCACGCCATCGACTTCGTCGCGCACGGCCAGATTCAGCAAATCTATCTCGTTGCGCGCGACGATGTAGCTCGGACATGCTTTCAGGACTTCTTCAAGATCACCGGGCAAGTGAAATTCTATGTTATCTAGTTTCATTCTTTGTCTCTCCTCATTCGGGTTCGATGCCAACAAAAAAGGCTGAACACGTTTATCACGCCTTCAGCCCTACTTTCCGGGTGCTCCTCCAGGCTCAGCCGAAACGTAATTGCCACTCTATTTTGTTGCTCAATATCCCGCCTGGCGCTTGTGCGCCCTGCCGACTATCCAGCGACAAGGAGGGCAAAATACGAACTAGCGGAGATCATGTCAAGCGGTACAGCGCTAAATTATGATTTGGGCGTCAGCGAACCTTTTAACGTAAAAATAACAATTCGCTCGCTGGATTTCACGCTGATGTCCGTGTGCATGCTAATCATGGGCAATCGGGTTTCGCGTTCGATCATATCGCGCAACATGGGTTTGGCTTTTTCGATCAGCTCCACGCGACTTTGTTTCACCAATTCGCGGCCGCGGCCGGTAGGATCCGCAGAGGCGAGATGATTCTCGGCACGGGTAATGATGCCTTTTAGGCGCACCAACACCATGTCATCGATCAAATAGGTACGCGCTTCCGTCGGTCCACGGCCCATGTATTCGCGCTCGAATTTAACCATCGCTTCGGTGATTCGAGCTTCAAGCTCTCCACTACGGGTTGTCATGCCTTTCGATGTACTGGAATCCGGGCCACACTGCAATGGCATTTATGGCACAGGCTTACGAACAAACTTGCGGGCTAACGCCATTTTGACGCTTTTAATCTCAGGCGAACCAAGCAACCAAGTGATCAGTCCGTAAGCCACGACGGCCAATCCAATCGCCAATAGCACAGCACCCGCTTGCGCCAAACCGTCGGGACCAATCAGCCCAGGCAATATTTCCGCCAGCCAGCGATGCGCACTCCATGCGATACCGCCCATGGCCAATGCCGCCACCAAGCAGCGCCCCGCACTCACGGCAATTTCCCGCCAAGCCGGCGAGCCGAGACGACGATGTAATAGCCATGCCAATACGATGCCATTGACCGTCTCACCGATCACCGTGGCAAAGGCCAAACCGGCATGCTTCCAATATTCAGGCCAGGTCCAAATAAACAGAACACTCAGCGAGATCTTTAGCAGCACCGTCCAGAATGCGACCTTCACGGGCGTGCGTGTATCCTGCAGGGCATAGAAAGCAGGCACAAATACTTTGCTGAGGCTAAACACGAGCAGCCCCGGAGCATAAAACATCAGCGCGCGTGCCGTATGCGTAGTGGACGCGTCACCAAACGCGCCGCGCTCAAAGATCATATGGACAATCGGCACGGCCAGCACGAACAAGCCGACGGCGGCCGGGATCATGACGTAGAGCAAATTGCGTAGGGCATGATTAATCGTCTGCAGCATTTGGGCATGATCGATACGCGTGGCCTGACGTGAAAACACGGGTAGTAATACCGTACTGAGGGCCGTCGCGAAGATGCCCTGCGGGAAATAGATCAGGCGTTCGCTGAAAAATAGGGCCGCTGGTGCCCATGGCCCGATCCATACCGCCATTAATCGATCCACGAGCACATTAATCTGCGTTATAGCCATGCCCAACGAGGCGGGCCCCATCAACTTAAACACACGCCGGACTTTCGGATCCCGCGTTTCGATCTGCCAGCCGGGTTTGAAGCCGAGTCGCCGCAGTTGCGGAATCTGGACGCCCCATTGCACGAGGCCCGCACCAAAAATCGCCCAAGCCACCGCATAAATTTGTTCTTCCGGCGTCTCGCCTACCCAAGGACAGATCAGTACCAGCGTGGCAATCCAGATGACATTCAGCAAGCTGGGCGCAAACGCCGAAATCGCGAAGCGATGATGCGCGTTCAACAGCGCCATGCAGAGTGCTCCCATACAGATGAAAACGGTGTAAGGCAGCATAATCCGCAACAGCGGCAAGATCATCCCTGCGCGCTCGCCGATATCCGGGCGCATCATGTATATGGTGATGCCGAAAATACCCACGAGCACGATGATCGACAGGAGAACACCGACAATGGTTAGAATGCGCCGAGCAAGAAGCCATGCCTGCTCCGGCCCTTCGCGGTCGCGCGTTTCAATGTAGACCGGCACAAATGCGGCGGAGATGGCCCCCTCTCCGAACAGTCGGCGAAATAAATTTGGGATCGTGAATGCCACCACAAACGCGGACATCGCCAAACCGGTACCAAAGAAGCTGGCCATCAGGACGTCGCGAATCAGTCCGAGCACGCGACTCCATAATGTAAGTCCGCCCACTACACTGGCTGATCGTATTACTTGGCCACGTTCCAATCCGATTGCTCCAATAAGGTTTTACATTGCCCGCTGCGGGCTTAACATCCCGTCTCGAATAACAGAGGGAAGCCGTAATGTACAGAGTGATCAAATCGTTGGGCTACTGGCTCAGCCGTCGTCAGCCGGAAACGCTGGAGCGCATGGCTCGTGGCTTGGCTGTGCTCTGTTTTGATCTGTTGCGGTTACGGCGGCGACTGATCCTCAATAATCTCAAGATCGCTTTCGGCGACGACTGGTCTGAAGCCAAACGCATCAAAACGGGCCGAGCGGCATGGAAGAACTTCTTTCTGACGGCGATGGAGACGCTGCGAGCCGTCGATAGCGATGTTTTGGCCAACACCACGTACGAAGGACTGGAACACATCGAGGCGGCGCTCGCTCAAGGCCGAGGTGCCTATATGATTGCGGGACATATGGGGAATTGGGAGGTCATGGCCGCGTCCGGCACCCGATTCATTGCACCCACATCGTGTCTGGTAAAAGAAATTGGTGAAGGAGGCGCTAATCAACTGATTGATGAACTCCGACGCAAAATGGGATGGACCCCAATCTATCGCAAACCTGCCGGGGCCGCGCTCAAACAGGTCCGCGCCGTCCTGGAAGGCAATGAGTTGGTCGCTTTCATGCTGGATCAAGCTCGTCCTGGGGCGCCGCATATTCCCTTCTTTGGTCAGCCGGCCAAGACGTTAACCAGTCTAGCGGCCTTCTGGCGAAAGCATCCTAGCCCGATTCTGCCCGTTCACATCCAGCGCATATCGCCGACGCGTCACCACGTCACCGTCTGGCCTCCGCTAGATTTTCAGCGTACCGCCGATCACCGGGCAGATACACTCGCAAACACCGCTCTCTGTAACCAGATGCTGGAGAAAATCATTCGACAGTGTCCGGAACAGTATTTCTGGCTTCACAACCGCTGGAAGCCGTGAGTTCCCGATTGACCTGCTCCCCTGCCCTGCCTATGCTCTGGGCTTTTCCAACAAACCGAGGCTAGATGTGATATGACGATGGTAATCACCAAATTTAATAAACTGATTGCAAACAAGTTTGTTTGGATCGGTTTTACTGTGTTGATCGTGGTGGCGTTTGTCGCCTGGGACATGTCGGTCCCGGAAGATGCGCGTGATCCGTCCGAACGACAAGCAGCCGGCACCCTGCACGGCGAACCCATATCCCCTGAACGGTTCAGGAATGCGTATCGTCATACCTATATGGGGCTGATTTTATCGATCGGACAACCTGTTCCCATTGACGAAGAACTCGACGAAGAGATCACCGACGCGGCGTGGAAACGCATTGCATCCTTGATGAAGGCCCAGGAATTGGGCATTCGCATTGGCAATCGAGAGGTCGTGAATGCGATTCAGAGCTTTCCCGATTTTCAGCAGAACGGCCAGTTCAGCCCGGGCATTTATCAGTCCTTTACGCAACAATATTTGCCGGCCTTAGGCTTCAGTCCGAGCGAGTTTGAGGAGCATGTTCGTCAGGAGCTAGCCCTGCAAAAGCTGCAGCGCATGGTGACCGAATCCATATTAATCGCGCCTTCCGAAGTCGATCGGGCGATCAACACATTGGGCGATACATTCACAGTCCAATACGCCCTGATTGATGCGAATGTGCTGGGCGAAGGGTTGAGCGCGGATGATGTGGATGTTGAGGCCTACTTCGAAGCCAATCAGGAGAATTTCCGCATTCCGCCGATGGTCGATGTAGATTTCGTGCGTTTTGCCATTGCCGATTTCGCCGGTGACATCGAAGTCACCGAAGAGCAGGCACTCGATTATTACGACCTCAATATCGATGAGTTTGAAGTCGTTGATGAGCAGGAAACCGAGGAAGCCGAAGATGATGACATTTTCCAGGTCACACGTGCTTTACCGTTCGAGGAAGTAAAACAAGAAATTATGGATCGTCTCCGGCTTGAGCAAGCGGCGCGCCGTGCCGCTGATCGCGCGACCGATTTTGTGATCGGCCTGGTCCCTGATCGCGACGGACTGGCAGCGACCTTTGAGGAGCTGGCAGAAACCTATGATTTGGCTATCGAACGTAGCGGTCCGTTCCGTCGCGGCCAATTTTTGCCGGGGATCGACGCTGGTCGCGCCTTCACGGATGCGGCCTTCGACCTCCGTCGTCATCCGGAATACTATTTCAGTGATGCCGTCGTGGGGCAGGAATACGTTTACGTGCTGAGTCTCGTCGAGCGCATATCTTCGCGCCTTCCCGAGCTGGACGAGGTACGCGAAGAAGCTGAAGCTGCTGCATTGCAAGCTGCGATTGCGGACACTGTTGCTGATCTAGCCGAAGCATTTCGGCAAGCCGTTGAGGAAGGACTTGCGGCTGGAGATTCATTCGCGGAAGTCGCCGAATTGTTTGAAGTCCCCATCAATGAGTCTGTCACCTTCACGGCTGCTGATGGGCTGCCGGATATTCCGTATGGAAACGACTTGGTGCGAGCCGTGTTGACGCACAATCAAGGCGAAGTTACCGAGCCTGAATTTGTGGGCGATGGCCATCTGGTTGTCTACCTGGAAGAGCGCGTGGCCGCTGACCCAATGCAGTTCGCTGATTTCCGTCCTCAAATAGTTGGCTCTTTATCTCAAGAGCGCGGACGGGTATTGTATCGGGAATGGCAACGACATCTTTTAGCGGAAGCAAATTTCACACCCCGAGCACAACCTGTACGCGAAGCGGACGATCTAGATTTCGGGGACGACTTTGATGAAGACTGGGAATAGTGGAGCAGCGGCACATCGGCCGTCCGAAGCGACCACGGATGACGCGATACAGAACGAACGGCTTTTGGCTGTTGGGACGCTATCGAGTGGCGTCGCCCATCATTTCAATAATCTGCTTTCCATCATTCTCGGCTACTCCTCGCACCTGATCAATCAAGAGAAGTGGAACGAGGATTCTCGTGATGCTCTCATTAAAATCTCGGAAGCGGCCCAAAAAGGCCGACGCCTGACGGAGGAAATTCTCGCTTTTGTCGGTAGCGAAACCGAACAGCAAACCGATTGCTCGGTGCACCGGATGCTCTCAAGCCTTGCGCCGTTACTTGAGCATCAAGTCGATAAGCGTGTCCGTGTGACCCTTAAGCTTGATGCGACTAGTGACCAGGTAAAAAGTCAGCGCAGCGCGCTACACCAAACCCTGTATAACCTGCTCACGAATTCCTTGGATGGTGTAAACGGCGATGCGGAATTGATCGTACAAACGAGCAACATTTCACATTCCAGTCCTGCAGATAAGCCGGATCAAATCAAGGTCGAGGTCATCGATACACGGCAAGGACCTATGTTGCTTGAAACGCCGCATCCTGCCCTCATTCTTGCACTGGACGAGACCGAGAAGACATCGGTCCCCTCCCGAGCCCTAACCAAGCAACTCTCAGCAAATGAGATATGGGTAGTCGACGATGACAGCATCTTCTGCGAAATGTGTTCGCGCGTGCTATCGGATGACGGACATAGAGTGACTGAGATATCCAGCGGACCAGAGATGCAAGAGCGATGGCTGGCTACTGAAACCAAGCCGCAACTGCTGATTATGGACTTCAGCATGCCGGACTATAATGGCCTCGAGCTCTGCACGTGGCTGAAGGAACAGGGCTGTCGCGCGCCAATCATTCTCGTAAGCGGATTCTCTTCAAGTCATCCAGACATTGATCGCGCGCTGAAGATGCGCAAGACCTTCTTCCTCCAGAAACCCTTTCCTGTCCCCGAATTGGCCGATATTGTCTCCGTGGCTCTCGGGGAAACACTACTGGGCTAAGAAAGCGTTGACAGTCAACGCAGACCATCCTAGATTCTCCGCGTGTTTAAAGCCATTGTACGGGCGATTAGCTCAGTTGGTTAGAGCGCTTGCTTGACATGCAAGAGGTCACAGATTCGAGTTCTGTATCGCCCACCACTTTGTGCAAACACGCAAAATGAATGCGACGCTATGTGTCGCGCTGAAAAGAGGATACGGCTAATTATTCTGCATGAAATTGGATAAAGAATCAGACCTGTACAAGATGCGGCACAGTGCCGCTCATGTAATGGCCGCTGCCGTTTGCCGCCTCTTTGACGATGTCCAACTCGATATCGGCCCCCCCACGGACGAAGGTTTCTACTATGACTTCGATCTTCCGCATCGCTTGGCGCCAGAAGACTTCGAGGCGATCGAGCAGGAAATGGCCAAGATCGTCGCGGAAGATCACCCCTTCGAGCGCATCGAAGTAACGCGCCCTGAGGCCGAGCAACTGATCAAGGACATGGGTCAGCGCTTTAAGCTGGAACGCTTGGCGGACATTCCAGAGGGCGAAGCCATTACGTTTTTTAAGTGCGGCGAGTTCGTCGACCTCTGTCGCGGTCCGCACATCGCCAGCACCGGCGGGGTCAAAGCCTTCAAGATGCTCTCCGTGGCCGGCTCCTATTATCGCGGTCGTGAGACCAATCCCATGCTGCAACGACTCTATGCGACGGCCTTCGCCACCGACAAGCTGTTGCGGGTCCACCTCAAACAACTGGAAGAGGCCAAACTCCGCGATCATCGCAAACTGGGACGCGAACTAGACCTATTCAGCTTGCAGGAAGATGTTGGTCCGGGCCTGATTCACTGGCATCCCAAAGGCGCACGCATTCGCTCGGTAATTGAGGAATACTGGCGCAACGAACATTTTGAAGGCGGCTATGAGTTGCTGTATAGCCCGCATATCGGCCGAGCCGGACTGTGGGAAACATCAGGTCATCTGGATTTCTACAAAGAGAGCATGTACGCGCCGATGGAAATTGACGAAAACCAATATTTCGTCAAACCTATGAACTGCCCTTTCCACATCAAGATTTATCAATCTCACAAACGCTCCTATCGCGAGCTCCCGGTTCGCTGGGCGGAACTGGGTACTGTATATCGTTATGAAAAGGCTGGCGTGCTGCACGGACTGCTGCGTGTGCGAGGCTTCACGCAAGATGATGCCCATATCTTTTGCACCACCGAACAAGTCGAAGCAGAGATCATTCGGGCCGTAAAATTTGCCATCAACATGTGGCATACCTTTGGCTTCACTGAAATCACCGCCTATCTCGCCACGCGTCCCGACAAAGCCGTCGGCGAGGAAGCCCGCTGGGAACAGGCCACCGCCTCGCTGGAGGCTGCCCTCCAAAGCGAAGGCATCGCCTATGAAACGGATATTGGTGGCGGGGCATTTTATGGACCGAAAATTGATTTGAAGGTCAAAGACACCATTGGTCGCGAATGGCAAATGAGTACTATTCAGTTCGACTTCAATCTGCCCGAGCGATTCGATCTCACCTATGTCGGCGAAGACGGCCAAGAGCATCGCCCCTACATGATTCATCGCGCCTTGTTGGGCAGCTTGGAGCGCTTCTTTGGCATCATGGTGGAACATTATGCTGGAGCCTTTCCGCTTTGGCTCGCCCCCGAACAGGTACGTGTGTTGCCGCTGACCGAGAAACAGTTGGATTACGCACTTGCGATTGGCGAGCAACTTAGGCAACATAATATTCGTTACACCGTGGACGAGCGTTCCGAAAAAATCGGCGCAAAAATACGAAATGCACAGCTTGCCAAAATACCGTATATGCTAATTGTCGGTCCCAAAGAGGAGGCCGATCAATCAGTCGCTGTGCGTGCCCGTCCGGCTGGCGATGTGGGCGTTCTGCCCCTTCAATCTCTGCTCGAAACCCTCCGCTCAGAAGTGGATCAACGGGTTTTAGGCACGACACTGAGCTCATCAGAAAGGAAAAGCTAATTCCATATGGCAATGCGTAGGCCTCCCCAACGTTCCCAGCAATCTTTCACACGCATCAACCATCGCATACGCGTTCCCGAAGTGCGCTGTATCGATGCCGATGGTGAGCAAGTTGGCATTGTGTCAACTCGTGATGCCTTAGCCCGAGCACAGCAGCAGGGGCTCGATCTGGTCGAAGTATCCCCTACCGCCAAGCCGCCGGTTTGTCGGATCATGGATTACGGCAAATTTAAGTATGACCAGGAGAAGAAGAGTAAGACGCAGAAAAAGCATGCTGCGGCCACCAAGGTGAAAGAACTTAAGTTTCATGCGAATGTGGATACGCATGATTATGACACCAAAGTCCGGCATGCCCGCGATTTCCTCGAAAGTGGCAACCGCGTGAAGTGCTCTCTGTTCTTCCGAGGCCGCGAAGGTGCTCATCAGGAAATCGGTTTCGAGGTCATGAATCGAGTCGTGGAAGATCTGAAAGATCTCGCCAGCCCCGAACAGCCACCTCGTCTTATGGGACGCAGCATTATCATGTTGCTGACGCCCAAGCCGTCCACCAAAAGTTGATGGCAAACGATTAATAATGTTACGGGCATCGCACTCGGCGATGCTGCAACAAAGAAGAAAGCAGGAGGTATGATGAAAAAAATCAAAGGTTTATTAGTGTTTGCTTCCGTGTGCGCCATGACAGCACCGGTCCACGCCCAAGTATTTGGAATTCCTGTCGGGCGCGATGCAGCTCCAGGAATGGCAGGAGAGATGCGCGCTTCTGCAAACATCACGATTGGCGATAATCTCAACCTATACGGTGGACGATTCGCCTTCAATGTCTTGGACGAGGCGTTTGTTTTCGGCGATCTCGGTATCGTTGATCCAGATCGTGGCGATAATGGCTTTGGCTTGCAGGCTGGCGGTCAATTCACTCTCCCCTTGCAGCTGGATGTGCCATTGGATTTTGCCGTGCGCGGTACGTTAGGATATGCCAGCTTGGATCAAAAAGAGCAAGGCGTGGACGTAGACATTGACATCATATCGCTCTCCGCAGCCGGTGTGATTAGCCACACCATTGATGAAATGTTTTCGGTCTATGGAGTGCTTGGCCTTGCTTATGCGCGCACCGAGTTTTCAGCCAGTGTTGAGGGATTCAGCGTAAGCTCAACCGATTCAGACACTGAGATCATGATCGGTGGCGGCGCAACCGTTAACCTGAATCCTCAATTCGGATTATATGGAGATCTGTTGATCGTCGATGATCCGTGGATCACGATCGGCGGCACCTTCCGCTTCTAAGACGGCTTTAGTCTTTGTGAAACGGCTCCGATCCGAACAGGATCGGGGCCGTTTTTTTGCCCACTTT
>SLCI01000054.1 GCA_007125875.1 Kiritimatiellia bacterium | reverse complement strand
TGGTGTCGGTCGATATGCAAGACCATTACGGCGCCAAGGAGTTGCCCCAGATCTGGGACGAGCTGCGGCGTAAAGTGCGGGATATGCAGGGGCAATTGCCGCCCGGCGCGGGCGAGCCGATCATATTCGACGATTTTGGCGATGTGTACGGCGTCTTCTATGCGATTTACGGTGACGGCTATACCTCCGCGGATTTGCGCGATTACGCGAAGGTGCTGCGGCGCGAATTGTTGCTATGTGAGGACGTCGCCAAAATCGCGCTAGTTGGGGAGCAACCGGAAGTCGTCTACCTCGAGATCGGCCGAACCAGACTGGCCAATATCGGGATTTCCATCCGCCAGTTGCAGCAGGTAATCGCGGGACAGAACACTGCTGCCGACGCGGGGCATATCGAGATCGGCGATAAGCTGATCCGCGTATATCCCACCGGTAAACTTGCCTCCGTCGATGAGCTGGGCGACCTGCTGTTGATCCAGCCCGGTCCTGATCAGCCCGCGGTGCGATTGCGTGACATCGCCGATATCCGGCGCGACTATCTCGATCCGCCGCGTGCCTTGATGCGCTACAACGGGCATCCCAGTATCGGGCTCGGGATCTCGACCGTGCGCGGCGGCAACGTGATTACGATGGGCAGGTCGGTGGATCAGCGTCTGCAAGAGTTAAAAGCCGAAACACCCATCGGCATTGAGTTCGGCGTCATCTCGCATCAAGCGGATAGCGTCAATGTGGCGGTACGCGGCTTTGTCGTAAACCTGATTCTGGCGGTGGTGATTGTCATTGCTGTGCTGCTGGTGGCGATGGGGATGCGCAGCGGCATACTGATCGGCGCCGTCCTGGTGGTGACCGTGATGGGTACGGTGTTCGTGATGGAAGGCTTGGGCCTGATGTTCGAGCGAGTCAGCCTGGGCGCGTTCATTATTGCGCTCGGCATGTTGGTGGACAACGCCATTGTCATTACCGATGGCGTACTGGTTGCGGCGCAGCGAGGCGAAGACCGCGTCAAGGCGACCTTGGCCACCGTCAAGCAGACGCAGTGGCCGTTGCTGGGTGCCACGGTCGTGGCGATCCTTTCCTTTGCACCGATCGGCGCGTCACAGGATTTGACTGGCGAGTATTGTCGCTCGCTATTCATCGTGCTGTTGGTTTCCCTGCTGTTAAGCTGGTTGCTGGCCATCACCGTAACACCGTTGCTGGCTGCGCAATTCTTGCGAGGGAAGGGGACCAGCGGTGAGGGGCGCGACCCGTATGCCGGGCCGTTTTATCGATGGTATCGCGCTTTCCTGATTCGGTGTCTGCGCTTTCGATGGGTATCCGTCGCGGTCCTGCTCGGTCTGTTGGCGGCGGCAATCTACGGGTTCGGCCATGTCCAACAAAGTTTCTTCCCTGATTCCACCCGCCCGCAATTTATGGTGCATGTATGGATGCCCTCGGGGACCTCCATTCATGCCACCGATGAGCGGGTGCGCCTGTTGGCAGACGAAGTGCGCGACTGGCCGGGCGTGACGGCCGTCACCGAGATGACCGGGACCGGCGGCTTGCGCTTTCTGTTGACCTATTCGCCGGAAACGCCTGATCCGGCTTTCGGCTTGCTGCTGGTCGATGTAGAAGACGAGGCGCGGATTGATGCCTTGGCGGAGCAGGTCAACGCCTTCGCGGTGGAAGCCACGCCGGATGCGATGGTCTACGCCCAACGCTTTGTGTTGGGACCGGGCGATTCGCAAAAGATTCAAGTGCGCATTTCGGGGCCTGATCCAGCCGTGCTGCGCCAGTACGCCGACCTCGCCATGGATGTGTTGCGTGACGATCCACGATTGGTGGAAATACAGACGGATTGGCGGGACCGAGTGGACGTGCTGCGCCCTGTTGTGTCGGAGGCTCGGGCACGGGCCATCGGTGTATCCCGCATGGAGATTGCGGCCGGCTTTCAAGCGGTGACGACCGGAATGCCAATCAGCGCGTTCAAGGAAGGCGACGATACCTTGCCCGTGATTCTGCGCGCGCCGCCGGAGGAACGATCCGATCCCGACAGCTTATACAGTGCTTGGTTCTGGAGTGTACCGTTGAATCAGCCGGTGCCGTTGGCGCAAGTCATTGATCGCTTCGAAAATGTGTCGGAGGAAGCGAATCTGCATCGCCGCAACCGCTTGCCGACGATCACCGTGAAGTGCAATACCACCGACGAAACCGCGTCGACCGCGTTTCAGCGTATTCGCCCGCTTGTGATGGAAGCCTTGGCTGAACTGCCGGACGGATACCGGATGGAATGGGGCGGCGAATATGAAAGCTCGCGCGACGCTCAGGCGGAGTTGTTGGCCAAGATGCCGCCGATCTTGATCGGCATGGTGTTGATCGTGGTGGCGCTGTTTAACTCCATCCGTAAACCGCTGGTGATTTTCCTGACGGTGCCGCTTACCGTGGTCGGTGTCACGGTGGGCTTGCTCGCTTTCAATCAGCCATTCGGGTTCATGGCCCTGCTGGGCTTTCTGAGTTTGGCTGGGATGCAGATTAAGAACGCGATTGTGCTGATCGACGAGATCGAAGCGCAACAGGCGGCCGGCGCAGACCCGTTTAACGCGGTGGTTCAGGCCGGCATGACGCGCCTGCGACCGGTCGTGCTCGCCGCGCTGACCACCGTGTTGGGGATGATGCCGCTCTTGCTCGACGCGTTTTACGTGTCCATGGCCATTACCATCATGATTGGCTTAAGCTTCGCCACCGTCCTCACCATGATCGTTATCCCGCTCAACTACGCGATCTGGTACCGGGT
>SLCI01000117.1 GCA_007125875.1 Kiritimatiellia bacterium | reverse complement strand
TACAGAAGATCATTTAGGAAACGCGCAGTTGGAATATAGGAGTTCTGAATGAAGGTAATGCGCTGGATCATCGGGTTGTGTTTGATTGGTCTTTTTTCCTCCTCATCTCTCTTCGCCCGCGCGTAGAGGGATTCCGCTTCTTGAAGCAACTCGCGCAGACTCGGGATTTGCTTCAATTCGGGAGGGGGAATGACGCTCTTCGGGCGTTGCCGGAGCCTCCGCATGAAGGTCTTCTCCATTCGTTCGGCGCGAAACAATTCGTTCTCGATATGGATGATCGACCCGCATGATTTGAGGCGATAGGCCTTACGACGTAGGTCTGCGCATGCTTCACCGAGTTCCTGTAGGGAGGAGCTACCTTTCGGCTGGACTGTGTCATCCGAATCCGACTCAGCGGGGCCGGTGAGATGGATGTGAACAGCGTCGTCCTGAGTCTTTACTTCGCCCCGCAGGTGGACATCGTCCGCATAGGCATTCATCCGGCAGGCGAGTGGAGTGACCACAGTATCTTCGATCGCCCGCTTGATGGGGCGAGCACCATCACGGGGATCGAATCCCTGATCCGTAATAAACCGAGACAGCGCATCGGTAAACGTGATGGCTGCGCCCCGGTATTGCAGGCCGTCCCGCTTCTGAACGGCGGCCAGCTCGCGCCGGGCGATGGCGCTAACCGTTTCCCGGTCAAGCGGCGAGAAGGCAATGATGGCATCGATACGATTAAACATCTCCGGTCGCAGAAACTTCCGCACTTCACCCGAAAAGTGTTCACGTGCTTGTCCGCGCAGGTCTTTTGTGTTCGCAAATCCGAGCGACGACTGCTGATAGGATCCGGCGCCCAGATTCGAGGTCATAATGATAATCGAGTTGCAGAAATCAGCCACACGCCCTTTCTGGTCCGATAAACGCCCCTCGCCCAGGACTTGCAGCAGCAGGTCATAGGTTGACGGATGCGCCTTTTCAAATTCGTCCAGAAGCAGCACACAAAAGGGCTGCTCCCGCACGGTGCGAGTGAGCAGCCCTTCTCCTTCGGCTGTGCCGGAGATCAGGCGTGCGGCGCCGTAAGGGTCTGAGAACTCACTCATGTCAAAACGGAACATCCGGTCTTTTCCACCAAATAGGAATTCGGCAAGCGCCTTTGCGGTTTCCGTCTTGCCCACACCGGTGGGGCCCGCAAACAGAAACGAGGCCAACGGTTTACGGGGGCGTGACAACCGCGATTTGATGACGGCCAACAGGTCCACCACCTGTTCGATGGCTTCGGATTGGCCCATTATCCGCTCTTCGAACCACATCCGTGTGGCAGCCAGATCGAATGCCGCATCTTCATCGAGAATCGTTTCCGGTATCCCGGTCTCGCGCGTGAAGGCGCGAAGCACGTCCCGCGCGTTTGCGGCGCGATCCATCGGCGTATCTTTCAGGAGATTGCGCAGAAAGCGGATGGGGCGACCGGGATAGGCCGAGTAGGTCGCATAACGCCGGTGCAGGCGGTCGATAAGGTCGAGGGCGTCCTCCCGTATGGGGCTTGGTTGCGATGCAGGAAGCTGCAGAGCCACATGCCGCAGGATATCCCGGGCGGTTTGCTGCCCGGGTTCGTGGACATCCACGCGGTGAAACGCCTGGAGCAGGTGGGGGTCTTCGCGCTCGATCGCCGTGATTTCATCGGGGGTGCACTCGGCGATAATTTGCAGGTCGCCTTTTAGCAGGTAAGGCCGCAGAAAAGAGGCGATCCCGTTCTGGTTATACATACTCTTGCCGACTTCCATCAATTCGATCAGGCCGCCCACGTGCAGGACCGCCTGTAGTTCTTTGGCCTCTTTACAGATCGTGCGGCATCGTTCCTGCCACATGCCAAAGCCGCCCATCCCTGCGATCAAGCGGGATCCGCTAGTCGCGTAGAATGTGCGATGATGCAAATCAAGGGTGGCGCGATTTCTCACGAGCTCATGCACGATCGCGGTCTTGCCCACGCCGGACGGGCCCAGCAGCAGCACGCTGCCCGCGCGTTTTCCTTGGAGGGCCTCCGCAACCTGCAGCACCTCCTTTTCGACATGATAGGCGGGGGGCTGCGAGGCGCCCGACAAGTTCGTGGCGATCTTCTTAAGGGTGGTCTGCTCGTCCTCCTCCTCGTCCTTTTCCTGCCGCTGCGCGCGGTTTTTTGGCGAGGCTATGTTGATGACCAGATCGATCACGTCCGCCTTGGTTGTGGCGGTACGTTGCAACTTCACCAGGTCCCATAGCGATTTCGCCAATTCATTGCGGAAAAGAGCGAAACGGGTATGCGCCAGTAACCGTTTCTTCATGGATTCCATGGAATCAGCAATCACATAGATGCGAAGCGCCGGGACATAGGCCACCGCATACGACTCGCTGTGCATCCATTGAACCGTATCGAACGTCAAGACAACCGGCCCCACCCAGGCCGGAGATCGTTTCGGAGGCTCTATTTCGACTTCGATCGGGATGATTTGAAACGACTCAGGAATCGATACCCCTTGGAGCTTGCCAGGATCGGAGCCTTCCAGACGGTTGTGAGCCAACTTCAAAGCCGCCGTTCTGGACCGGCGCACGGTATCGGAGAAATAGACGGGATCGTAGTCCAAGGGATCGTCCGGCAGCATAATGGCTTCAGCGACACACGTACCGTTCTCCAGTGTCCGCTGAACAATACCGACTTTAACCTCAACCCTCGCCATGCATGCACTCCGACCATGATTTGTCTCAGCAGCATAGCAGGCAAAGAGGGGAAGACCAGTCTGTTATAAATAAGACAGTTAGGGGAGAAGAT
>SLCI01000012.1 GCA_007125875.1 Kiritimatiellia bacterium | reverse complement strand
CCGCCAATCTGGATCCCGATTGAGGAAAAGTTGGCGAATCCGCAAAGTGCGTAGGTAGCGATGATGATCGAGCGATCATGAACCAGCAGCCCTGTGTCACGGGCTTCAGCCAGTGAGGTGTAGGCCACGAACTCATTGATAACCATCTTCTCGCCCAGCAGCGAGCCGAACACGAGAATATCGTCGCCCGAAACACCGATCACCCAAGCAATCGGCGCAAAAACAAACGCCATAATCGATTGCATGGACAAGGCGTCGAATCGCTCATTGGTGACCGAAGCAACCCACTCGTTCAATCCGGTGAATTGCCCGATCAGGCCGAAACCAAAATTGAGCATCGCGATCATAGCAATGAAGACCAACAGCATGGCGCCCACATTCATTGCCAAGGCCAGTCCTTGGGTCGTGCCACCGGCAACGGCATCTAGCGCATTGCTGCCAATATCTTCCTTGGGAATAAGGATATCCCGTTTAACCGATTCCGTTTCCGGTATCATGATCTTCGCCATCACTAGGGCGGCGGGGGCGTTCATAATCGAAGCCACCAGCAAGTGGGTGGCAAAAATTTGTTGTTGGACCGGATCAGGACCGGCCAAGAGGCCTATATAGGCAACCAGTACGGCACCCGCGATTGTCGCCATGCCGCCGGTCATCAACGCCATGATCTCCGATTTACTCATCTTGGGGATGTAGGGCTTTATCACGAGCGGAGCTTCCGTTTGTCCAACGAAGACATTGGCGGCAGCGGCCACACTTTCTGCACCTGACAAGGCCATCGCACGGCTCATAAGCCAAGCGAAACCATAGACAATTCGTTGCAAAATACCGGCGTAGTAAAGCAGCGAAGTTAAGGCGCTAAAGAAAACGATCGTGGGTAGTACTTGAAAGGCAAAAATGAATCCGAACGAATCAAAGTCGGTTACAAGACTGCCAAACAGGAACTCCGCGCCCTCCCCCGTAAACGCCAGAATGGCGACAAAGAAACGAGAGGCAACTTCAAAGACTGCGCGGACTTGCGGTACTTTCAGAATCAGCGCACCGAGAAAGATTTGGAGCCCGATTCCGCCAGCTACCAACCGCCAATTGATCGCTTTGCGATTAATACTCAGCAGTGACACCAACGCAATGAGAATGCCCATACCCAACAAACCACGACCAACGGCTGCTACAAAATCCATCTGTTCCACCTTTGCTTATAAATTAGCACACGTCACAAAGGTAAAGGGTGCAGAATTGCCCGATAGAGCGCAAGCGGAAAAGAAGGAGGTGCGACGGGCTTCAGCATGGTCGCCCTCCGTTCGCACCGCTATCATCATTCCGGTGTGGTTCGGAATTTCGCGGTCGATTTAGCCGAGTCGGAGGTGCTTCTCATCATCGCGCTACTGTAAACTTATGCGCCCAATTCGCCCGCTCGAACCAAAATTTCAACCTTCAACCGCTCAGATATGCGATAATGCGCTTTCGTGAGCGCATCGAGATAGGGGCCGACCAATGGGATCAGTTGCTTTTCTTTGGCCCTGACCAGCACGGCACCGGTGCCGAAAACAGATACAGCTTCGCTGCGTGCTGCCATGCGTCCGCGATATTCATCGATTAGGAGAGGCAATCCCTCTTGTTTCGCAAGGGCAATTGCTTCTGCCTCTCCTTGATCCACTAAGGCAAGTAAGTGGGCGGGGACATCGCCAACAGGCCTGACCTGTAGCCACCCCTGTTCCTGCGTGAGGGCAAGCGCCTTCGCCCCAGGCAGGTCAGATTCAAAACAAAGCTCGGTTGCCACTGTTTTAGGGATCAGGACGGAACTAAACATTTCTTGCAGCCACGGAAGCGCATTAACAATAGCCAGCCCGATTAAGGGCCCAGCATCCGACACCACGCACCCGAAAGCGTGCTTCAACGCAATGCCTCAAGGTCGGAGGACAGCTCGTCTGCCGGATAGTCCACCGCATCCACCCCCGAGGCGGCCAAAACGCCGAGAAACTGTTCGATCGGCAAATCGGCCAGCTTGGCTGATTCCGCCAAGGTCAGTAGTTTCTGCGCATAGAGGCTCGCCGCAAGACGTCGATGCAGCCCCAACTCTAGAAGTCGCGCATCAAAGGGAACCGCCAAAGCGGCGGGACGGCCATGTTTTGTGATCAAGGAAAGTCCTCCTCGTTTGGCTTGATTCAAAAGCCCGCCGGAACGATTTCGAAGGTCTCGGGCTGAAAAAACGTCCATGGTCTTCATGATGTGATCCTTCCTTAATACTTATGCCAACAAATCGTCGCACAAAGTGGCAGAGTTGTCAATGGGAGCGAATCTACAAATTCACAAAACGGCTTATCCGCCCGCCCCCCTCATCTTACCCCAGATGGAGACACCCGAGGTCCACCCCCAGCGCTGGCCGCTTTCCGTTCGCTGAGGTGTGCGCGGACGTCCAACAGAATTTTTACAGACACGAGGATGCTCAAGACGACTCGCTCGCCGGGTAACTGCATGGCCAGGAAAGCCCCGGCCAACAGCGCAACCTGTAGTATGACGATGCGCCTATACGGTTGGATCATGGTGTGCCCGGTATCGATCCGCTGATATTCGCCGCCTTTGATAAAGTTCAGAAAGAAGGAAACTCCGTGGCTCAAGATAAGTCCAGCTACCGGCCAAATGACTGCACCTAGTTGATGCTGCAAGAGTGTCGCGGCCCATCCATAGAGATTGATCGAATGCTGCCGGACCATCTCGTCCAGGTCCAACCCGCCTCCGAGCTGATAAAAACTGATCAAGACAGCGGCATGAGCGACACAAAAGCCCCCGAAATG
>SLCI01000070.1 GCA_007125875.1 Kiritimatiellia bacterium | reverse complement strand
TCACAATGAAGCTTTTTAACACTATTCTGCTATTCGTAATGCTGGCCTACTGCGCACAGGTCCAAGCGGCCACACCTACCGGTGGAGGATCGCTGATGCAATCCCTGCAACAGCTTAATACGGACGAGCCTGGACTCAGGCACACACCGCCAGAGATCCTTGCCGTGTTGCAAAATGATCGAGCGACGTTTGCTCGTGCGGTTGTAACGGTCTCGCAAGCAGATGAATCACTCGCCGGCGGATTCACGTATCTACATATCGCAACATTATTCGGGGCATCCGCGGTTTTCGAATATCTAATGGAGCTTGGTGTATCTGTAGATCCAGCAGATGACACACATCAATTTACCCCTTTACACTTTGCGGCAGCAGCGGGACGAAAAGAGATGGTTCAACGCCTGATCGAAGCCGGCGCGAACCCTGAACTGCGAACCCGTGAGGGCATTTCGCTGGCGCATTGTGCAGCCGATTCTGGCGATGTGAGAATGATGGAATGGGTTATCACTGAGGGGCATCCGTTTCGCGTCAGCGATAATAATGGTCATCGTCCGCTACACTATGCTGCGCAAGCAGGTTACACCGCCATTGTTCGACAACTGATCGACGCGGGCGAATGGATAGAAGCGAGCTCCAGAACCGGTGATACCGCACTTCTTTTAGCCACTCGGCGGGGTCATCCGTCAGTTGTCCGCTTTCTTTTAAGCCGGGACGCCAATCCCAATGCCAGCAATAACAGAGGAATCACCGCACCCATCATGCCATGGCGATCAGTCAACGTGAACTTGCAGATGATCTACTCGCTCAAGGCGCGCATTTGGACGCCCGTACTTCGAATGGCCACGAGCCGCTACATTTTGCCGCCCGCCATGGGCGCACGGAAATGCTGATCTGGCTGGCTGAACAGGGCGCGGTCTTAGACGCGATAACCGACCAAGGGGCAACCGCCTTGCATTGGGCCGCTAGGCACGGGCGGGCTGACGCCGTGGTCTGGTTGATCGAGCAAGGTGCCGACTTGAATGCCCAACAGCATAATGGCTGGTCGCCCTTGGCTAATGCGGTTACGGAAAACCATATCGAAGTCTCTACTCTATTGCTTGAACGCGGAGCGGATCCGAATTTGCCCACAGCAGTTGGACTCACGCCGCTTAATCGCGCAGCGCTGCGTGGTTATAGCAGCTTGGTCAACTTACTGCTGGAATACGGTGCCGATGTTAATGCGCAAGACGACGAGGGCCGTACGGCGCTTTTAGCAGCAGCCAATGGTAATAATCGGGAGATTATGCTGAAATTATTGGCGGCTGGCGCTGATCCGGATCTATATCAGTATGAGCGACGATCACTACTTTCCATGATGATTAAACGGGGGGATGTTGAGCTGGCCCAAGCAATACTGAAGCACGGCGCAGACCCCAATTTCGCTGTCGGGGCCTTGCGAACACCGCTGCAAACCGCGGTGTACTATGATCAAGCGGAATTGGCGGCCTTGCTATTGGAACTCGGGGCGGACATCAATCAACAGCGCAATACCTGGAGCCCCATCAACTCGGCTGTATGGGGGAACAGCATTGAAACAGCGCGCGTCTTGCTTGAGGCTGGCGCCGATTTGACCATCGCTTCCGGGTTCAATCAAACGCCACTTTTGACGGCTGCGCGAAAGAATAGGTTGGAAATGGCCGAGTTGCTATTGGACTACGGCGCGGATCCGTGGGCGGAAACCGAGAACGGACTCACGCCATGGCATATCGCGCATCAAATCGGGCACACGAATATTCTTCAACTACTCGAAGCGCGCGTGGAAGGCATGCCGCCTACGAATTTTCCGAGCGTGCGGGTCTATTTCGAGTATCACGATCCCGATGCCACCAATGTCTATGTGGCTGGCTATTTCAATGATTACTCCGAAACCGCGTTTCCGATGACGCGTGACGAGGAAGGTTTCTGGTATGCCGAACGCGACCTCTTTAAGACATGGCACCACTACAAATTTGTGGTGGACGGCAGTTGGATACTCGACCCGATGCACGACCATGTCCGGGAGGACTCATCCGGTGACACCTCGGTGATGTGGGCGACCAATCAACTGGTGGAGTTGCGTGCTGAACGGCCCCGTCCCCGATTACCCGACCGAGTCCCTGCTCTGGTGACCTATCATGGCCCTGCAGATCGGACCGTCTTTCTAGCCGGCGAATTCAATGGTTGGAGCACGACCAGCACGCCGATGTCCCGGATTCGTTCAGATAAATGGCAAGCAACCATACACGTCCGGCCAGGCAAGTATGCTTATAAGTTTATCGTCGATGGCGATTGGATTATGGATCCAGAAAATCCGCTAACTACCAACGTTGGGAATGTGGAGAATTCGCTATTAGTCGTGGATGCCCCTGACGAAGCGTCAGCACCATCGGAAGACTTACCCTTGGATGGTGACGATGATCCCGCGCTGATGTGATACTGCGCGATGCTCCCAAAGGAAAACGCCCTGCCATGTCCCCAACATAAGGCGTCCACGGGAAATGGGGATCGATTCGCTGGTGCGGGTCAGCGCCATTTTAATGTGGCTGGGCATGTCATCGGGTCCTTCTAAGGTATGGGTAAAGTCTGGATCATCTTCCGGCACCAGTCGGTCCAGGAATCGTTCCAAATCATAGCGTGCAGAAGGATCGGCATTCTCCATAATGACGAGGCTGCAACTGGTATGACGGCAAAACACCGTCATGACCCCACTGTCTACCCCCGTCTCGCGCAGAAATTGCTGCAGCAAATCCGTGAATTCCACGGTCGACTTGGGTTGAGAAGAAAGAGCGAACGACTCAGTATAGGTTTTCATGATCAGCGATACTTACGAATAACGGCCTTCACGATGCCCCCAATCACCAGCGAATGGCGGGGTACAATCGGTTGATATGCTTTATTAGCTGGCTCTAATCGTACAATACGGCCTCGCTTGGAAAAATATTTAATGGTCCATTCTCCGTCAACTTGGGCCACCACAATGTCCCCGTTCCGTGTCAGGCCACCACGCTCCACCAAGACAATGTCGCCGGGATGGATACCGGCATCAATCATCGAATCCCCGCTAACGGTCAACATATAGGTCGCTTCCGGCCGTTGTACCAGAAACTCGTCCAGGCTCAATACATCAACCAACTCCTCCTCGGCGGGCGACGGAAACCCCGCCTGCACCGTCCCTAACAGGCGAATGCTGCCGGTCAGCCGCCCAGTCGGCGCAAATTTACGCGGCGCGGCGCGACGCACATATCCCGCGGCCTCCAGTTTTTGCATGAAGCGGTAAACCGCGTTTTTGGATCGATACCCAAATAGATTCAACATTTCGCTATACGCAGGCATGCGCTTGTGTTCGAGACAAAAGGCGCGAAGGCGTTGAATACGGTCCTGTTGTGGTTTGGCATAAGGCATAATCATGATGACTCCACTATAGTGAACGTTCGTTCACTCGCAAGTGAAATGTCAAAGTTTATTGCGGGCACAAAAGCGAGATCGCCGCTCATTCGTTGACTTGCTTCACACATAAAAATCGCTATGCTGAGACTTGAGAGGAGTTGTGTGATGAAGAAAATCGTAGTTGTTTTGTTGTGTGGGGTTTTCTGCACGCTGGTTTTGGCCGATCAATCGAACCTATTGCGAAACCCGAGCTTCGAGGACGGCATTTTAGGTCAGGCAGATCGGGCGATTTACTGGACCATGCATGAGCCTGATGATCATGGCGATACCTACGGGAGCGCCACACGTGAGGATTGGCGCTCCTATGACGGACTCTACATCATGGCGATCCGAGGCCTGTGGGCAAATGCTGGAGATTATGGTGGCTGCTGGCAGGAAGCCGATGCTGAACCGGGCACAAAATATCGAGCCTCTGGTTGGTTCTGGGCCGATCCCGAGTGGCGCGCGGAGCTGCAAGAAATGAAATTGGAGTTTTGGTCAGCGGGGTATGAAGACTTGCTGATGACCAAGTCGACTGGAATACGCCGGATTGGCCCGGAATGGCGACGCTATGAGGTGGAGGCGCGAGCGCCGGAAGGAGCCGACAAAGTGCGCTTGGTTATTCATGCAGAGGGCATAGGGTATAACGGCGCGTTGCAGTTTGATCATTTGGTGCTCGCGGATGTCGAACACTTTGTTGAGCCCGAAGCATGGCCGATCGATTTAATGATCGATATTTTGGACGAAGAGTGATCGAGGAGTCTCTGTGAAATTTATTCGTAACTATTCGCTTTTACTCGCCGGCGGACTGGTGGTCGTACTGTCCAGCGGCTGTATGACGTATCAAGATCAACGCACTCGGCAACAGGTGCGCGAACGAGAGGATATGCTGCTGGTGCAAGAAGACATGCGCAGGCTTTCTGGTCGTATTGAGACGGTCGAACTCGAGATGGCTCAGGTCTACAGCGACATCGATCGCCTACGTCAGGAATCCGCCCGCCTGGGGCGCACACAGGCGGAATCAACAGAACAGCGGCTGGCGGCACTCGAACGCCGCATACAAGAAGTCGATCGCGCCCGCGAAACAGATCGCCGTGAGATCATTGATCAACTGAGCGGGAGCATTGCGCAGTTGCTTCGCGACCAGCAAGCGCGTCAACGTCCAGCCGCCTCGCGCCCGGCAGCCTCCGGCTACGGCTACGAGCATGTGGTCGGATCGGGCGAAACCTTGTCGCATATCGCATCCGCATATGGCGTGACCACACGTGCCATCATCGACGCGAATAATCTTCAAAATCCGGACCGCTTACAGGTTGGTCAGCGACTCTTCATTCCGGAATAATTTTTTTTCGAGCAATTTTCATGAGCGATTGGTTTCTTAAAAAGAGTTCCGGTGAAATATTCGGGCCGGCACCATTAGCGGATCTCAAGACTTGGGCCGCTGAAGGTCGAATTGAGCCCGGCGACATGGTGTCAGTGGATGGAGATAGCTGGCAATCCGCCACCTCACTGGCTGAGCTGGAGCTGCACTATTTGATTATTCTTGGTGGTAGCAGTCAATTTGGCCCTATTCACCTGCGCGGGCTAAAAGATCTGGTTCAAGAATCAGAACTGGATCCCACCTGCCCCGTTTTGCATGTGCCATCGGGCATGGAACAGCCGGCTTCGAAGTGGCTGGATGATGAGGGCTCAGTGGCGGCTCAGGAAAATACTCTAACCGCGAATCTAGCGTCACCCGCTGCAGTCGAGGATCCTATCACGCGAGAGGAAGAGCCTGCGAGTGGCGAGCTCAACGAGGACTGGAAGCAACGCTATGAAGCCGAGGTCAAAGCGCGATTAGCTGCGGAGCACGAACTGCATGAGCAATTGGATGACTTACGTGATCAGCTTCGAGTTGCACAGACGCATCCAGCCGACGACGAAGCCAACCTATTAGTCTATGTTGAGGCGTCACCACTCTTTCGTCAGCTAAAGAATGAGTTGGATATCCAAAGATCGGAATATCAGCGCCTCGAGTCCCAGCATGAAGGTTTGGTTAAGCAGCATAAGGAATCCGTGGAAGCACTCGCTGAAGTGCAAGCCCGTATGGTGCCAAGTCAACAAGTTGCTCAAGTCACAGAGGTCGAGCATCAACGGGACGAAGCGATCAAGCGAGCAGATCAACTGACGACCGAAGTCCAGACATTGAAGCAGCAACTGGCTGAACTCGCTAACAGCCAATCTGAAACCGAAGATCGTTCAAGACGATTGGACTCACAAGAACAGTTGCTGAAACGACAAGTGGAGGAGCTCGAGACCGCTCGCCAACGCGAGAGTGAACGCGCTCAAGCCTTGGCAGACGAAGTCGAATCACTTAATGCGCAGCTAAAAGAGCGCAAAGATGCACAGCCTCAAGCAAGCAAGCCGCTGATCGATGGTGATACAGAGATCAAGCATCATGAGCGTTGGGAACAAATGTATCACCGAGAACGCGCGGATCATCAGGAATCCGACCGAGCGCACAAGCAAGCGAATCAGGAATTGCGCGACCAACTGGCACAGGCACTAAAGGAACGCAACCGAGCCCATCAAAAAGTGCAAAAACTTGAGAAGCGGCTGGAGGAAGCAAAGACAGATTTGTCTCCCGCTGATGGCGCACAAAAGATTGCCTCATTACAAGATGCCTACGAACAACTAAAAGAGAATCATGACAGCTTGCTCGAACAAATTCAGGCGAAGAATGCAGAGCTTGAGCTGTTACGGTCGCAAAGCACGAAGAAAACCGATGTGTCTGGCCAGCGGCTGACCGAAATACAGAACGAGTTGGAAGTTGAAAAGAATCGCGCGCAAGAAGCTTTGCGACAGTTGGCGGACATGGAAGAGCGCCATATGGAGTTGCTACGATCGTATCGGGACCTAAATGACCGATATGTGCGACTCAAACACGCCGATTACAATCAAGGCTAGCTCTCAGCAGCCTAATTAGCTGCGTTCAACGCTACTTTTTTGGGCACAAGGACGGTCAGCGCTTCAGGCAGCAAATCAATCACCACCTCGGTATCTGCATCGACCAGTTCGCCGTCCAGTTGAATCGGAGCCGGATTCGGGCGACTCACGCGCAGGGAACTAAACTTGCGCGTCTGAACCTGCCCTACCCGATCCATTGTACCGTTAAACAGACGTGGCAGATTAGCCAGCACAGCGGGAGCATCTTTTCGTTCCACCACAACCAACTCGAGCAAGCCATCATTCGGACACGCATTCGGCGCAATCCGCGCATTGCCACCGTACTGAGTCAAGTTGGCCAATGTAAATAGCAACGGATCTTTAAAGCGCAAGGTATCGCGATCATCAATCACCGCCTCGAAGGGCTGCGGCTTATACTCGAACCACTCAAACATTGCCGCGAATACGTAGGGTATGACTCCGCGTACAGGCGATTTATCAAAGGTACGGACGATCGCCGCATCCCAAGCCATGCTACAGGTCACGAAAAATGGCCGCTGATTTGCGCGTCCGACATCAATGCGCACCCGATCCGCTTTCGCCAATGCAGCCGCAGCCGACTCGGCTTTGAGTGGAATCCCAAAATGGCGGGCAAACCCATTACCGCTACCAGTCGGAATCACGCCCAACGCCACATCAGTATGAATCAATTCGGCACCGATCGAATTGATCATGCCATCCCCACCAACCACAATCACCGTCTTTACCTCGTTTGACAGTGCCTGCTGAACTTTTCGCTGACCATCGGCTATATTTTTGCTGAACTGAAATGACACGGGCGAATCAGGATGATCCCAATGCTCATTGATAGAACGCATAACCACATCAAGCGGTGCGGATACGCCCGCTTTGGGGTTGATGAGCACCAGCACACCGTTCGGCAGCCCGGCATGGCTCATACAGCTTCCTCCACCAAGGCCTGAACCACCTCGAGTACGGCCTCGGGAGCATGCTCCGTCATTTCACCCGTCGCTCTCGACTTCACTTCGACGACACCGCGCGCCAACGATTTTTCACCCACACTGATACGTACCGGCAGGCCGAGCAAATCTGCATCCTTGAATTTGAAACCAGGCCGCTCATCGCGGTCATCGATCAAGACTTGAATCCCTATTGCTTCAAGCTCAATCGCCAGCTTCTCCGCTAGCGCCACGCTCGGCTCATGCTTGGCGCTGATCACTAAAATCTCAACCGGATACGGCGCAACGCTGGCGGGCCAAATGATGCCGTGCTCATCATGTCGCTGCTCGATGATCGCTTGTAGCGTGCGTGTGACTCCGATCCCGTAACAGCCCATCACCGCCGGATGCTGTTTTCCTGACTCATCAAGATACAGCGCGCCCAGCTTCTCGCTATATTTCGTGCCCAGCTTGAAAACGTGTCCGACTTCGATGCCGCGCTTCTCATGCAATGTTTCACCGCATCGCGGACAGGGATCGCCTTCTCGGGCAAAACTCAGGTCTGCCAATTCAACGTCTCCGACATCGCGCGCCAAATCAAAATGGATCAAATGCTTATCGACCTCATTGGCTCCGGTAATCGCGCCACAACAGCCCGCCAATTTTCGATCCGCTATCAAGCGAACGTTTTTCAGGCCCACAGGTCCTGCAAATCCCGTCGGAGCGCCCGTTATTTTTCCCACTTGGGCATCATCCGCCATGTTTAATTCGCTCGCCCCCAACACGCGAGCCAACTTGATTTCATTCACATCGCGATCACCCGGTAACAGAACGACGACAGGTTGATCATCGGCAATATAGACCAGTGTTTTTACCATTTGAGCCGGTGTCGTATCAAAGAAGGCTGCCACCTCCGCGATGGTGCGGGCGTTCGGTGTATCAACCACTTCCAGCGTCTTATCGGCGTCATCGAATACCAGCGGCGGCATATCCCCGGTCTCCGCCCGCTCAAGATTGGCCGCATAGGAGCACGATTCGCACTCCACGATGCCGTCCTCGCCGGAGTCAGCCAACACCATGAACTCATGCGATGATTGCCCGCCCATGGCCCCCGTATCCGCCTCAACAATTTTTGTGCGCAACCCGCAACGGGAAAAGATCCGGACATAGGCGTCATACATCGCCTGATAACTAACATCCGCCACTTCACTGCTCACATCGAAGCTGTACGCATCCTTCATGATAAACTCCTTCGCTCGCATTAAGCCAAAGCGAGGACGGATTTCGTCACGGAATTTAGTCTGAATTTGATAAAAATTCTTGGGCAGCTGACGATATGAACTGATTTCGCGAGCCACGAGATCGGTGACAATCTCTTCGTGCGTGGGTCCCAGCACCAACTCGCGTTGTTGCCGATCCTTGATCTTGAACATGACATCGCTCAGCACATCGTAACGCCCCGTGCGATCCCATATATCGCGCGGATGCAGGGCCGGCATGAGAATTTCCAACGCCCCAGCGCGATCCATCTCCTCGCGTACGACACGCTCAACGTTGCGGAGGGCTCGTAATCCCATTGGCAGGAAGGTGTAGAGCCCACCTGCGAGCTTCCGGATCAGACCTGCACGCAACATTAATTGATGACTAGGAATCTCCGCGTCTTGCGGCGACTCTTTCAGGGTGGGAATACATTGTTGGCTCCAGCGAATCATACTTACTCTCCTTAAAACGTTGGCTTCGGGGCGATTCGATACGCCCCTTGAATGGTGGCCTGAATCATCATAGGCTAAGGGTTTATGGGCACCAAACATTATTTATTGCAGCTTGCGCGCCGTCGAATCACATTCGGGCAGCTAGCCAGTGTCCTTTTCCTCTCCCACAGCATGGCCATTCAGGCCGCGCCTTGGCTCGGTCGATCCATTGCCGAGCTTGAGGCTTCCGAAGATGTGGTCCAATCCAAGCCAGAGGAAAAACACCAGGAGATAACTGTACCATCAGAAGCTCCTGCACTGCCCTCGCGGGCGGAACAAGCGTTGGCAAGATTGCTGGAAATGGAACCGGCATCGTCACCATACGATGGATCGGAGCGCGTCGTTTTTCCGGAACGTCACATTGCAAAACTAGAGGGCGACCTAACGATTGATGCGGATGACGTTTCGCGATTAATTGAGCGTGCCCGTGTGAATCGCCTGATCGAGCAGTCCGATGAAATGAGTCGTAATCGTCAACTGGCTGAGGCGGCTGAATTGCTTAGAGAAGCATTACCCTCGATTCAAACTGAACGGCTGCAATTGGCAATCATACACCGCTTAGGCAGCTTATATTTCCGTATGCGGCAGTTTTATGAGGCGGAAGAAATGATGACTCGCTCGCTGGCTATTGAGCCCGAAGATGCGGCATTGGCGTCCAACCTCGCTGCTGTGCAAATGACCATTGGTCGACTAGATGAGGCGTTGGAGACGCTCTCTGATATTCGAATGGACCGGGTTCGTAATCCACATTTGCTTTTCAGCATTCATTTCAACCTGGCTTGTCTATACAGCCTCAAAAGCGAGATCGACATTGCCATCGATCATCTGAGCCAAGCAGCTCAGCACAATCCAGCCTCCACGCTTTCCTCATGGGGCGATCCCCAGCTCGACGCGCTCCGTGACGATATCCGATTCACTGAACTTCAAGTGATGTTGGAGTCCTGGTCGCGTCAGCAGCGTGTCCGTCCTCCACCTGAAATACTTTAGGCTGCCAGTAAATAGGTTGGATATGAGCACGGGGTTCAGGCATTATGCCCCACGCACACTAGATAACCTTTGGAGAGGATCGATGAAAAAAATCTACTTATGCGGACCGATCATGGATGAACACGAGGGCGTGGCCAGAGCGTGGCGTGAAGAAGCGAAAAAACTGTTGTCCGATAATTTTAAGCTGCTGGATCCGATGCGACGTAACTTCAAGGATCGTGAAGTAGATAGCGCGAACGAGATTGTTGAATTTGATCTGCAGGACATACGCGATGCCGACATCATTTTAGTAAACTATGCCAAGTCATCTGTCGGAACGTCCATGGAAGTCTTTTATGCGTCGCATGACCTGCAAAAGTTCGTCGTCGCGTTCTCGCCTTTTACTTTTCAGGATTGCAGTCCGTGGATGGTGCGTTTCTGCACCAAGATTCTGCCTTCACTTGAACAGGCGTGTCGCTATATCGACGATCATTTTGTCACACACAGTCACGCTTGATGCTGAGCCAATGCCGATACTTCAGCGGGCTTGAGGTAGCGCCATTGACCTATCGCGACGCGACCAAGGGATAGCGAACCGATCTTCGTCCGACGTAAGCGGATTACGCGAACGCCGACGCCTTCGAGCATTCGTCGGATGTGTCGATTGCGGCCTTCGCTTAATACGATTTCATAATGCCCGCCACGACCAGCGGAT
>SLCI01000215.1 GCA_007125875.1 Kiritimatiellia bacterium | reverse complement strand
GTCGCAGCGCTCCGCCCTCCAAAACGACTATGATGCTTTGGCTCGCGTGTGGAGGGGCGAGCTCCGCGAGACCGGAGGCCGAACAAGAGTTTGCATTTTCCTATGCAAGATCGCGGCGTCGCAGAGCTCCGCCCTCCAAATGGGGTCCAAATCGTTCATTAGAAATTCCGTGCGGAGAACTGAATGCCCCTGTCTCCCTATCGTCTTTCAGTACTATTTTTATTGCCTTTGAGCACCTATGCCCTCTATCTTTTACCTCAGGACGTAAACCAGGCGGAAGTACCGCTCAAGCAATCCGTCAAAATAAACGTGAGGAAAGGAAAATCCATTATGGCCAAACAAAAGCCAAAAACGAAAACGCAAATTGTTGCCGAACTTGCTGAAGCAGCAGAGATCACCAAAAAGCAAGCCGCGCTCGTTCTCGATAGCCTAGCCGCGCAAGCCTACAAGGGCGCCAAGGTCGGCTTTACGATTCCTGGTATCGGCAAACTTATTGTGGTAGATCGCAAGGCACGCATGGGCCGTAATCCGGCGACCGGCGAAACCATCAAGATTCCGAAAAAGAAAGTTTTGAAGTTCCGTATTGCCAAGGCAGCGAAAGACGCGACCCTCGGTTAAGTTTCGGACAGCTTTACAGCATGCTTACATGCTGAACGAATCGCGGCTGGAAACAGCCGCGATTTTTTTTGGCTTATTTGTCTCGTTCCCGCTACCCTGTGGTGATGATACAGAAACCCATTTCAGAATTACTCGCCCGTGCTCGCCGTCCGCTGCTCTCTTATGAGTTCTTCCCGCCGAAGGATGAGGCGGGGATGGAAACCTTGGAACAGGCCGCACGTGACCTTTTGCCGACGCGGCCCGATTTTGTCACCGTGACCTACGGTGCGGGCGGTTCCACGCGGGCGCGCACCCTGCAAGTGTGCGAACGACTCCATGCGCTGGGCCTGGATCCTGTCATGCATCACCTCACGTGTGTCGGCAGTAGCCGAGCGGAATTAGCCGATATCTTGAAGTCACTCCACGAAAAAGGCATTCGCAACATCATGGCGTTGCGGGGCGATCCGCCACAGGGGGAATCCAGGTTCCGGCGGCATCCAGACGGTTTTGCGTATGCGGTTGATCTCGTGCGGTTCATCAAAAAACAGTATCCCGATATGTGTTGCGGTGTAGCGGGGTATCCCGAGGTGCATCAGGAGGCGCTATCGATCGAGTCGGACTTGCTGTATTTAAAGGATAAGGTTGAAGCAGGTGGCGGCTTCATCACTACGCAACTGTTTTACGATAACGCCTTGTATTTCGAATTCGTCGAGCGTTGCCGCGCGTGGGGCATTCGAGCCCCGATTCTGCCCGGGTTGCTGCCACCGTTGTCCTTAAAACAACTGCGGCGCATGGCTGCGATGTGTAAGGCCTCGATCCCTGCGGCACTAGCCAAAGCCATGGAGGAGGCCGGTGATGACGCCGCAGCATTGGAAGCAATCGGAATTGAATGGACCGTCAAACAGATCAAGGAGTTACTTGCACATGATGTGCCCGGCGTTCACCTCTATATCCTGAATCGTTCCAAGGTGGCCTTGGCACCAGCATTGAAAGCCTGCTTCGCACACTGAGGCACAGTTACAGGGGTGGAGATCAGGCAGTTCATGTGGCGATTAAACTCATTCGGCTTCATGCAGAACCGTCTTCAGCGCTCATTCACTCTCCTGATCTATTTCTTTTTCGTCAGTGCCGCAATCGGTAATGGCGGATTCATCCGGCACACCGATCAATACTACCTGATTGATGATATCGATCGCTGGCATGCCAACTTGTCGGCCCGCTTACTGCTCACGGCCGCGGCGGTCGATGATTTCTTTGTCGATGAACGCTCACTGGATGAGCGCCAAGACTCGCATGTTCGGGTCAATACATCGATTCGCTACGAGGACTTGGATCGGCTCACATTTCGGGTCAATCTGAGCGCCCAAATCGCATTGCCCAAGGTACGGGACGAGATCAGGCTGTTATTTGATACGGAAGGCAAGGAACGCGATATTGGCGAAAGTTTACGAACCGCGCCGGATGTGCCGGATAATGAGCGCTCGGTATTCGCGGGTTTACGCTACGTGACACGGGAAACGCGACGCAGCTTGGTGACGCTCGATGGCGGTTTGCGTTGGCGCAATGGTCCGGTTCCCGTGATTCGTGTACGCGGCCGCCGCACCTTTGTTTATGACGTGTGGGCGATTCGCGCCACACAAACATTCTTTTGGCGCGAAGATCGCGGTTTTGGCGAACAGACGCGGCTCGATTTTGAACGGATGTTGGATGACCAACATTTTCTGCGTTTGTCCCCTTCCAAGATATGGTCTGAGACCAGTCAAGGTCTCGACCTGCGCCATGTAGCCAGTGTTGTTCAGATTCGTAGTCCGAACACGATGATCGGGGTCGAACTGGATGTGCAAGGGCATACCCACACCTCGGCAAAAGTAGATAAATTTGAAGCGGCCGTGCGTTGGCGCCAGCGCGGACATCGCGATTGGCTATTTTTCGAGGTCGCCCCCGGTATGGCCTTCAAGCGTGAATTCGATTTCGAGATGCGGCCGATCCTGACCTTGCGCTGCGAAATCCTATTCGGTTCCGGATATGAGTAAGTGAGGAGAAAGGATTTTCATACCGAAAAAAGGGCAAGACGGAGCTTGCCCCTCCAGTTCCCGTGACCGAGCCTATTAATTCCACCGGAGGGACGACCTCCGTGTCGTCCTCTTCTACGGTTCGTGCCACGTTAAACTATTCAGTTCGCCTTGATAGGGCCACTCATCGGGATCTGCAACCAACTTATGACGCACCGGATTACCTCTCACATACTCCCACTTTAGGCTATAGGACTCGCTGCTGCGCAATTGGCGATCCCATGCCTCACGTTGCCAAATAGGGTGCTGGTCAGATCTTGGCCAGTGTCGGGCGGATAAGGATTTCCAATAGGCAATCCAGTCTCGGACATTGACGAATTCTTTGCCACATGGCGCACAAAACAGATGCACATGATCTGGCATAATAACGTAACAGCCAACCATCCACTGTGATGAGTCAGACCAGCATTCCTTAAGCAAACTGTGCACTTCAGGGTTAGCCAATATGGGCTTCCGCTCTTTAGTGCAAATCGTGACGAAAACAAGATTGGCCCGATTCCCTTGTTCATCGATGGCACGACGTGCCGGACGTTTACGATTGAGCATCATGTCTCTAGTGGGGCATTTTTGAATGATAAGGGCAAGACGGAGCTTGCCCCTCCAGATATCGTGACCAAGCGCAAGATCAACCCCGACTCAAATATCTGGCCGCACGCGCGGTGCTCCAATCAAAGCTTGCTCAGCAACTTGCTGCTGGATGAGATCTTCTTCGTCGGCCAAATATGCATCATGTAAGGCAGATCCGCGTGCGACATAATCCTGCACGGAGCGAGGCAATTGCCGAACGTCAAAACCAGCGGCCATTACGCGTCCTAGTCCACCATTGTAACAGGCCAGCAAGAGGGCTCGTTCATCCGCACGCCAAGCCGAGCGATGCTCTTGCAAGAATTCCTGCAAATAGGCGAGGTAGTGACGACCGATCAGCTCATTCAGTTCGGGCTCAAAAGCGCGATCAAATGAAACGACTTGTCCAAATGCTCGTCGGGTCATGTCATTCCAGGTCCCGGGCATGATTTGCATCAAGCCTCGCTCCCCCGCCGCACCGACTTGGGTAGGATCGCCACTCGACTCGATCTGTATAATCGATTTGACCAAGAGATCAGCCACTTTGTCCGAAGTTAGGAAGGGCACGATATCCTCGCCCGCAGCACTGGCTCGAATTTGCAAGTCGAGCCAGATATCAGCCGCCTCTTCCTCTACCGTTCCACGCAGCAAAACGGTCAGCTGAAAAAGTATGCTGAACGCAATAAGCCCAATCAGCGGAACATAATAATGCCGCTTCACACTATGCAAAAGTGATCGCATGAAAAGGTTACAAACTGGTTATCATACATAATTGTAAGCCTGAACCATGTACCTGTAAAGGTGACTAGCGATATAAAATCGCTAGCTGAATGCTGCGCGCATACCCCAAATGCTTAGTAACCCACACTCAGCCAGCAATAGCCGAAGCCCGGCATGACCAGCGATTGATTAACAATATCAGGCCGCTGACCAGTGATCAGATCGACCAGTTGTCCGAAGCCCGTGCTGCCCCATTGTCCTACCTCATCCAGATCTAATGACTGGGGGCGCGCATCGAAATTGCAGACCACCAGCACGGAGTCGCCACGCCGCGATATATCATATCGCTCATAGACGAAGAGGTGCGGGTTACCCACATCCATCAGTTCGCGATTATTGAAATCGGCAAAAACATCAATTTCGCTGCGCACCGAAATCATCCGCTTGAGCGCGGTAAAGATCTTGAACTCAACGGTGCCGGGCTCATTTCGCTTCTCCGCCCGTTCCCAATCGAAGTTGGGGCGGTGCACCCACCGACTATCGCCAGACTTGGCCGGGTCCTGATGATAGGACTCGTCGTTCAGCGTTCCCAGCTCGTCGCCGTAATACAGCAACGGAATCCCGCCAAACGACAACAGCACGCTATGCACGAGCAAGATGGTTTGGATCGCGTCATCGATCGCTTTCGGATCGTCATGCTCCAAGGCATATTGCAGTCCGACCAGCGAGGCCAGTGATCCGGCAATGCGCGCATCGCCGGTGCGTTCATTATGTCCGAACGGAACACCGCGCGCGTACGAATCCGAATGTTTGCCAGTGAAATAATTGATCAAGAACTTACGATGCGGTTCCGAATCGTAACCGGCCCGTTCAATATCCTGATTGTCGAAACCCAACCCGATATCATCGTGACAGCGAATGTAGTTCAGCCACGTGGCGCGCTCCAGCTTGAGTGGCACACTGGTGATGCCGTGATTGAGCAGCTTGGCGTTCTTGGTTGCAATCGCGTCCCAGAGCAGCGCCATCAACGTGGCATTATAGGCAATCTCGCATTCTTTCGCGATCACCGCATCCTCACCGAAGTACTTAGTCACTTCAACCGGCGCGACAATGGCCTCGGCAATGAACAACACGCCCGGCGCGGTCACCTGGCTACAATCCTTTAAGAGTTGCAGGATCAAATGGGCCTCGCGCTCGTTTTGACAGATGCTGCCGATTTTCTTCCAGAGAAACGCAACCGCATCCAAGCGCAACACGTCGGCACCCTGATTGGCCCAATGCAACACCACATCCAGCATCTCGATCAGGACGGCGGGATTGGTATAATTGAGGTCCCACTGGTACTCGTTGAAGACGGTCATTACCCAACGCCCCATCTCCTCGTTCCAGGTAAAATTACCGGGCGCGGTTTCAGGGAATACTTCCGGCATATTCTGTTCGAACATGTCCGGGACCGTGCGGGTGGCGTAGGTGTAATAGTAGTCCTGATATTTGGGATCACCAGCACGGGCGCGCTGCGCCCAGTCGTGTTCATCTGAGGTGTGATTCAACACCACGTCGAGCACGAGCAGAAGTTCGCGTTCACGCATCGATTTCGATAAGGAACGGATATGGTTGGTCGATCCGACGCGCGGATCAATCTGACGAAAATCGCTGACGGCGTATCCGCCATCGCTCTTCCCTGCCGGACATTTCATCACAGGCATGATATGGACGCAATTGACGCCGAGTTCCTGAAAGTAACTTAGTCGCTCTTCGACGCCCGCGAGGTTGCCCGCGAATCCTTGGCAATAGAGCGCCATGCCCACCCATTTTTGATGCAGGAACCAGTTGTAATCACGTTCCCGATCAATATCCCGTTGCCGCAAGTCTTCCGGGCGCTTGATGTATTGGCGCGCCATGGTTTCAACTAAGCGCTGAGCCTGCTCCTCAAAATCGGGACGCTTGCCATAGAGCCGATGAAACAGCGAGTGGATCGCGTAGAAATTCGCGCCCAGCCGCGTGTAGAAGTGACGCAGGTCCTGTTCGCTAATCTCCTCCTTGAGTCGATTCAGAATATCGTTCAGTAAAGAATGAGAAACTTCTTCGTACATGAGCCCCTCAATACTTAACGATACTGACGGTAAAGTTCGCGATCTTTCGGCGTCGCCCCGCGCGTCGCGATGATCTCTACCGCAAAGTGCTGAGCACGATCAATGATCGTTTCGATGTCCCATCCTTGGCGCAAACCATGCAGATAAATGGCGCTGAACGAGTCACCGGCACCAACCGTGTCGATGGTTTCTTTCAGTGGCGGCGGCTCGACCTGATGGAAGTTGCCCGCCTGATCCAGCACCAAGGCACCAGCCCGACCGCGGGTCAAAATCAGTTGTTCGACCTCGTAACGGGCACAAAAGGCCTGCATATTCTTTTCCAGACCGCCCTGATCGAAGCCGAGCATATGGAGCTCGTCTTCATTCATTTTGGCCCAATGCACGCGCCGTAGGTACTGGTCCCAATCGATCCCCTGCCACCACGGATCGCGCAGATTAACATCCAGAAAGACGCGCGGGCCGGCAGCCAGACAGGCATCCAGCGCGGAACGCGAAACCTCATGGCGAATCGCCAGCGATCCGTGATAGACTACATCGTCAGCGGTTATCGGTGGAATCCCCGCTGCATCAATGAAGTCATACGCCGCACCAAACTCGATATCGTAGGTCGGATCACCATCGTGCAAGGTGATGGTCACGCGACCGGTCGGATGTTCTGTGTCCCTTTGCAGGGTATCGAGCGGCATCTCCCACTCCGACATGGTCTTCTGAATCCGGTCACCCAGTTCATCGGTACCGACGCGTGACACGAACAATGGCGCATCACCGAGCGCCGAGAGATGCCAGGCCACGTTGAACGGTGCACCGCCAATTACGACATTCCCGTCGGGGAAACAGTCGAACAGTACTTCACCAAAAACGTAGAGCTTTGCTTGATCTTTCATACCCTCATCCTGCCATCGAATTGTAAGAGTGCAAGTCCAGTGAGATCGGGCCTAGGCAACGACTCTTTTAGCGTCGACGCGGAGGCCTGCCACGGCCGCCACCGCCTCCGCCGCCTCCACCACGGCGTGGACCACGACCACCACCGCTGCCATTGCGACCGCGTGGTTTGAGTCGGGCGATAGGATGCAAGGGTTCCGGCAGCGCCTTCAGCATATCGTCAGCGGGATGCTCACAAACCAGTGGATGGCCGATGAAAGCCTCGACATCAGGAATCGCGAACGAATCCAATTCGCAGGCAAAGGAGATCGAGGTACCGATTTCGCCCGCACGACCGGTTCGGCCAATGCGATGTACGTAGTCATCGGGATCCATCGGCATGTGATAGTTGATCACATGGCTGATGCCCTCAACGTGCAATCCGCGTCCGGCGACGTCAGTCGCTACAAGCACTTCGACTTTGCCGCTCTTGAAATCGTCCAGCACGCGTACGCGCTTCTTCTGATCCACTGCACCGCTCAGCAGCGCGGTGGAAAAGCCATAGGCTTGCAGCGTATTGTGCAGCATCTCCGCTTGGTCACGGCGATTGCTGAAGATGATGACGCGCTCGGGCTTCTCTTGTTGCAGCAGGTTGTAGAGGAGCGTAAACTTTTCATCTTGCGTGGTGATAATCACTCGCTGATTGACGGTATCGGAAGCAATTTGTTCCGGCTCAATCTCGACCGTTTCTGCATCTCGCGTCCACTGTTCGGCTAGCCGCACGATATTGGGCGTCAAGGTGGCGCTGAACAACAGCGTTTGGCGTTGTTCCGGATGAGGCGTCATACGCACAATCTTGCGTACATCAGGAATAAAGCCCATATCCAACATACGATCCGCCTCGTCGATCACGAGGGTCTCGATTTGGCGCAAGTTGATGACTTTACGCTGCGCAAAGTCCATCAATCGGCCCGGCGTCGCCACAATAATGTCGACCGGCTGTTCCAACTGACGTTGTTGGCGATCAAAATCCATTCCGCCATAGACCGCGACGGAATGCAGACCGCAATAGCGACCGATATCTTCGGCGTCCTTTTGAATTTGCAGAGCCAGTTCGCGTGTCGGGGCGAGGATCAGCGCACGCGGCGTACCGTTCGGACGCTCACCTTCGATGGGCTTGCGCAGAAAATGCGTAAAGATGCCAATTAAGAAGGCAGCGGTCTTGCCGGTACCGGTCTGGGCTTTGCCCGCTGCATCGCGACCAGCCAACGCGATCGGCAAGAGGCGGGCCTGAATCGGCGTCGTCACCTCAAAATGCATCTCTGCCAGGGCACGCTTGACCTCGTCGGGAATATCCATATCGGGATAGCGTAGCTGACCCTCGAACGCCTCAATGTTTTTGGGTCGGAATTGCGATGGATCATAGGCGGGCTTTTCTTCCCGTGCGGGTGCTTTTGGAGCCGGCGCTGATGATTTTTCCTCCGCAGCCTTCTGTTGCGGCTGGGCATTATCGGCTTGCGGGCCTTTACCGCTGCCGCGACGACGACGGCGGCGACGACGCTTGGGCGCGCCATCCTCAGACTGTTGCGCCTGCGGGGGGCGGGCGGATTCGTCCGAACGAGCAGTATCTTTTCCCGGCTGACCGGCATCAGCTGGTTTCCGGCGCTGGTTACGCGGTTTCGATGATCGACGGCGGGGCGGCCGCGGCGGCTGATTTGAACCGGACTCGGGCGGCGGATTGTTGTCCGCACCCGGCACCCAGACTTCAGGTTTCGATTCAGGCGCAGATTTAGTTTTCGCTGACTTGCGGGGAGTCGATGGAGAGGATTCGGATTTCTTTACGGACGCAGTAACTTTATCGATTAACTTCTTGAGCATAGGCTCCATTCTGATGCTGAGGCACTCACTGTTTAGTGGTGCCGCGTGTTATTTTACTATCTACCAACACGCCATCAGTCATGTGCTTGCTCCTCACTCCTACACCACAAGATTGCTCTTGTTATCGGGGGGGGCTAACGGCGTGTTCCAACCAAGTACCCAATCGCTGCATATCTCAACTGTAAGAATCAGTCACAATCAATTGATTGCCAATGAGTACGCAACGCGATTTGTACTGGCTTGAGTTAAGATGATTATTTATTTTATTGCAATTCAAAATAAAGCGGCTTAAATACGCATTACTTTATCGACTTAGTGTAGATTAAACAGGAGATCAGTATGAAGTTAGAGTCTATTTGCTTGCATGGGGGTACGCAGCCCGATCCGACCACCTCTTCCCGCGCCGTTCCCGTGTATCGCACAACCGGGTTCCAGTTCCGCGATACGGAACATGCCGCCAATTTGTTTGCACTCAAAGAGCTTGGCAACATCTACACGCGTCTGATGAACCCCACCACTGACGCGTTGGAAAAGCGTGTGGCCTTGTTGGAAGGTGCCCATGAGCTGGCGGGTTTGGGCGTTGCGTCCGGTACCTCGGCGGTCTTTTATGCCATTATCAACTTGGCGCAAGCCGGCGATAACATTATCTCGGCCCGCAATTTGTATGGTGGCACCTACACGCAGTTTAACGACATTCTGCCGACGCTGGGCATCACGGTGAAGTTTGTCGACACGCAGGACCCGCAAAATGTAGCAGCGGCGATCGACGACAAAACCCGCGCCGTTTTCGTCGAGACGGTCTCGAATCCGGCCTTGGAGGTCACGGACCTGGCTGCCGTGGCGGATATCGCGCATGCGGCGGGTCTTCCTCTCTTAGTCGACTCGACCTTCTCTACCCCGTACCTGACGCGCCCGATTGAGCATGGTGCAGATGTTGTGATCCATTCGCTGACGAAGTGGCTGGGCGGTCACGGCATTGGCATCGGCGGCGTGGTGGTGGATTCCGGCAAGTTCAAGTGGAACACCGGTCGCCATCCGCTTTTCGACACACCGGACACCTCGTATGGTGGTCTGCGTTGGGGGCATGACTTGCCGGAAATGCTGGCTCCCCTCGCCTACATCCTGCGGATGCGCACGGTTCCGCTGCGTAATCTCGGTGCATGCATCGCGCCCGACAACTCGTGGCAATTCATTCAAGGGATCGAAACGTTGCCGCTGCGGATGGAACGCCATTGCGACAACGCATTGAAAGTGGCTGAGCACCTGAAGAGCAATGCACAAGTTGAATGGGTGCGTTTCCCCGGCTTAAAGGACGATCCGGAATACGCTAAGAACCAGAAGTATCTCGACGGCAAAGGCGGCGCGATGGTGGTCTTCGGCATCAAAGGCGGCAAGGAAGCGGGCGCTAAGTTCATCGAAGCGCTCAAGATGTTCTCGCACCTCGCCAATGTGGGCGATGCCAAGAGCCTGGCGATTCACCCCGCCACGACCACGCACTCACAGCTGAATGAGGACCAACAGCGCGATGCCGGCATCAGCCCGGGCATGGTGCGCCTCTCGATCGGGATCGAACACATTGACGATATTATTGATGACATTGATCAAGCCTTGCAAGCCGCGCAGGTTTAATTAACATGCTCAGTTAGTTGATGCCCCGGATTCATCGACCGATGGATCCGGGTCTCGCATACTGGGAGGCTATTCGATCGTGTCTTATCATTCAGACGTCGGGAAAACGACGACACAAATATATAGGTTTGCTGAGGATCCGTCGGATCCGTTCATTTTCCAGTCCGGCGAAAAGTTGCACGGCTTGCAACTCGCGTATGAAATGTACGGCGAGTTGTCCCCTGAGAAAGACAACGCCATACTGGTGTTTCATGCCATGTCCGGCAGCGCACATGCGGCAGGGCTGAACACCTCATTTGACGAAGCGGGCGACCGCTGGACCAAAGAGTGCCAAATCGGCTGGTGGGATAAATTCATCGGCCCGGGCAAAGCGTTGGATACCCGGACCTTTTGCGTTATCTGCGCCAACTATATTGGCGGCTGCTACGGATCGACCGGCCCTACCTCGATCAACCCTGAAACCGGCAAGCCGTTTGGTAGCACCTTTCCGATGATCACCATCTCGGATATTGTCGACTCTCAGGTCAAGCTCCTGAATCATTTAGGAATCGAGAAACTGCATGCGGTAATCGGGCCTTCGATAGGTGGCATGTGTACGATGAATTTTGCCACGCGCTTTCCCGACCGCGTCCGGCATGTCATTCCCATGTCCTCCGCACTTTCGGTCAGCACGCTGCAACGCGTACTCAACTTCGAACAGATCTTCGCGATTGAGGAGGATCCCGCTTTTAATGGCGGCGATTACTATGATGGCGAGCCGCCGGAAAAAGGGTTGGCCTTGGCACGTATGATCGCGCACAAGACTTACATTTCATTGCAGACGCTGGAACGGCGGGCGCGGGGCGAGATCGTGAAGCGCGAGCCCAGCTTGCGCGCATATGAGCTCACCAGTCCGATTGAGTCTTACATGCTGCATCAGGGCCAGAAGTTCGTGCAGCGCTTTGATGCCAACAGTTATTTGCGGATCACAGCGGCTTGGCAACACTATGATCTCTTACATGACGCTGGCGCACGCAACTACAAGGAGCTATTCCATCGCTGCCTCGAACAACGCGTGCTTGTTTTCAGTATCGACACCGATGTCTGCTATTATCCCGATGAACAAATCGAGATGGTCAACCGCATTAAGGAAGCCGGCGTCACCTGCCAACACATCACCGCGCACTCCGATAAAGGGCATGACTCCTTCCTGCTTGAGCCAGACTTGTTTGCACCGCATATTGACTATCTGCTCAAGCAACGATACGGCGCTAGCTAAAGCGTAGACTTTCGGGCCGGATTCGCGTATAGGTTCGGGTATGAAAAATACTCTTTCTCTCTTTGCTTTTTTCACACTTTGCGGTTCCATCGTGCTGGCCGGTGGAACCTTTAAAGATGGCCCTCACTTTGCCTACCCGACTGGCGGCGACGTGCGCGATGAGCAAGGTGGCTTTGGCTGGCAAGTCACCTACGACCACAAAAATCATTGGTCCGTCGATCTCTCTGTCACGCGGCAAACGGATAAACTGGACGACTTAAACCTGGTGTCAGAACCATTTGAAGATCGATTGGATCTGGAGCTCGTCGCTATCGCCTTAAGTGCGCGACTGGACTATCCCATTCAACATTTCACATTTTATGTCGGTGCCGGTGTGGGCTACTACTGGATGCGCACGGACAATGATCGCGTGAATCGATCCATTCGGCAAAATCCCCAAGCCTTACCGGCCGGTGTGAGCAATTTGCGCGTGAGCGCGGATATCGATGATACGATCGCCTATCACTGGGCCGCAGGCATCGAATGGCGATGGACCGCGCAGTGGGAAGTGTTTGCAGAATATCGGCGTGTTGCGCTGGACAGCGACATCATCTACCGCACCACCGAAGATCGACCGCGTGACGATGTAGTTGAACGGCAACAATCCAGATCACGTCAAAAGTTTTCCTACGATCATGGCCTGATTCGCGCCGGCATAAACTACCGCTTCTAAGCACGATAGGTGTTCTTGGTTCTTCGTTTTTTTGTTCTTCGTTGGGGAACTACGGATGACGCGGACAAGCGTTATCCCTCGCGCGCACGTGTTGCGGGGATCTGTAAGGCCGTTGCTTGCGACTGGCCGTCTTCGATTCTGACAGTGTCTTCCCTGCTTCTCCGGCGATCCGCAAGCGGACGCCCAACTAGGAACATCCAAAAACAACCAAAGGTGTGCTACGGACGGCGGGATACACGATGCACGGGGCGGGATACGGGCGAAATATCCCTAATCTTTCTACCTAATCTTTCACCCTTATCACCTGGAATAAAGGCACCCCAACAAAACGGGCGGCGGATGACACAGAGTCGCGGGCTGGAACACGCCGACCGCTGAGGGTCGGCCTACAACCATAGCCGCCGAGACCACGGCGATCCGCAAGCGGACGCCCTACAAGGACACGCACAAGTCAACCGAAGGTGTGCTATGCAGGAGCCTCGTTTTTCGTTCGTCGTTCTTCGTTTTTCGTTGGGGAACTACGGATGACGCGGACAAGCGTTGTCCCTCGCGCGCACGTGCTGCGGGGACCTGTAGGGCCGTCGCTTGCGACTGGCCGTCTTCGATTCTGACAGTGTCTTCCCTGCTTCACCGGCGATCCGCAAGCGGACGCCCTACAGGAAAAGCGCAAGTCAACCGAAGGTGTGCTATGCGGTGGGCGAAGGGGGCAAATTCGGCCACGAATTTAAGCGCGGGGGGAGCGGGATACGAGATTCGCGATACGGGCCGATGACTATCCCGAAGCTCGAATCCTGGATCTCGCATCACGACAAGCGACCCCTTCGGCCACCGCCAATCCACGCAGGCAAGCGATCCATTTGGCCACGAATGCGCCCACCGCAGAGGATCGGCCTACAGCAGGGTGAACGCGTGTCACGGCGGAACAAGAGCGGGCGCCCTACACATCAACCGCCCGCGCCGACCGGCACAGGCTTGGCATCGCTCCAAAGTTCTTCCAGCGCGTAATACTCACGCGTTTCGCGCGAGAAAATGTGCAGCACCACATCCACATAATCCATCGCGATCCACGCGCTGTCGGCGGTGCCGGACGTTCGATGAGTACGTACACCGTCCTCCTTCTTCAACCGAACCTGCACCTCTTCCGCCAAGGCTTTAATGTGCGGCGTGCTGTTGCCGTGCACAATGACATAATAATCTGTGACATTGGACACCTCCCGCACATCCAGTATGACGGGTTCGACAGCTTTCTTGTCTTCCAATGCGGCTACAATTGCGTGAGCTAAAGTTAACGATTCGATGGATCAATCTCCTACTAAATATAAATGGTGCTCTCGGATATAGGTCTCTACAGACTCGGGTACAAGATAACGAATCGATTGCCCGCTGGCCAATCGTTTTCTGATCTCGCTCGATGAGATCTCAATTCGATGTCCGGTGAAAAGCCCTTCCACTAATCGCTCGGGCCAAGGCGCAGGCAGGTCAATCTGTGCCGCCAGCTGGCCCGGATCATCCGGCATCCCAGGCCGCCGCATGCATGCGAAGGAGGAAAGCGTCAGCACTTCCTCAATTTCCCGCCAGGTCACCAACTGCGGCAACGTATCCGCGCCAACGATATAAGTCCAATCAACCGCGGGGTATTCGGCGGTCAGGATGCGCAGGGTATCCACAGTGTAGGTGGCTCCCTGCCGCTCCACCTCAACCCGGCAAACATTCAATCCCGACTCATCGGACACCGCCGCCTTAACCATCGCCAGCCGGTGCGTGGCGGCCGCGATCGATTGATCCAGCTTATGTACGGGTTGCCCGGCCGGCATCAGCCATACCTCATCCAACCCTTGCGCTTCCCGCGCGTCCCTAGCCAGAATCAGGTGACCCAAATGCACCGGATTAAACGTACCGCCCAGCAGGCCTATTTTGCGTCGTGCAGTCATTGCGTCATAATCTAGCGATTCTGGGGCTCCACGAAAACCCATTTCACATGTCCCGCGCACACCTCGCTCAGTGTTTCCCCGATACATGTCCTAGCCCCTGCCCTGATTGTTGCAGGACAACCGGATGAATACGATTTGAACCATGGAGAGCATCTCATATCGCATGGCAGGCTTGAGGACTGTATGGACGCGCTAACGCAAGTTACACCGGCCGTCCTCTTTATGTTGGCGCTAGGCGTTGCATTGGCGGCTGTTATCGCAGCGGCGGTGCGTAAATTACATGTGCACGAAGATCCGCGTATCGATGAAGTGGAAGACATGTTACCGCACGTCAATTGCGGTGCGTGTGGTTATGCCGGGTGTCGCCCCTTTGCTGAAGCGATCGTGAAAGGCGAAGCCTCTCCCTCCAAATGTACCGTCAATGGGGCCGAAGCCAACGCAGCAATCGCGGAGCATATGGGCGTCACACTCGGCGAACAGGAGAAGATCGTTGCTCGCCTTGCCTGTCAAGGCGGCACACATGTCGCCAAGATGCGGGCACGCTATGCCGGTGTATCGAGCTGCCGCGCGGCGGTGGCCACCGGTGGCGGCGGCAAAGCCTGTGCTTGGGGCTGCCTAGGCTTGGGTGATTGTGAAACCGCATGCACATTCGATGCCATCTACATGAATGAATTCGGGTTGCCCGTAGTGATCGAAGACAAGTGCGTGGCCTGCAACGATTGCGTAATCGCCTGTCCGCTCAATCTGTTCGAAATGCATCCGGTCAGCCACAAGTTATGGGTGGCCTGCAAGAGTTTGGCCGAAGGCGATCAGGCCTTGGCGGAATGCGAAGTGGCCTGCAATGCCTGCGGTCGCTGTGCCCTGGACGCGCCGGGCGGCTTGGTACAGATGGAAAACAATTTAGCCGTAGTCGATTACAGCAAGAATCATCTCGCCTCCCCACACATCATCGAGCGATGCCCCACCGGCGCGATTGTCTGGCTCGAGAACGGCAAGACGATTAAAGGCAGCGCGGCCAAGAAGATTATCAGAAAAACACCTTTACCCGTGGGGGTGGACTAAACCAATCACGCGACCAGCAGCACGTCATCGCGCCACGAAGATGAAGTGCAGCCAGGAAAACGGATCAACGAAAAAGAGGAATAAGTCATGAGCGATAAAGCACCCAAAGCCAAATATCCGGGCATCCTTGACGCATTGGATGGAAACACTGCGGTGATCATGTGTGAGCGTGAATCCAGCGATGCTGCCGGCGCCTACCCCATCACGCCATCTACCCAAATGGGCGAATACTGGGCCGAGATGACCGCCGCCGGTCATATCAACATATCCGGTCGGCCACTGATCTTCCTCGAGCCGGAAGGCGAACACGCGGCCGCGGCCGTCACGGCCGGGATGTCGATGAGCGGGCTGCGCGCCTCGAACTTTTCCTCCGGGCAAGGCATCGCTTACATGCACGAATCCCTTTACCCCGCCGTCGGCAAGCGCCTGCCCTACCTGCTCAATATCGGCTGCCGCGCAATCACGAAGTCCACGCTCAACGTGCATGCCGGACACGACGATTATCACTTGATGGATGATACTGGCTTCTTCCAAGTAATGGCGAAAGATGCGCAGCAAGCGGCGGACTTAAACATTATCGCCCGCAAGATCGCCGAACTATCCCTGACCCCCGGAGCCGTTGGCCAGGACGGGTTCCTGACCACGCACTTGATCGAAACGCTAAAGATACCCGAACGTGAGTTGATCGCGGAATTTCTCGGTAAACCCGAAGACATCATCGACACGCCAACACCAGGGCAGCGCATTATGTACGGTCCGACCCGTCGCCGAGTCCCAATCCTCTGGGATGTCGATAATCCCGTGGTGGCCGGTTGCGTCCAGAATCAAGACGCGTACATGCAGTCCGTTGCGGCGCAACGCCCCTACTTTTTCGATCATATCCGTGATATCACGGATCAGTGCATGAAGGAATTCACGGCACTTACAGGACGCCCTTATAGTCGCGTGGCCACCTATCGCTGCGAAGACGCCGAATACCTGATCGTCGCGATGGGCAGTGTGATGGGCACGGCCGAGGCGGTCACCGATTACCTCCGTGAAACGCGTGGCATTAAGATGGGCGTGGTCAATATGACCATGTATCGCCCCTTCCCCGGCGATCTGGTCGGTAAGATTTTACAAGGCCGTAAAGGAGTCACGGTACTCGAGCGTACGGACCAGCCACTGGCCGAAGATCTCCCATTGATTCGCGAAATTCGGGCCACGCTGCTGAAGTGTATCGAAAACGGCCACAGCAACGGCAAACAAGGTCTGCCCTACCCGCGTTACCCGGCCTACGCCAAGGCCAAAGATATGCCAGCGCTCTATTCCGGCTGTTTCGGCATGGGCTCGCGCGATCTGCAACCGGAGGGCATCGTCGCCGCCGTAGAAAACATGCTGGAGAGCGGCGATCGTCGCAAATTCTTCTATCTCTCGATTGATTTTGTACACGACAAGGCGTTCACGCCGAAACAGGAAATCTTCCAACAACAATTGCTTGAGGGCTATCCCAACCTCAAGGAACTGTCGATCAAAGGTAGTGAGAACCCGAACCTGTTGCCGGAAGGCGCGATCACCGTGCGTATGCACTCGGTCGGCGGCTGGGGCGCCATCACGACCGGCAAAAATCTCGCGATTACGCTGTACGACTTGCTGGGCTATGACATCAAAGCCAATCCGAAATATGGTTCAGAGAAGAAAGGGCAACCGACCACCTATTACATGTCGGCCGCGCCGGAACCGATCCGCATCAACTGTGAATACAACTATGTGGACGTGGTGCTCTCACCTGATCCCAACGTGTTCAGCCATACCAATCCGCTATTTGGTCTGAAGAAGGGCGGCGTATTCATCATTCAGAGCGAATTAGAGTCGGCCGAGGCGGTATGGAAATCGATCCCGGCCACCAAGCAGAAATTCATTATCGAAAATGATATCCGCGTGTTCTATCTGGACGCCTTCAAAATCGCACGTGAGGAAGCGTCGGACATTGAACTGCAATTCCGCATGCAGGGCATCGCCTTCCAAGGCGCATTCTTTGCCTGCTCGCCGGTGATGAAATCGGCGAACCTGACGGAAGACAAACTGTTCAACGCGATCCGAGCCCAGATTGAGAAGAAGTTCGGCAGCAAAGGCGCACGCGTAGTTGAGGATAACCTACGCGTCGTGCGGCGCGGCTTCGATCAAATTACGGAAATCACCGATAAGGAAATCACGCGCGAGCGCGAAGCCCCGATCAAGCAGGAATCGTCCCTGCCCGTAATGCTCAAGCGCATGCCTGCCAGCACCGATCCCAAGACCGATATCCATCGTTTCTGGGAACAGACCGGATCCTTTTATCTGGGCGGTCGTCCGAACGATAACCTGGCCGATCCCTTCAACGCCATGAGCTTGATTCCGGCCAGCACGGGCGTGTATCGCGACATGACGCAAATCCGTTTCAATCATCCTGAATGGATTCCGGAGAATTGTACCGCGTGTAGCGATTGCTTCACGGTCTGCCCCGACAGCGCAATTCCGGGCATCGCATGCAGCGTTGGTGACGCCTTCGCTACCACCATCAAGCGAGTCGAAAAGGCCGGTCATACGGTCACTAAACTGCGCCGCGGCGTACGTACGGTGGAGAAGAAGATGCGCGCCTCCACGCAAGGCGCTAACGGTAAGGCGATTGATGTTGGCCCCCTACTGGAAGAAGCCATCACTGCTACGATTTTGGAAGCGCCTGAAGGCGAACGCAAGGAATGGGAAGAGGAGTTTGGCTGGTTCCGTCAAGCGATGGGCCAATTCAAATTCGCCCTTACCAAGCCCTACTACAATCAAAAAGAAAAGCAGGCGGCTGGTACCGGCGGCTTGTTTGCCATCACGGTCAATCCCTACACCTGCAAAGGCTGCATGCTGTGCGTAGACGTGTGCGACGATGATGCCCTCCGCGTAGTGACCCAGACGAAGGACTCCGTCGACACCCTGCAACGCGATTGGGACTATTGGCTGGATCTGCCGAACACGCCGGAAGAATATATCCGTATCGATGATTTCGATGAAAAGATCGGCGCGCTGGAAACCATGTTGATGGATAAGAGCGCCTATCAATCGATGGTCTGCGGTGACGGTGCGTGCACCGGCTGCGGTGAAAAATCGGTACTGCACATCTTCACGGCCACGGTGACCACGCTGATGCAACGACGCGTGAAGAAACATGTCGAGCGCATTAATGGTCTAATCGAACAACTTGAACAGCATATTAAGATGCAATTGGCGCAAACGGTCGATCTTAGCGATGCACCGAAACTGCAACAGATCATTGAAGCCCACAAGACCGGCGACTTGAATCTGTCGGCATTGGCCGCAGAGCTGGACAAAGGCACGGCGGGCTCGCCGCTGGATCAGGATTGGCTCGCCTGGGTGACCGGATTGCTGAAGCAGTTGAAAGAGCTGAAATGGAATTATGAGGTGGGCCACACACAAACGGGCCGAGCCAACATGGGCTTCACGAATGCGACCGGATGTTCGTCCGTGTACGGCTCCTCATGGCCCTATAATCCGTATCCGTTCCCTTGGACCAATCATCTCTTCCAAGATGCCCCCTCTGTAGCGCTGGGTATCTTCGAAGGACATATGGTCAAAATGGCCGACGGCTTCAAAGCCATTCGTATGGCCGAGGCCGCCCTCAACGGTGAGACCAATCGTCAAAAGATGGAAGACGAGCTGCGCTATTATAACTGGTCGAAGTTTACGGATGAGGAATTCGAGCTGTGTCCGCCGGTCGTATCTGTCGGTGGTGATGGCGCAATGTATGACATCGGATTCCAGAATCTTTCCCGCGCTCTGATGGCGGGACGTCCAATCAAAGTGCTGGTACTCGATACGCAGGTCTACTCCAACACCGGCGGACAAGCCTGTACCTCCGGTTTTACGGGTCAGGTGTCCGACATGGCCCCGTACGGCAAGGCGTGGCACGGCAAGACCGAGATCCGCAAAGAGATGAGCTTGATCGGTGCCGCGCATCGGGCCGCTTATGTCTTCCAAGGCAATCTCGCGAACTACACGCACATGATCGAGGGCTTCATCGACGGCATCAACACGCGTCGGCCCGCCCTCTTCAACGTGTACACGGTCTGCCAACCGGAACACGGCGTGGGCGACGAAGCAACCTTCGCGCGCAGCAAGATGGCGCTGGAATCACGCGCCTATCCGGTCCTGCGCTTCGATCCGGATGCCGGCGACACATGGGAAGATTGCCTCGACCTCGAAGGTAACCCAGCGATTGATGAGGATTGGCCCGTCTACTCCATCAAGTATGAGGACGAGGACGGTAACGAGCAAAGCATGGAAGTCCCGATGACCTTTGCTGACTTCGCGGTGTTGGAAGGCCGTTTCCGTAAACATTTCCGGGTCGCGCCGCAAGACACGTGGAATGATAATATGGTGCCGATCGCGGACTTCATCGAGATGGCCGAAGACGAGCGTGAGGGCTTGTTCCCCTATGTTTGGGCCGTCAACAAGAAGAATCGTCTGATTCGCGTCCTGGTCGCGGAGGAGCTGGTTCGCTCAACTGAAGAGCGCGCTAATTTCTGGCGTACGTTGAAGTCTCTGGCTGGACTGACTAAAAAGGTCGATCCGGATGCCATCGCGGCACAAGTGCGCGCTGAGACCGCTCAAAAACTGGCAACGGGCTTGATGCAAATGTTGTCCGGCGAAGGCGCGGCAGCCGTCTTGCCGACAGCCCCTGCGCCTTCCGGCGACGGTGGAGCGCCCCCTGCAGCGGCGGCTGGGGGTCATGAGCCGGTCTGGATTGATCGCAACGAGTGCACCTCCTGTGATGAATGCGTGAATATCAACCCAAAGATCTTTGCCTACGACGATGAGAAGAAGGCGTATGTGAAAGATCCCAAAGGTGGCCCGTTTAAGGACATCGTGCGTTCCGCGGAAAAATGCACCGGACAGTGCATCCATCCGGGTACACCGCATGATCCAAACGAAAAGGGCCTCGATAAGCTCATTAAGCGAGCCGAGAAATTCCAGTAAGGCGAGGACGAATCGAAATCCATGCTTAGTGACTTACAGCATAGCCTGTTGAACGGCGGAAGTTTTGCCCATGGCATCCATCCGCCGGACAATAAGCATTATACGGCGGGCAAACCGATCACCCGGTTCCCGTTTCCGCCTGAACTGACGCTGCTGTTGTCGCAACATTTCGGAAAGCCATCGAAACCGCTTGTGCGGCCGGGTCAGGAAGTGGTACGAGGCGAACCGATTGCGGAGGCCGACGGCTTTATGTCGGTACCCCTGCACGCACCCGCCACCGGAGTAATTCGCAAGATCGATTGGGCCCCCACCCAAAAAGGCCCGCGGGTTCCGGCTATCTATCTTACGGTTACGCCGGGCGACTCTCAGGAGATTCTGTACGGGGCTCAGCGTGATATTGATCAGCTGTCTCCGAAAGAAATTCTTCAAGCCATTCAGGATACGGGCTTAGTAGGCCTAGGTGGTGCCGCCTTCCCAACGCACGTCAAGATGTCGCCGCCACCGGAGCACACGGTCGATACCATCCTGATCAATGGCTGTGAGTGTGAACCGTATTTGACGACCGATCATCGCCTGATGCTGGAACAACCGGAAGCCTTGGTGCGAGGCACACAAATCTTAATGCGGGCCATGGGCGCGCAGCGCGGTGTGATCGGCACGGAAGATAACAAGCGTGACGCCGCTGAAGCGATCAAGCGTGTGCTGCCCAGCGATGGCAGTGTGACCGTCAAGGTCGTACCGACCAAATATCCTCAAGGTGCGGAAAAAATGCTGGCGAAGGCTCTAGTCGGGCGCGAGATTCCGTCCGGTCAATACCCGTCGTCGGTCGGACTCGGTGTATTCAATGTCGCCACCACCAACCAGATCGGTACCCTGCTGCCGATGCAGCGTGGTGTGATTGAGCGCGTCGTTACCGTGACGGGGCCCGGCGTGGATAAACCGGGCAATTATCTGGTCGCCTTAGGCACTCCCCTCCGTTTCATTTTGCAGCGGCTTGGGTATCACGGTTCGGCAAAGTATTTGATCATGGGCGGCCCGATGATGGGGGATACCGTCTCATCCCTAGACGTGCCCATCACCAAAGGATGTGGCGGTATCCTCGTGCCGCGCCCAGAAGATATCGACAATTTGGCTCCGCGCCGGACCTATCCCTGTATCAACTGTGGCAAATGTGTTGAGGCCTGCCCGATGTTCCTCAACCCCGCAGTGCTCGGCAAACTAGCGGTCAAACGGCAGCACGAAGAAATGCTGGAGTACAACTTGCTCGATTGTTTCGAGTGCGGGTGTTGCAGCTATGTCTGTCCCTCCAGTATTCCGTTGGTGCAGTATTTCCGGGTATCGAAAGCCATGAACCGTGAACTGAAAGCGGCGGCGAAATGAGTGCATCTTCCGATAAACCGGTGCAACTGCATACCTCACCGCACTTGCATCAGCCGTTGACGGTAGAAAAGATCATGCGGCATGTGGTCTATGCCATGTTGCCGATGTGCGCTTGGTCCGTCTATCAATTCGGGCTAAGCGTATTGATGTTGCTGATTGTTTGTACAGCGGTGTGTATCGGGACTGAACACCTGATTTGTCGATGGTCCGGCAAGCCCAGCACCGTGAATGACTGGAGCGCTGCCATTACCGGCATTCTACTGGCGCTGATCTTGCCGCCCGGTTTCCCGATCTGGATGGCGGTTGTGTCCGCGGTCTTCGGCGTTGCCGTTGGTAAGATGTTTTGGGGCGGACTAGGCTTTAATGTCATGAATCCGGCGTTAGTGGGACGCGCCTTCGCGCAAGCCGCTTTCACGGTACCGATGACCACGTGGGTGCCTTCCATGGCACCGGGACGCTTTACACAGTTCATACCGTCCACATGGACGCCGCCCCTGATGGTCCCCCGCCCCATCGCGGAATGGCTGGATCAAATTGCGGTCGACGGGTTCACCGGTGCGACGCCCTTGGCCTTGATGAAATACAATCAGGAGTCGACCGAAACGCTCGCGCTGTTGACGGGGACCATCACCGGATCCGCAGGCGAAACATCGGCACTACTGATATTGCTGGGCGGGCTATATCTCATTGTACGCAAGATGATGGATTGGCGCATAACGGTCAGCATTTTAGGTTCCGCCTTCATCTTGTCCGGAATCTTCTATTGGGTCGATCCCACTATCTATCCCTCTCCCTTCTTCACCCTCTTTACGGGCGGCCTGATGCTAGGCGCGGTGTTCATGGCCACCGACATGGTTGGCTCACCCGAAACTGCAAAAGGCGCTTGGGTATATGGCATATTAATCGGCGTGCTAACGGTGATCATCCGTCTCTTCGGCGGCCTGAATGAAGGCGTGATGTACGCCATTCTATTAGGCAACGCCGCCTCCCCATTGATTAGCAAGATGACGCAACCGCGCAAATACGGTGCGCTCAAGAAACGGGAGGCGAAAGCATGAGCGAGATGAGCACGCCATCCGCTGCTACGCCCCCGGCCATGCCGTCCCCGCTGCGCCTCATCACCACGTTGGGCCTGATCGCTATGCTGTCGGGCTTTACGATTGTATTGATTTATCAGGTTACACTCGAGCCGATCGCCCGCAACCATCGTGAAGCACTCGAACGTGCTGTATTTGAGGTACTACCCGGCGCCGTGTCGCGCGCCAATTTCACCGTCATCGATCAGGAATTGATTCGCTTATCCGATGAAGAACTCGCGGCCGCTGACCTTTTCGCGGGATTCGACGAAGACGGGAACTTGATCGGTGTCGCACTCGAAGCCGCCTCGCGTGGTTATGCCGGTGAAATACGCGTGCTGTTCGGCTATGCCCCAGATCGCGAAAAAATTATAGGTTTCACTGTGCTACAGAGTTCGGAGACGCCGGGCCTTGGTGACAAAATTGAAACAGATCCCCGCTTTCTAGCGAACTTTGAAGCGCTCGATGTGCGGCTCGATGAAACTGGCGAGGCGCTGGCCAATCCGATTCAGCCTGTCCCTGAGGGAGCAAAGACGCAACCCTGGGAGATCGATGGCATTACCGGTGCCACGGTTAGCGCGGTCGCCGTAGCGCGCGCACTGCGCGAAAGCACCGAGACGTGGGTGCCGCTAATTTTTGCCCATCAAGATGAACTCGCGGAGGAAAGTGAATGAGCGCGACCTCATCTAAAGACAAACCAATGACCGCGACCACCTTCACGGAAGGCTTATGGAAAGAGAATCCGGTCTTTGTGATGTTGCTGGGTCTCTGCCCTGCTCTGGCCGTCAGTAACACCGCCGTCAACGCCTTAGCCATGGGCGTTGCCAGCACCTTTGTGTTGCTCGGCTCCAGCCTCTTAATCTCGTTACTGCGCAACTTGATTCCCAAACAGGTGCGGATCGCCTCTTATATCATCATCATCGCCACCTTTGTGACGGCAGTGGACTACATCATCCACGCCTTGAGCTTAGAGTTGTACAATGCGCTGGGTGCCTTCATTCAATTGATTGTGGTGAACTGCGCGATTCTTGGCCGCGCCGAAGCGTATGCGTCAAAGCACAAGGTCGGCCATGCGCTGGTTAACGGCTTTGGGATGGGACTAGGCTTCACGCTAGCGTTAGTCTTAGTCGGTGGCGTGCGCGAAATTCTTGGTTTTGGCACGCTCTTTGGCGTATCGCTGTTTGGCGCCCAGTTCCAGCCATGGGCCGTATTTATTTTGCCGCCAGGCGGTTTCTTCGTGCTGTCCTTTTGGCTGGTCGTTTTCGCTGCTGTCCGACGTAACCGCGAACGGAAGGAGGCCGCTCATGGCGCATGATTCTTTACCGTTCATCTTTCTCGACGCGTTCCTGATCAACAATCTGGTGTTGGCGTTATTCCTCGGGCTCTGTCCCTTTATGGGGGTCTCGAGTAAACTCAAGACCGCCATTCCGATGGGTGCCGCCGTGATGTTTGTGATGCTAGTGGCGTCGACCTGCGCGTATGGCATCAATGCCCTGTTGGTTCGCTTTGACATCGAGTATCTGCGTCTCATTTCCTACATCGCGGTCATCGCCTCAGCCGTTCAACTGGTCGAAATGACGGTGAAGAAGTTCAGCCCCACCCTGTTCCGCATGTTGGGCATCTTCTTGCCACTAATCACCACCAATTGCGCGATCTTGGGTATGGCTCTTTTTCAAACCTTCCGCGACTATTCATTCTCACAGAGCATCACCTACAGCGTGGGGTCCGGTGCCGGTTTCTCGCTGGCGTTGATCTTGATGGCCGGCATGCGCGAAAAATTGGATTTGGCGGATGTGCCGGGCATCAGTAGCGGCGCGGCGGCGGCATTCATGCTGGCGGGTTTATTGTCACTGGCCTTTATGGGCTTTGCAGGACTGGGGGGCTAACGATGACGACATACCTGATAGCGGCAGGACTGATTTTCGGTGTGGCCACGTTGTGGGTCGGCATTCAGCACGCCTACCGACGCTTTGCATGGCGCCACCCCGAGTTTGGCCCGGCGCGTGAGGCGTTTGGCTGCGGGATGGCCTGTACCTGTGATGATCCCTGCGAAAAACAAAAGCAGCGAATACGGAATCGCAACAAGACGTCGAATTCGATATGATTAGACATCGTGAGAGTTTAATGGCCGCGCGCGGTGAGCGCGGCTGGGTACTTCAAAGGCGAGGTCACCGCCCTCGCCTACAACGAACACGGCGGAGGAATGAGCTATGAGAACAACAGAATACGACATCAGCAATCCCTACAAGGCACAAATAATCAGCAACGACCGGCTGACACCGCCGAACACCGATGAAGTGCGGCACTTGGTGCTGAGCATTCCAGATGCGACCTTTAACTTTGTGGAAGGCCAAAGTATTGGCGTGCTGGCACCGCCCTCCGGTGAGTTTGGGAATGACTATCACCTCCGCCTCTATTCGATCGCTTCATCGCGCCAAGGCGAGGACGGGAACCTCTCCGAAATCTCGCTGTGCGTGCGCCGCTGTTTCTATATCGATGAGATCAGTGGTGAGCGGCATCAGGGGATTGCATCTAATTACCTCTGCGATACTAAAGCGGGTGATGAAGTCCTCATAACGGGGCCATACGGTCGCCAATTCCAAGCGCCCAAGGACAACAGCGCCAATCTACTCATGATTGGGGTCGGTACCGGGATTGCCCCGTTCCGTGCCTTCATGAAGCACATCTATGAGGAGCGCAAGGAATGGAAAGGTCAAGTCCGTCTCTTTTACGGCGCGCGCACCGGCATGGACCTGCTCTACATGAACGATCAAAAGAACGATCTCAGCCTGTACTATGATCAGGCGACCTTTAAAGCCTTCGAGGCCCTCAGTTCTAAGCCGCATTTCGATGATCCGCCCGATCTCGAGCGTCGCCTAATGGATAACGCGCTGGAGGTTTGGGACCTCGTGCAGAACCCGAAAACCTACGTGTACGTATCTGGCCTGTCGTCTTTGGAAAACTCGCTCGATCGCATCATGATCGCCTTGGCCGGGTCCGAAGACGAGTGGCACAAAATCAAGAAGCAGCTCATCGCTGAACGACGCTGGGCGACGCTATTCTACGATTGAGTTACGGGGGGGGCATCTTCTGATGTGAAGTATGAGCCGACAACCGCGCGAGGTGCGGTGTCGGCATGAATCGTCAGCATGCAAACCACTCGTCATCCCGAGCTTGCCGAGGGATCTCAATCCCACCAACAGCCTCAGCTGCTACAGCAACCCGTGACCAACCGATTACGAGTTCGATTATAATTACGATTTCGATGTTGAGCCTGATCCGTCATGCGTGTCCACATAAACCTACGTGATCCGTCCTCATCTAAAGCGGTGCAGAGCACCGCACTCCAAATTTCCCCATCAGCGCCTAATATGGAGTGCGGCGCTTTGGACAAGCACCCGCTGGCCCACCAACCAAAGCACTTGTCATCCCGAGCTTGTCGAGGGATCTCAATCCCACCAACAGCCTCAGCTGCTACAGCAACCCGCGACCAACCGATTACGATTATGATTATGATTACGATGGTGAGCCTGATCCGCCATACGTGTCCGCGCGTAAACTTCGTGATCCGTCGTCATCCAAAGCGCTGTCAAGCCCGCGCACTCCAAATTCCCCCACGCAGCCGCCAATATGGAGTGCGCCGCTATGCGGCGCTTTGGACAAGCCCCCGTTGTCTGACCAACCACCGTCGGGCTCGCAAGCCTCCGCCGCGTGACACAGCGCATTGGGCATGTCAGCGAGCACATGCTAGACTCTGGTCGTGTTGTTGGGTTATTATTGTGGGGTGAAAACAACGCAGTATTTTCAATCAATGCGTGAGCGTTCGGATCGTAGTTATATTGACATGCGTTGGATTGAGGAAACGATTCAGAACCCAGACATCACGTCCATACAGAGAGATGGACGCATAAGAAAATGGAAGAGGATACCAGCTGCAGACAATCGGGCACTGCGGGTTGTATTGCTCGCTGATGGCGAGACCTTGCATAACGCATTTTTTGATAGAAGGTTTAAGGAGTAATGCCATGAAAGCCAAGTACTTCGCGGACACAGATACGCTGTTGCTCACATTCAGTGATCAGCCTGTCGTTGAGACCTACGATCTCAACGAAGATGTTCTTGTTGAAACAGACAAGGATGGGCGTGTAGTCAGCCTGACGGTCGAGCATGCCAAGCAGCAAACGAATGTAAACGAGTTCTCTTATCAGCTTTCAGCAATCGCCTGAAAGCCATGGCCAACAGAGAACGGCTGAAATAAGCCGGGAAAGCGGTCCGTACAGATCCACCCTGATCGTGCACCTTTACCTTCCGTCCTCCCCACTCGTCATCCCGAGCTTGCCGAGGGATCTCAATCCCTACCAACAGCCCCCAGCCAACCATAGCAACTCCTGGCCACGGCGCCACGGCAGAACCGCGCCAGCCGCAGAGGGCTGGCCTACAAAGACTCGCTCGCCTTTTCCCCTCCACCCGAGTTTCCAACGATTGGAAAACCCAACCCTAATTCTTCCAATGACTGGAAAAGTCCACCGGATTTCTTCCAATGATTGGAAACGACACCGTCAGGCGCAGAAACGCATAATAGCTTATAAGCTATTAGACGCTTGCTCAGGAAATCAACAATAGCCTATACGCTATTAACATCAAGTTGCGCGAGCCAGCTGCAATCTGTCACCGGGCAGGAGCATGCAGGACAGCAGAAAAAGCCAGGGCGTCGGTATATATATTGGTTCTCAATTCACCCCACACAGCCCCCGTGCCCCGCATTCCCCTCTACATCACGGGAAATTCGCGCCGACCCGCGCAAAGAACCAGCCGTCAGGAGCCAGTGCATTCGGAAGCCAAACCTCGACTTGGTGCACACCCGCCGCAATGCCATTCGGCGTGGTCACGATCAGCACGCCATCGGCACCATGCGCGGCCGTGGTCCATGGGCCATGTTTGAGATCCACCTCGTATTGGACAAAGCTCACGGCGCCAAGATCAAGGGACAATTGCGTCACCGGATAGGTGAGTTTCAGGTAATCATTTTCGCCATCGCCGGCATCTTCACGAACCAGCACGCCAGCCATCGCTGGGGTAGCCGCGGCCGTCGCCGGGTTTCCTCCGAAAACCAGTTCAAGGCCGTTCGGGATGCCGTTGCCGTTCGCATCCGCTGTAAACAGCGCGTCATCATCTTCCAGACCGTGGAACGCCGCCCAGGCGTCGTAGTCGGAGAGCAACTCGATCACACTGTCGTCGAAGTGGTCGAAGGTGAGCGAAAACGGTGTGCCGTCGAAATAGTAACCCGTGATGGTTCCAGACTCCTCGGCGACCTCGCCCAGGGGCAGGTTGAAACCATAGCCATGAATTTTCACCGTCGCCGCATCTGTGAGATATAGATCCGTGAATCCACCCTCAAACGCTCCTCCAAAGACGAGCGCGGTGGCCTGCCCATGGGCAAACAACGCGGAATCTGCGGTGCCTGCGAATGTTCCGCCGCGAAAGGCCGCAGACGCATTCTCGCCCAACTCAATCGCATCTACGGCACCGGTGAAGCTGCCCCCGGTGATTTCCACGTCCGAGTTCGCGCTAGCAAGGAAGCCGATGCTGCCGCCGGTGAACGTCCCGCCGGAAATTGACACCGTTGAGGAACCCCTGCTACTTCCGCCGTTCGCATCACCATGGAAGGCACCGCCTTCGATGAGCACCGCGGTGCTGTCAGTGGACTGGAATCCCTCGGTGGTGCCGGTGAAGGTGCCCGCGCTGATCCGCACCTTGGATTGCGAGTTGGCGAAAAGGGCGAACGGCCCGCTGAAACTGCCGCCATCGATTTCCACTTCCGAGGTCTCGTTGGCTTCGAAGCCGATGGTGCCGCCGGTGAACGTGCCGTCGGAAATGTTCACCGTTGAGGAACCGGTGCTTCTTCCGCCGTTCGCATCGCCGTGGAAGGTGCCGCCGCGGACGGTCAGCGATCCACTAGAATGGGAGCGCACGCCCACGCCGAGCGAAGAAAAGCTGCCGTCGTCGATTTCGACTGTGGCGCCCGCGTCAACAGCCTGATCTTCGGCGGTGAATATGCCGCCGGTGATGAAGACCTGTGAATTGCCGCCGGAGCTGACCGCGCTCCTACCCCCCTCTATGGTGCCGCCGGACACATGGACCTCGGCGTTGTCGTTGGCAAATATCGCCCAACTGTCGTCGATGAACACATCGGGAGCGTTTGGCAGCGCCTTGATCGTGCCGCCCGAGACGTGGAGCTGGCCGTTTTCCCACACTCTCGCCGCCGGGCTTCCCTCGATCAGCCCCGTCTCCAGTTCCACCAGCGAGCTTCCACCAACCACCAGCCCTTGTAGTTCACCCGCCATCCCCCGGACGACGGCATCTGTCAGCGTGACGGTTGTCGCCGCCTCCTCTGGCGCGGGGGAGTTTTCGACGGTGACGGGGCCGGCATCGAGACCGTCGTCAATCACATGGGTGAGGCCGTCGTTGAATATCCGTTGGCGGCGCAGGTTCCCGCCCAAGGCGTCGTTGATGAAATCAAGGTTGGTCGAGACACGCGCAAAGGTCATGAACTCGCCCCAGCTGGAGTTTATGCCTGGCAGATAATCAAAGTCCGGAAAATCCGGCGTGTTGCCACGGGCACCATTGATGCCGGCGATGCGGAAGATTCCGTCGTTGCCCTCAATGAAGGCGGGGCCGCCTGAGTCTCCCGGAGCGAGGCACACCTCGTCGTCGCCGAATCCCAGATCCGCCGAGCCGGTGATCAGCGGAGTGAGATCGTTGTCTTCGTGTCCGCTGTCGAAGTCTGCATACAGATTGTTGGGCGCGATTACTTCCGCCGCTTCGGGGAACTCCGCGAGGACGTCGGCACCAGTCGCATCGATACGATTGAGCCCCGCCCGCTTGGTGCCCGCCGGGAGCGTGTCTCCGGTCGCCCCGCTTCCGGACCTTCCATATCCAGTGAGCACGGCTGCCTTCCCAATTTCGTCGCTACCGGTGTAAAGTTCGTAGCGGGGCACGCCGGCAGGAGCCGGGCTGGACAGTTCAAGCACGGCGACGTCATGTTCATCGACAACACCAGTAACATAGTTGGGATGGATCGCGTAGCCCTTCACCGGAATCCAGACCGGCCCATCCGTGAGATCGAAGCGGACGGACAGAATCCACGGCTCTCCCTCGATGACATGCGCGGCGGTGAGGACATGGGTGTCGGAGATCAACGCTCCTGTGCCAGCAGTGAAATTGGGAAATTCCACGCCAATGTTGACCACGCCATCCAGATTTACCCCAAAGGCAGGCACACCCGGCTCGACGACGTGGGTGCCTTCGCCATCCGAGGTCACGAGGGCGCGGGCGGTCCCCGGTAAACTCGCGATGAAGATCGCACCAGCGGCGATGAGAGAGCACGCTCGACGAATCGGCCCTCCGCATCTGTTTAAAAGTATCG
>SLCI01000089.1 GCA_007125875.1 Kiritimatiellia bacterium | reverse complement strand
ACGTAGTCGACCTTTTCCGGCGCAATCGCGGCGCGCTCCAGCATTTCGCTCATGGCACGCGATGCGCCCATGCCCTCCGGTTCCGGGGCCGTGATGTGATAGGCATCGGTGGACAGCCCGAAGCCGAGCACTTCCGCACGAATCGGGGCACCACGCTTCTTGGCTTGCTCATAATCTTCCAACACCAGCAAGCCCGCACCTTCGCCCATTACAAATCCGTCGCGCTCCAAATCAAAGGGGCAACTCGCCGTGGCCGCATTCTCATTGTTGCTCGACAACGCCTTGGCGGCGTTGAAGCCGGCGATCAGTGACGGCGTAATACAGGCTTCGGCGCTACCCGCCAATACGGCGTCTGCGTGACCCAACTGAATGAGCGCCCAGGCGTCGAACAGCGAGTTATTGCCGGTTGCGCAGGCTGAGGCGACCGAGAAGGTCGGCCCTTTGAGGCCAAATTCGATCGCCAGAATGCCGCTGGGCATATTGGGAATAATCAATGGCACGTACAGCGGGGATACGCGGCGCGGCCCTTGCGCCAGAAATATCTGCATTTGCGCTTCCAGCGACTGAAAGCCGCCCACACCGTTGCCAATCACCACGCCAAAACGCTCGCGACTGCGCTCGTCGAGCGATTCCACGTCGATCCCGGCATCCTTCAGTGCTTCTGCGCCCGCCGCATAGGCAAAGCGACCGAACGGATCCAATCGATTGGCGCGTTTCCGGTCCATGTGGGCCAGTGGGTCAAAATCCTTCACCTCACAGGCAATCTTGGTTGTGTGCTGCGAAGCGTCGAATCCGGTGATCGGACCGCCACCACTTCGCCCCGCTTTGAGCGCATCCCAAAAGTCCGGCACTGTATTCCCTATGGGCGTCACCGCGCCCATGCCTGTCACCACCACACGTCGTCTTGCTTCCATAGTTGACCTCTCGAATAAAACTGGCGCGCAGCCTAACAGATGAGGCAAGCAGGCGCGAGCGCGTTTTGCCCACCAGGACGGCAACAATCAGGGTCATTCAGTTCTCTGCAAGGAATTTCTAATGAACGATTTGGACCCCATGTGGATGGACGGAGCTCTGCGACGCCGGGATCTTGCATAGGCAAATGCAAACTCTTGTGCGGCCTCCGGTCTCGCGGAGCTCGCCCCTCCATACGCGAGTCAAAGCATAATGGTTATTTTGGAGGGCGGAGCTCTGCGACGCCGCGATAGGAATGGGAAATGGCTAAGCGCTGTGTGGCTTCCGGTCTCGCGGAGCTCGCCCCTCCAACTTGTTGGGAGCTGCGTGTAAGTGGTTCTCCACAAACGAGTCCGCGTAGAGAACTTATTGACCCTGCGGCAACGATCGCGGCGCGGCGCAAGCGCCGGCCCTACAAGCAAATGAGGGCCATTCGGTTGTCCGCCCGATTATGGATTTGATCCTGGCGATGCAATCGGCTATGCAAGATCGCATGAAATGTTTAATCGCGACTCGAAACCCTCATAAGCTTGAGGAGATCCAACAAATCTTTGATCTGCCGGGCCTGACGCTGTTGAGTACAGAGGACTTTGATGACCTGCCGGAAGTCATTGAGGACGGCGCAACGCTCGAAGCCAATGCGATCAAAAAGGCGGTTACGCTGGCGCTGGCTAGTGGTTGTATTGCGCTCGGTGACGATACGGGGCTGGAGGTCACCGCGCTCAAAGGCGCACCCGGCGTATACTCGGCACGCTATGCGGGCGAGGACTGCGATTATGCCGCCAACAATGCGAAGCTGCTACGGGAACTGGATGGTGCCGAAGATCGCTCGGCGCAGTTCCGCTGCGTGATCGCCCTCGCCTACCCAAGCGGGCGGGCCCAATACGTGGAAGGCATCTGTCGCGGCCGGATTGCGGAAGCGCCGCGCGGAGAGAACGGCTTTGGTTATGACCCGCTCTTTGTCCCCGAAGGGTACGAGCAGACCTTTGCGGAATTGAGCGCGGCCGAAAAGAATACGATTTCTCATCGTGGTCGCGCACTGGAACTAGCTGCGACCCGTTGGCGGGCTGAATTCTCGGAATGATCACCAGCCTACAGAATCCGCGCGTGAAGCAAGCCGTGCGACTGCGCAAGCGATCCGAACGGGACGAGGCGGGGCTGTTACTGATCGAGGGCTACCGCGAACTGAAGCGCGCCCTCGACAATCACGTGCGACCGGAAGCCCTTTTCTACTGCACAGAACTGTTTCAAGGCACCAACGAGCCCACACTCCTGAAACAAGCGGAAGCGGCCGGCGCGGAACTGATCCCCTGCTCCGCCGCCGTCTTTCACAAGATGGCGTATCGTGATCGCCCGGAAGGTTTGCTGGCACTGGCCCCGCAAGTTCACATCCCATTGGAATCATTGCAGGTGCTCGAGCATCCACTGCTTCTGCTGGCCGAACATATAGAGAAGCCCGGCAACCTTGGCACGATGCTGCGATCGGCAGACGCGGCGGGCGTGGATGCGGTGATCGTGTGTGATCGATGCACGGACATCAATAACCCGAACGTGGTACGGGCCAGTATCGGCGCACTCTTTACGTTGCCGGTGGTCGACGCTTCTTCGCAGGCCGTCAAACAGTGGCTGCAGGAGCGCGACATTCAAGTGGTGGCCGCGACGCCGCATACGGACCGCGATTATACCGAAATCGATTATGCCAAAGGCACCGCGATTCTGGTGGGCGCGGAACAAGTTGGCCTGAGCGACTTCTGGATGAACGAAGCGGACGGCCAAGTTAGAATCCCGATGCTGGGCCAGTGCGACTCCTTGAACGTTGCGGCAGCCGCCACTATCCTGCTTTATGAAGCGGTGCGCCAGCGACGACTTGCCGCCACTGCGTGAGACACAATTCGGCAGGGCGAGTCCTCCCGCCTCCGTCCCTCCACACTGTACCAGCAGGAGTGTCACCCCGAGCGAAGTCGAGGGGTCTCCTTTTTCACGCTTGCCCGACGTCTACCGAACCCCACCCAAATGCAGGTCAGGCGTTGTCAGGTGTTGCGCCGAGGACGACCGGCTGTTGGCGGGGATAGAGATCCCTCGGCAGGCTCGGGATGACACACTCTATTTCTGACCGCACCTTTGTCCCGTTTTCGCATTCCTTCGCGCTATGGGAAATGTACTGAAAAGAAATAGCAACAGTGATCAGTCGTTCGCAGCCACGTGCGCTATCGTCTTTTCCGTCAGCAACATGAACGCGCGGGCAGTCAGATCGACATACTCCTCTGGCGTGTCTTCCTCTTTGCAGTGGGACAAACCGTTTGATGAATAAGCAAACATCATCACCGTCGGCATATGCGGCACCATCTCGGCGGCGTCGTGGAGCGGACCGGACGGTAACTTCGGCGCATCACCGGTGGCTTCCTGTACCGCCTCCGCGCAGATCCGAATCAGGTCCGGATCAAACGGCCGCGGCTCAATCGTCCAGATCTTGTTGATCTCGACGGTCACGTTGTTGTCCTGCGCCGCTTGCTTGGCGGCCGCTTGCGCTTCCGCAAACATGCGTGCGAGCACATCGGCATCCAAGGCACGCTGGTCGATGGAGATTTCGCAAACGCCGGGCACGGCGGTGACGATGCAGGGCTCCACGTTGACGATACCGCAAGTACACACCACGCCCGCTTCCGGCGTGCTGTTACGCTTGGCGATTTCCCGTACTTCCAACGCAAATTGTGCCGCCGCCAGAAAGGCATCGCGGCGCATCGGAATGGGTGTGGACCCCGAGTGCGCGGCCTGTCCGGTAAAGCGCACCATATGCCGCTCCACGCCGAAGGTGCCGAGCACCACGCCGGTCGGTTTATCCATCGCCTCCAATACCGGCCCCTGCTCGATGTGCAGTTCCAGATAGGCTTTGGCGTTAATCGCTTTGAGGGCTTTATGCGCGTCGAGCATCTGATCCGGCTCAACGTCATTTTCGCGCAACGCATCCAATTGATTCACGCCATCGCGATCCTTGAGTCCGCTGATCTCTTCGATCTTTAAGCTGCCGCCGGCAGCGGAGGATCCCAACAGACTGCGACCGAAACGGGCCCCCTCTTCATCCGCCCAATCCACGAGCTTCAGCGTGACGGGTTTGTTCTCCTGCTTCGCATAGCGACGCAGGGCCTCAAGCGCAGTCAGCGTTCCAAGGCAGCCGTCTAGCCAACCACCGTTCGGGACTGAGTCTAAATGGCCAGCCACAATCACAGTTTTGTCACTGTCGCCCGGAATGGTCACCCAGACATTGCCCGCCGCATCGCGCTCAACGGACAGCCCCAACTCGTCCGTCACCTTCTTCGTGAACCATTCGCGGGACTGTCGCCAGATTGGCCCCCAAGCCACGCGTTGCGCGCCTTTGTCATCGGAGGTCAGCGAAGCCAACTCCCGCAAATCATTTAGTACTTGTTTCCCGCTCTGTTCCAGAGCGCCGCCATCTGTAGTTGTATTTGGTGTATTCATCATGATCTCCAATGGGAAAGCGTAGCAATGATCAGCCATCAGGAAAACCCTTAAATCTGAATTCCGACTGAGAGCTCCGGGGCGGAGTAGCAGAATTGTAGCCGGGTCCATTAGGACGTGGATTCCTATTCGCTCGACAAGGTCGGCCATCGTCTAACGACGACGGCTACAGCAAGAATTGAAACGCAGGCCGAATTGATTCGCCGTCACGGCGAAAGGCGCACGCGTTTCCAGCTATTTCCAGTGCGCGTGAACAGCAAGCGGTCATGTAACCGATTCACGCGACCTTGCCAGAATTCGATTTGCTCCGGGATACAGCGATAGCCGCCCCAGTGCGGTGGTAAAGGGATCTGCCCGTTGCCGAACTCTGCCTCATACTGCTGCACGCGCTTTTCCAGCGCTTTGCGGCTTTCAATAATGCTACTCTGCTCAGACGCCCATGCGCCGATACGGCTGCCGCGCCGTCGTGAATCGAAGTAGGAGAACGATTCCTCTTCCGTTAGCTTTTCAATCCGGCCCTCAATGCGCACTTGGCGCTCGTAAGGCTCCCAGTAGAAGAGTAGTGCCGCACGCGGATTCGCGTTTAATTCATCGCCTTTACGACTCTCGTAATTGCTGTAAAAGCAGAATCCGCGCTCATCATATCCTTTCATGAGCACCATGCGCACAGACGGCACACCGTCCTTGGTCGCTGTCGCAAGCGACATGGCCTCTGGATACGCAATATCCGTCTTCTTTGCTTCGTCGAACCAAAGTGTAAATTGCCGAATTGGATCATCATCACAATCGGCTTCTGATAATCCGCGCATGGCCGCGACTCCCTTACCTATCCACTTCTTTAGTCCCATTGGTTCCCCACCTTTAGGCTTCCGCGGCTGGCGGTGGTGGAGGCTGTTGTGGTTGCTGCCCACCGGGGGCCTCGACTACATTTACCGGCAACGAACGCTCATGACGTCCGTCGACCGCCAACTCGATCGAGTATTGTCCCGGCGACTGAAACTTTAGGCCGTTCATGTTCAGCACCATATTGGCGCAAACGGACTGCACATCGGGTGGGAACTTGATGCCGATATTCCCATCGACACCGGGGATAATGGACGTGCCGTCCGCATCAATCAGGCTAATCTTGACTCGATGATTTCCCTCCTCAATGCGATCAAAACGCACGCGCAACGCAATCGCGCAGTGCGGATGCACCAAAGGAAATTGACGCGCGTTGATGCGATCAAACGCACCCAACAAATTCAATTTTCCGCCGCTATCCGTAGCGGCATCACACAAAGCAAATACTTCAACATCCATGAGAAACTCCTTATTCGGTTGCGATTTATCGTCGGGCTAATGCCCGGTACATCAGAATGAGCGTGGCCAGCGGGTAGAAATGTGTCTTGGGCATAGCGCAATATATCGCAGCCAAGCTAATCCACCAAACCCTTTGCGCGGGCGGCACCTCTTGTGTGCGACAGAGATACCAACCAACCAAGGCACCCGCCGCTGCGCCGGCCAAGATAACCGGTGGCGATGGCATGAACGAATATAGGTCGACCATATCCAAAATCAACCCAGACACGACCGCGCGCTTGAGACGGGTAATGCGCACAGAAGCAACCGGTTCCCCGGCACTTGGCCCATCGCCATTGCTGCCCGGCGGAATAACTTCCGGCTCAATCACGTCTTTTGGGTCATCTGCTTTCACCCCTGCATAGTGCGCCTGACCCGTGAGGGGCTCAAGTGGATTTTGCGATGGGCTGGGGGTCGCCAAAGCGGGTGATTTGGGCGGAGGCCTAAGTAGAGCTGCCGACCCGCACCACATCTCCCGGTTTTAGCGAGTCGATTGCAGCATTGAGATCCTCCACTAGCGAACAAAGCGACTCATAACGGCTGCTAACCGCATGCTGAATAATAATGCCCAGTTGTCGTGATTGCAGATTCTGTTGATACTCGAGATTAGCATCCAGCGTTACGAACACATCGAAATCACGCTCTATTTGGGTCAGTAGCTCACCATTACTCACACCGGCGAGTCCGTGCCTCGGCACTGTGGTCACATCATGATCGGGAATATCCCGAATGAGCCGGCGCGGCAAACACTCGTCCAGAATAACCTTCACGCAGGAGCACTCTCCATCACCCCGCGCCGGATCGCTTCAAGCACCTCAATTACTTGTTGTCGCTTGACTGAGGGGAAGTCGGCAAGAAAAAGGTCAATTGAATCACCTTGCTCTAAACAGTCCAGCAAAGCTGAAATCGGAACTCGTGTGCCATCGAACACGGGAGTTCCGCCAAGAACATCTTTCCTTGAAGTAATCGTGTTGATCTCGAATTTCATGAATTTCTCTCCCAAGCCGGTCACGTGGGCTCCTTCAAATATAGGCCGCCAGCACATATGTATCAAGTTCCTGTCACACCCCCCTACTCGCTTGCGCCGGACCGGCGCAGGAGGGCTTGGTCGACATCGGGCACCGCATCCAGCAGCTTCTGCGTGTAGGGATGTTGCGGGTTCGAGAAAAGATCGGATGGCTGACCCGCCTCGACGATCTTGCCCTGATACATGACGAGGATGCGCTCACAGATATACCCAACCACCGCTAAGTCGTGCGCGATGAATAAGTAGGCTAACTGTTCCTGCTGCTGCACCTCCTTGAGCAGATTCAAAATCTGCACCTGTACCGACACGTCCAAGGCGGACACCGGCTCATCGGCAATAATCAGTTGCGGCTGTAGCGCGAGGGCGCGTGCGATCCCGATACGCTGACGCTGGCCCCCACTAAACTCATGGGGATAGCGATCCATATAGGCAGGGTCTAGTCCGACCGACTCAAAGAGCTGTGCCGCCCGCTGACGCCGCTCAGTCCGCGTACCCATGCGATGTACCTGCATCACCTCTTCCAGTGCGCGTCCGACCGGCATGCGGGCGTTGAGCGAACCATAGGGATCTTGGAAGACCATTTGAACCTGCTTGCGGTAGTCCTTGAGGGCGGAACCCGTAATCGGCGCAATGTCTTTCCCCTGGAACTGAATGCGACCGGCATTCACATCGAGCAAACGCATGATCGCCCGGCCCGTGGTGGTCTTGCCGCAACCACTCTCGCCCACCAACCCTACGCTTTCGCCTGGATAGATAACGATATCAATCCCGTCCACTGCCCGTACCGGTTTCCGGCGGGGACCGAATTGCACGTGCAAATCGTTCACCTCAAGTAGCGGACTGCGCTGTGTGGATGCTTCGCTCACGGGTTCAATTGCTCCCAAAAATGACAGCGGGAGTAACGGCCTTGCGCTATCCGGTTCGCGGGTGGATCCTCCGCCTCGCAGCGCGGTTGCCGCATCGGACATCGTGGCGCGAAGCGACATCCTTCAGGCCAGCCGGCAGGGTTGGGAACAGTTCCTTCCAGCCCGACCAAGCGTTCATCGCCGCCCTGCAAGCGTGGAACAGCCTTTAGCAATCCAGCGGTATACGGGTGACGCGGACGCGTCAATACGTCGACGGTTTCGCCAGACTCGACGATGCGACCGGCATACATGACGTTGACGTGATGGGCGACGCCCGCGACCAAGCCGAGGTTATGCGTGATCAGCAACATGGCCATCCCCAGCTCGGCTTGCAGCTTCACCAACAGTTCCAGAATTTGGGCCTGAATGGTTACATCCAGCGCCGTGGTGGGTTCGTCCGCGATCAACACGCGCGGACGACACGCCAAGGCCATCGCAATCATCGCGCGCTGTTGCATGCCGCCGCTCAACTCGTGCGGGTAAGCGCGGGCGGCGCGTTGCGGGTCCGACATCCCCACCATCTGCATCAGCTCGAGCACCTCATGCTCGGCATCATCATCGGGACGATGCAACTGGATCGCCTCGCGGATTTGATAGCCAATCCGAAAGACCGGATTCAACGAGGCGCCGGGGTCTTGAAAGATATAGGAGATTTCATTGCCGCGAATGTCGCGCAAGGATCGCTCATCCAGTTGTAGCACGTGTTGATCACGGTAAAGAACTTCGCCGCCAGCATAAAAGCCGGGTGGCTCAGGCACTAAGCGCGACAAGGCCATTGCCGTGACGCTCTTACCGCAACCGCTCTCTCCGACTAAGGCGACCGTTTCGCCTTCACGCATATCGAAGCTGACGCCGTCAACGGCGCGCACCGGTCGCTCGCGTGACCCGAAATAGACGCGGAGATCGCGTACCTCGAGCAGGCTCTCGCTCATGACGACTCGCCTCCTTCCCGTAGGCGTGGATCCAGTGCATCGCGCAAGGCATCGCCGAGTAGATTGAAGGCCAACACGATGAAGAAGATCGCGGCGGTCACAAACGCCATTTCCCACCACACGCCATGCCACAAACGCAGCCGCGCATTGCTAATCATGATCCCCCATGAAGGCTCGCCTTGCACACCGATCCCGAGAAAGCTGAGAAAGACTTCCGTGCCGATCGCGGCTGGGAACCGCAAGGTAAAGGTGACGATCACGACATGAAATACGTTGGGAAGAATGTGCCGAAAAATAATGCGCGTGTGCCCGACGCCCAAGGCGTGGGCTGCCGTCACGTACGGACGGTCCTTATGCTTAATCACTTCGCCGCGAATCAGTCGACACAGGCCGACCCACATCGTTAAGCCGATCCCCAAGTAGACCCCCAGCAGGCCTTGTCCCACCACCATTGCAATCGCGAGGATGAATAGCAGTCCCGGAATCGCCGCAAAGGTGGAGTACAGCCAGACAATAAAGTCATCCGTGCGGCCGCCAAAATAGCCGGCTAGACAGCCGAGCAGCACACCGATCGGAATGGCGATCAGTGACGTGATAATGCCGACCTGATAGGCAATACGCGTGCCCTGCACTAAACGCTGAAAGACATCGCGACCCAGCCCGTCGGTTCCCATTGGATGCGTCAGCAAATTGCTCATGCCACTGCGCAACCGCGACCAACCGCTCAACACAACCGTCTCGCCGGTCTGTGAATCGACGCGCTCGGCGGCGAAGGGTTGTCGAAGCGGACTCGGCTCAAGATATTGCTTATCCAAATTCGCACGCTGATAAGACGGCGTAATATCTCGCCACTGATGCCAGCGATACACGCCTTCGCCATACAGCGCAAGCACGGTGTAGAAACCCACGATCCACAGACAAATCATCGCCAAGCGATTGCGACGCAATCGGCGCCATGCCTCCCCCCAGAGGGTGCGGCCATCACTGGAGAGATTATCCATCGACGCGCTCATTTCAGTTTCACCCTCGGATCAACCCACGCATAACAGATATCGGTCAGCAAATTCGCCACCACATACAACACTGACCCAATCAGCACGATGGCGCGAATCACATCCACATCAGACGAGTTGATCGCGTTGATTCCCAAGTAGCCGAGGCCCGGAATACCGAAGAAGCTCTCGAGCAGGAGACTGCCCGTGTAAAGGAAAGGAATGGCAATCACCACATTAGTCAGCACTGTGATCATGGCATTCTTGAGTACGTGCTTGAACAATACGCCACGACGCGAAACGCCTTTTGCAAACGCTGTTCGGACGTACTCCTTATACATCTCATCCAGCATCACCGTGCGATAGAAGCGCAGGTCTGTGCCTAAACCGCTGACCACTCCGATAATGATCGGCAGAATGAGATAGGCCATCGACTCATAGCCCCAAACCGGGAACCAGCCCCACCGGAAAGCCAAGAGATACTGGCCAACAATAATCCAGACGAGATAGTTGATACTCATCAACGCCACACCGAAAACCACAAAGAAGCGATCCAACCATGTATTGCGGAAGAATGCACAGATGAGGGACAGACAAATGGCTACGACCAGCCCAATCACAAATATAGGAACCGTTAAGGTCAGCGATGGGCCGACCCCCGCCCGCAGCATTTGTCCGATGGGCTGATCTGTTTGCGACGAATTACCTAAATCGAGGCGAATAATCTGGCCGAGGTAATGTACAAATTGAGAATCGAAGAAATGACGGGCGCGTCGCTGCAACTGCACGTCGCGCAACTGCAACTCCGTGCCCTCGACAACTAGCACCGGCTGGAGCGTTTCTGGTGACGTCCCCGTGTCGAACGAAACCGATGTGCGAGTCCAGTGCTCGACGGACGGCAATTCGACTTCGTGTAACCAATTGGTATGTCCCGTCTCCTGATCGACTTCTGCGCCGTACCGCAAGAGGACTCGTCCATCGCCCTCCTGGCGATGCTCGAAGCGCCAGCGGAAGATTGTCTCCTCATTTAGCGCAAAGGCCAACGGGATCTCGTATGTCTCGTCGGGCATGAACGAAAGCACCGCACGCGTTCGCTCCGACGACTCGCGCTTTACCAGTTCGCTTTCCTGCCACGGTTCCGCTGTGCGGGCAAAATCTGGTCGCACAAAGGCGCGCGTATCACTCCACCACCCCATCAATAAGGGTTTATTGAATCCGCGCACCTCATCAAACTCTTCTAACAACCGCGGTGATACGTGGCGCCCTAGCGTCATCGCCGCCGGACTGCCACCTACGAGGTTGAAGAGGACAAACGTGATCACGATCACCCCGAGGATGGTCGGGAACATCTGCAGAATACGCCTGAAGATGTAGCGAATCATGCCGGGTCGACCTCATGTAATTGCGGGAAGGCATCACGAATTCGGTCAAAGTCGTCGACCAAATAGAGTAGTTTCACGTTGGGACCGGCATCCATGGTGGCGTACACAGGCAGTCCTTGCTCACGCGCCTGCCAGACGGAATGCAATGTTGCCAACGTTTCCGGCAACCAATACGCCACTGGCGGACGCGCCGCCCACATCGT
>SLCI01000101.1 GCA_007125875.1 Kiritimatiellia bacterium | reverse complement strand
CGCGTCGGCTTTCTGCAGGTGATCGATGACGATATTCGAGGGCCAATTATTTCATCTGCAGGCATTCGCGGCGCGATCGATGACGATGATTTCTTCTTCACGGCATTCGAATCGTCGGAAGGTTGGCCAACACAGATTAGCCAAAGTCCGCACACATGGACGAATATCGTGAATGGCCAAGAGTGGGTTGGGCGAGGTGCCATTCGCTCCAGCATTCAGATCCCGATTCTCAGTGGAGTACGTCGAACGGCGCTCGTAGTTTCTGATTTCTCTGATCCGTGGTTACAGCTGCCTCCGGTTACGGATCCCGGCGTTCTTTCGCTATATGCCGGGCGATATGGTGGTGTGGATGACGATATCACGATGCGCGTTGAATATTTTGATGGCGATGACTGGATTGGTATGGGAGACCATGTTGTTCAGAACCGCAATCCAACCTTTGAGTTATACTCATGGGATCTCGACATCGAAGGCGAGGACGTGTTGCTGCGTGTGACGCGTGATGCGGGTGGTGCGAATCAGCTATATATTGAAGATTTGCAGATTATCCCGCGGTCACAGTGGATCAGTACGAATGTGCTGGATATCTTTTGGGCACCCGCTGTCGATGACTTCCATGATGTGGATGAGTATCGGCTTGTGGTGCCTGGCTTTGCCACTGTGGCTCCTACGGCCACGAATGACGGTATAAATGTCTCTGCATCGGTAACCAACTATGTTGTGGATATCACCGGGCAACAAGGTGAGTTAACTGGATATCTGTTTGCTATTGATGATGATAACGACCGTCCAGATGATCGCGAAATGGGTAATATTGTCCGTCTCGTGGCGCGGGTGGATACCAATCCGCCGCTCCCGATCACCAGTTGGGAAGTGCTGGAGGACGAGCAGTTAGATGACACCTCTGAGGTCAACTTGGGCTGGGCGTTGCCTGCTGCCACCGAGGCGCAGGGTGCAGGGTGGCGTCAAAGCGACTCTGAGCCTCTCTCGCCGTGGCTCACGTATCGCATCTATTACACGGATGAGGAACGGGCACCGACATTAGGGGATGCTTACTTCGACTTTGGGGGCTATTCCGATCTCGCGAGTTATGGCACTACGAATGTTGTGCTGACTAACTTTGTCTTTGGCTCGACCTATCGCTTCGCTGTCGCTGGTGTCGATGAGGCGGGTAACATTGGAGCGTTGTCCGCGCCTGTGACGAATCAGTTCGCCAGTTTCTCACTGCTTCAGGGGCAGGCCGTATCCGAGTCAGAGACGAGGCTAGTATGGCAATCGCTGTCGAGTGCCACGACATATGATCTCATTTACGCAGATGCCTTCCAATATGAAGAAGTATTGAACTGGCAGTTGGCCACGAACGTATCCGTTTCTGAGTTGATTAGAGATCTTCCCAACTTAAATGGCAACATGCGCTTCTTCCGCGCTTCTCCTGAAGGACGTTGGACGGGTAACGGTGGCAGTACGCCGATTGCTAGTGAGGAAGTGTATGTGGCCAAGCAGATACGGCTCTTCCCCGGGCAGAATTGGGTCGCGTTCCCGGGGGTGCCTGACACAAATACGGTCGGTTACGTGCTCGGCAACCAGACCAACCTGCCGAGAGGTAATGCTGGAGAGGGGACGACCATATACTGGTTTAGTCGTGCTGGATCGGAAGTGATTGAGAGCCAAATTTGGCTGGATAACGATGGCATTTGGCGTCGTTTCGAGACGGGATCTCCTTCCGCAGAGGATAAGGAGATCAATTTGGTGGACGGCATTGTCGTCAATATTCCTGAGTCTGCAACCGGCGATAATAGTATGCTATTCATCGGCCGAGTACCGACCGAGCCTCAGCAGCAGCAAATGGAGGAAGATTCATTCCATATCGTGAATATGCGGTTACCACGGCGTATGCACCCGAGTCAGATGAACTTGCTTGAGTCCGGTTTCCGTGGTGGCTCTATGTGGTTCGATGCCGTGCTTTGGGCACAGGATAAGTTCCCGATTGATTTGATCTGGAAATGGGAACGTCAAAATCAGCGTCTGCCACTATCACCATCAGGGTTTGCTGAGATCATTTATTACAATACGATGTTTGCGCAGTGGCGTTTCCTCAATGAACAGCCCGTTCCGTCTAATTATTTCGGACCGGATGATGGTATTGTGATCAGAACATCGCCGCTCACATCGCCCTGGGTGTGGACGAACACGATCCCATACTTCCCGCCTCAGCGGGAGTTGAATTCGAACGGCAACTAGCAGGAGGATATATCCGAGGCTGCCTCAAATGTTTGCCTGTGGCGATTTTTATAGGCAGCTTGAGGGCGGTCCTGAAACGTGCTTTGCGCCCCAGCGAGCTTGCCCCTCCGGTGCACGCTAAGCAGGACCAGTTACTACAGAAGCATTTCGGAGGGACGCGCTCCGTCGCGTCCTCGGAGAATAGACCGATACGGTTTGGACACTGGTGTGACCTGCATTTTAGCAGGATTCGGTAGACGTCGGTGAGGTGCAAAAAGGAGACCTCTCGACTGCGCTCGAGGTGACACCGCTGGGAGCACAGTGCAGCGAACGGAGGATTCTTGTCATCCCGAGCTTGTCGAGGGATCTCAATCCCAACCAACAGCCGAGCAACTCCCACGCAAGCGTTGATACCAGCTACTGCAGACGCAATCCGGAGGGACGCGCTCCGTAGCGTCCTTGGAACATAGACCGATAAGGTTTGGAAACTAGCATCAGATCCATGGTGATATGAACTGGCTTCATTGCGCGAGCCATTGCATGTCGATGACGATCAATCCGACTTCTGCACCGTGACCGCCATCGATGCGCCAACGGATGGTATGCTCGCCAGGCGCCACGTCGCGTAACGTCATTTCATGCTGAAACGGTTGTCCGGTCATGTGTGTGGTTACGAATGGTTCCGGCTGGCCTGGTATCTGCAGCGTTAGTTGGACGTTGCGATTCGGTTGTCCTGCAATTGCTCCCTGTAGCTGTAGGCGACCGGAGAGTGATTGTTCGCCGACTTGGTGTAGCTCAAAGCTTCCGCTATTGCCTCCCTGTATCCTGAAATAGAGCGTTTGTTGGGGCGATTGGCGATGGCCACTGATATTCCAGCCAGGAAACGAGAAGAGCACGGGCTGGTGGGTATTCCGAGCCACAGCCTGGAGGTCTTCCCACGTATTGTAGTAAATGTCTATGCGATAGGAGGTATCGACAATGACCTCGTGCGGTAGTCCGGGATAAATACCCTGTTTGATCAGTTGCCGCAATGCATCGGTAGCCTGGATGCGATGATGGCGCTGGAAGTGTCGATGTGGCCACGTCCATATGCCGATCGGCGAATCCCAGTTATGATGCGCAGATTGAATGAAGGCGGATTCCGGGAACCGGAGCATGAAGTCTTGCTGCACTTCATGCAGTCGCGCCAACTCCTCGGGACCGCTACCATGCACATAGGGGGCAACGGGTATGCGGCCAGGTGTCGGAAAGGCGTTTCCTACCCAACGAATTTCATATGCGCTCTCCATCACATAGGGAGTCCCTTCGTCCATATGTTCATTGATCCAGTCTGCGATGAGTCCGAAGGGGACGGACTTGAATTGCAGCGACATCAGTGCCGGAAGATAAATCAACACGTGGACAGCGAGCGGGATCGCGACCAACAGGGCATACAGTTGCGTGACGATCTGGGGCCGACGTATCAGGCGCGCCAAGCCCTTAGCTAGCCACCATAGTCCTGCGGCAAAAATGATATAGACCAAGGGTGCGACTGGCGCAAAGTAACGGGCGGAAAGGTACTGAGAGCGATGCGTTGCCAGCGTGATCAACAGCAAGCCCAGTAACGTAATGCCCGCTAGCATGAGTCGCTCCGCCCGCCGCGGGCCCGCTAACGATAAGGCTACGCAACCGAAAAGCAGTACGCCCCACGCCAAACCTGCGGCCCAGATACGTTCGCCAAGAAATAGTTTGTTCACGCCATCATTCAGGATAACCCAAAGCGAAAAAGGCGCACCGGCTTGATGGGCTTCATTGAGTAGCAAGAAGCGTAGTAGATGGGGGCCGGCAAGCAAGAGGCCGATAGCGCAAAGTATGCCCGCCACGAACAGGGATGAACGCTGGTCCTGGTCCGTGCGCCGTATCAAAAGCCAGGTCCACCAACAAAACACACAGGCACCCATCGCAAGTACAATCAGCAACGCACCCATGTGCGCATAAAGCAAGCCGACGAGACACGCAACCAGGCCGAAATAAGTCCAGTAATCACGTGCATGGTCAAAGATGACGCGATGCAGCAAGTAAAGGGCGAACGGCGTTAGGCACATCACTTGTGCGTACACATACGCTTCGCGCGCATAATAGACTGGAAAGAAGAAGAAAGTGACCATCACCGCGACGCCCCACGCGACGTGTTCGCCTAAAATGCGGCGCGACAAAATAAAGAGGCCCAAGATGGTGGGTACGCCCCAGAGAACAGCTGGCAAGCGTGCCCAAAACGGGGTGGATACAGTGACTTCTATGCCGATCCAGCCTAGGACGTGATAGACCGCGTTAAAGAACATGAAGGCCAAGGGCATTTGGCCCAGTGAAAGGATGAAGTCCCAGCTATCACGAAAGATATCCAGCGGCGTATAGTTGGTTAGCGCCATGCGGACGAATCCAGTTTCGTCCTGCCACAATTCGGCACGCCCCAGGTTTAAGAGGCGTAAAACCAACGCAACAAATAACAGCGCGCAGATTGCGAGTCGCGATCGTTGCGACAATGGCGGGAGTTGATTCGTCGACGTTGTTGACGCCGACGGAGCCTCTTCCGTAGCTGTCGCCGCGGCCTGATTTCGTCTGCGTCGCCGACTCATCTGTTCTCTTCCTCCAAATGTCGGATTACGGCCTGCAGATCCGGCGCATAAACATTCGGCTCAATCTTCAGCTCGAACAGGCGCGACACGATTTCCGGTTTCAACTTAGTCACGAGCATCGTGCGACAGCCTGCGGCCTGGCCGGCTTGGACATCGACGATGCCATCACCAACCATCCAGCTTTGTGCTAAGTCTATATTCAGCGCACGTGCGGCGCGCAATAGCATGCCCGGGGCCGGTTTGCGGTCGTTACAGCGGATGGCATATTTTTTGCGTTCGTCCGTAGCTCCTCCATCGGGATGATTCGGACAGACATAACAAGCATCCCACGCTTCCGAAGCATCGCTGAGCATGTCCGACAGCGCTGCATGCAATCGGTCAAGTTCTGCGAATGTTAAGGTCCCTTTGGCGATGCCGGGTTGATTGGTCACGATCACGCGGAGGAAGCCCAGTCCCTTCGCGCGCGCCAGCAGCTCGCGTGCGCCCGGCATCGGAGACAACTGCTCAATCCGACGCGGTGAATCCATGATGCCGTGATTCTCGTCGTAAACCATCCGGTTTAATACGCCGTCGCGATCTAGAAAAATGGCTTTGGCTTTCGCGCTCATGATGTAGTTAAGAGGGCATCTAATTCGGCCCATCCCTCGGGCTGGCCGATTTCATAGAATCGTTCATTGACTTCGAATGCCGCCAAGTCATTCGAGGCGACTAGATCTGAAAGTATAATCGATAAATCAAACGGTGTGGCGTAGTCGCGGTATTTCTCAATAACGGTGCGGCGATAATAGGACAAGCCATAGTCGATATAATCCGCCGTTCCGGGCGGTGCCGACTTGGAATAGAAACTCACGCGATTGCCATCGATGCGCGTGTTACTTTTATCCCAACGGCCTTGATTCTTATACACCGTCATGAGCGCCTTCGCCTGCGAGCTGGTGAAGGCCTCGTAGGCGGCGCGATAGTTGATGGGGAGATACGAATCGCCATACAGCACCCCAAACTCATCCTCTAAAGCGGGCAGCGCTTGCGTCAATGCGCCGCCCGTACCGGCCAAGTTATCAGCGGATTCGTGCACATAATCAACGTGCAAGCCCCATTGAGAACCATGACCGACATGCGATTCGATTTGCTCTGCGCCCACTCCCAGACACAGCAGAATGCGATGCGCACCACGGTCGGCCAGTAAAGAAAGTTGATGATCAATAAATGGACGTCCGGCGACAGGCATGAGGGCTTTGGGCAGGTCTCCTGCTAATGCCCGCAGACGGGTCCCTTTTCCGCCGGCCAAAATCACGAGCTGCGGCAATCCGGGTTTACCAACTTCGGGCATCAAAATCCTCGTAGGACGTGAAATCTGCTACCACGCGCGCCCCCTGCAATGAAGGGAAGTAGGGGACCGAAGGCATATCCTGAGCTGCCATGTAGTCGTCCAGCGCGCGACCGTTTTTGGGACAATACAGCATGACGAAACCACCGCCGCCAGCCCCGATGATCTTGCCGCCCAAGACACCGAACTCGCGTTTTACGTGGTCGTACAGTTCATCGAGTGTAGAAAGACTGATGCGAGCAGATAGTTGCCGCTTCTGCATCCAGTGCGCATCCATCAATCGAGCGAAACCGTCCAGATCACGCGCAACGAAAGCGTCACGGATCTCATGCCCGATTTCCTTGATGCGGCATAAGCTGTCGATCACGCGCTGATGATCCGGTCGGTCCGCTTCCCGGGCGGCGGCATCTTGTGCGACCAGCACCGCATTGGCGGATCGCTGAATACCGGTGTAATACACGCGCGCTTTATTGACCAATTCGTTCGCCAACAAAAAGTCTACAGGCACCGAACCCACAGTAACCTTGCCGTCCTTAGCGATATCCAGCGTACGAAAGCCGCCAAATGCTGCCATGTACTGGTCCTGCTTACCGACCGGCTCCTTGAGGATGTTCATCTCAATGTGACAGGCCTCCTCAGCGATCTCTTGTAAATTGACCGATTGGCGATTGTATGCGCGCAAAGCCGTCAGTAGTCCGACCAAGTAGGCTCCGGATGATCCCAGTCCCGTCTTCGCGGGCAAATCCGCTACACTGGTAAGTTCGATGAAATGATTGGGGGGATGAAGCTTTAAGGCTTCCCGCGCGAGCGGATGGCGGATGTCCTCTACGGCGGAGACGGTTTCCACTTGGCTGTAACGGATAATATGCTTCTTCTCTGTCACCGGTAGTGGGTGCAGCATCAAATACATAAATTTGTTGATCGTCATTGAAAAGACGAAGCCACCATGCTGCTCGTAGAAGGACGGTAAATCTGTACCGCCGCCGCCGAGCGTGATGCGAAAAGGAGTACAAGAAATGATCATGTTGGGTTCCTTATGGCTGAATTGAAAAGCCGCTACGTCGAGCGTCCTCGTAAAACATCTTCACAGTTTCGAGTGAGAACGTGTTCAGGTCCTTGCCTAAACTAGCCGCCTTTTTGAGTAGGTCGGGTGTGACCGTGATGATATGGCACCCCATGTCATTCGCCTGAATGATGTTGAGCATTTCACGGGGGCTCGCCCACAGTAACTCGGCTTGCGGCAAGGGTTTCAGGATGGTTAAGGCTCGCTCCATATACGGGATAGGGTTGCGACCTGAATCGGCAATGCGACCGGCAAACACGGAGACAATGGCTGGTACGTCCGGATTCAATGCCTCGGCGATGGCCTGCGTTTGTGAGTCCGTAAATAAAGCGGTTATGTTGAGTTTCAGGCCTGCTGCCGCTAGACCACGTACCAAAGAAGCGCAGGATTCCGCTTTTGTGTTGGTGACTGGGATTTTGACATACACATTCTGGCCCAGCTCCGCGAGAATGTGCGCCTGACGTCGCATCTCCTCGATATCGTCAGCAAAGACCTCGAAGGAAACAGGCAAATCTTGCACCACGCGCAACACTTCACGGGCAAAGCGTAGATAGTTGGTGATGCCTGCTTTGGCCATCAACGTGGGGTTCGTCGTAAAACCGCGCACAATCCCTTCTTCGTAGGCGGCAAAAATAGAGTCGAGGTCGGCTCCGTCGGAGAAAATCTTGATCTGCAAATCACTCAGCTGTGGGATGGTGTCCTGCGCATCGCTCATCGAGGGGTCTCCTGTCGGGCTACCGTCTCCCACTTCGTTCCTGACCGCTGCAGGGTGGGGTGACTAACCAAGAGGTGCCAGATCACCGCCTGAAAGGCCTCGGTGTGTGGGGTGATGGTGTCAGGGTTCACGGTGGGTACGACCACACACGCATCGGCAACTTTTGCGGTAGTGCCGCCATCGCGACCTACGATACCCACAATCGTGGCGCCGACTTCTTGCGCATATTCGATCGCGCGCACCAAATTCGGGCTGACGTTTGCTTCGCGGTTGCCGCCCCCAACCGAAAGCACGAAAATACAGTCCGCGGCTTCCAGTCGGCTGGCGCGGAGCGAATCGCTAAAACAGTTTTCCCAGCCTTCGTCGTTGATGCGCGCCGTCAACTCGGACACGTTGTCGCACGGCGCGGAGGCTTGGAAGTCACAGAGCTTGCGGAAATCGTTTACCGCATGGGACGCGTTGGCTGCGCTGCCGCCGACACCGAGAAAGAAAAGTCGGCCTCCGCGCTCACGCACGCCTGCGAGCGTGTTGACCAGCGCATCAATCTGTGATCGATCGAGGCGATCGATCACCTCACGTGCTTCCTGCAGATGTCGTTCGATATAGTCTTCCATGCTGGCTCCTTATTCGGGAGATTCAGTTTGTGAAGCCTTCTTCGCCCAAGCGTATGTATTCAGACCAAATTTGTGGTAGCCCGCTCGAATATGTTGCGGGCGAAAACCCGCTCGCACAAGCAAAGGCCATAAATCACGGACACTATAGTACATTTTATGGTCATCGATTTCGATTACAGCGGAATAGCCAAACGTGAAGGCCGAATGCTCAAGAAAGCGTTTTCCCCACCAGCTAGGCACGTTGACAAAGAGCGTCCCTCCATCTTTGAGTGCGCGATAGGCTTCTGTCAGTACCTCTTGCGGGTGCCAGAGATGTTCCAGAATGTTGTGCATCAGAATGAAGTCCGCTGAGTCGTCTTCCAGCATCGGTAATTCTCGCTCGATAACGAAGTCGACCATCGAAATTCCGGCGACCGTTTTGTCGGTACGAATATCGATGCCAACCGCCGTATCGCAATAGGGCAGGAGTGACTGCAGTAGATGCGCGTCATAGCCGCAACCGATTTCAACCACATGGCGGGGTCGTTCACGTGCCGCGTAACGAAGCAGGGCACGGCGCGATAGATATGATCCTAGCCGATCAGTCCACGACAAGGTGCGATCTTCGCCATAAGCCAATTTACGCATCGTTCACATCCTTTTTCAAAGTTCGAGCTGGGGGAGTCTCCACATTTACCTTTCGGTCGACGATGAATTTTGGCCGTCGCCGCGCCTCTTCATAGGTCCGTCCCAGATACTCCCCGATGATGCCCAATCCAATCAACTGAGCGCCACCGAGCAGCCAGAGCGTGGTCAACAACCAGTAGCCCCAAGACGGTGGATTCAAGAAGGCCGTCGCGACGATGCCGGGGACAAGCATCAGCCCACCAATCGCTGCACAGGACAGGCCCAGCAGCGATACAATTTGTAGGGGGAAAAGGGAAAAGCCGACTAGGCTATTGATGTTGATACGCATATTGCCGAAGAACCGGCCATAATTTGATGCGCCATCCGCGCGCGGAGCCCGATCGAATAGAATGCCGGTGTGCCGGAAGCCGACGTACGGTGTTAGCCCGCGTAAGTAGCCGTGCGTTTCTGGCAAGCGGCAAATGGCATCTACCACTTTGCGATCCATTAATCGGTAATCGCCCGTATCGCGAGGGATTTCGACCTCGGAAATCCATGAGACGATGCGGTATCCCCACTTGGCGCGCAGCAAGTGATGCCATGTTTCGCCCGCCCGGGTGCGCCGCTGTGCGTACACGACATCGAAGCCTTCGCGCCATTTGGCGGCCATGTCCACGATCAACTCGGGGGGATCTTGTAGGTCAACATCGATCGCTACACAGGCATCTCCACGCGCATACTCGAGACCGGCCAGTGTTGCTGCAGGCTGTCCCCAGCGTCGGCTGAGAACCAATAAACGGATATTGGGATTCCGCTCGATGGTCTTTTCGATCACATTGTCGGTGGTGTCGCCCTCGACGGGGTCGAGACAGAAAATGATCTCATACGCGCTAGCAGCCTCTTTAAGAATCGGCTCCATGCGCTCGAGAAAAGGTTCAATACTATTCGCCTCGCGATAGACGGGGACCACAACAGAGAGCAGCGGGATCTTGTCAGGACGCGGGGTCATGAGCGTGCCTCCAGCAGCCAGGGTTGCGATCGCAGATAGTCCACGGTGTGGACGATCGACTCCCGAATCGTGCGGGTGGGAGCCCAGCCAAGGGATCGGATCCGTTGGCAGTCGAGAAAGATGAAGGGATTGTCACCAATCCATCCCCGCTCGCCGCCGGCATAGTCAAGCTCCGGGGTGACGCCCAAATGATCACAGATACAGCGGATCGAATCGTTCACTTCGACATACTCGTCCGTGCCCAGATTGAAAATGTTTACCGGATCGGTTGCATTCGATAAGGCACAGAACATCGCATCAATGCAGTCGCCAACGTATAAATAGGACTTCTTTTGATGCCCGTCGCCGAGCACATGTAAGCGATTGGGATCCGCAGTGAGTTTCTTTAGAAAATCAAAAACGTGGCCGTGACTGTAGCGCTCTCCCAAGAGCGAGACGAAGCGAAAGATATATCCCTGCATGTCGTAGCCTTCGCAATAGGCCTGAATCATTGCTTCGCCCGGTAGTTTCGATGCGGCATAGAGGGAAGTCTGGACGGGAAACGGCGCATCTTCGGGCGTCGGGATGACCGATGACTCACCATAGACCGAGCCCGTAGAGGAAAAGGCGATGCGACGAACGCCATTGGCTCGCATCGCCTCCAAAACGTTGAACGTGGCAATGGTGTTTTGCTCAAGGTCTCTGCGTGGGTGCTCCAGTCCGAATCGGACATCTGCGTTCGCTGCCAAGTGAAAGACCACATCGCAACCTGCCATCACCTCTGTGAGGCGATCGGGTTGCGTAAAGATATCCGCCTCCACTAAGCTGAATTGGGGATGAGCGAGGGCATCCTGAATAAACTCCTTGCGTCCGGTGCTAAGATTATCCACCGCAACGACATCGTGCCCGTCCGCCAAGCCGCGATCCACCACATGACTGCCAATAAAACCTGCTCCACCCGTAACCAATATCTTCACACGCTTTTTTCTCCCCTTGAGCATGATGCTTGACTATTCCCGCCTTGCCAATCAAGCCTTGATTGACTTCGCAGATGGATAGCGCGG
>SLCI01000205.1 GCA_007125875.1 Kiritimatiellia bacterium | reverse complement strand
GTGAAGGTGTCCCAGCGCTCGGCGAGCAAGCGGTGATGGCTCATATAGACGCTATTATCGGGGAGCAGGCGATAGAGGGCTTGGGGGCGATAGGGCACATGAAAGAACCAGTACAGGGCCGCCCCGCTGAAGCTGATCAGCAGGATCCAGAAAATGGTGCGTTTGAGAGATAGTTGCATACGGGCGAGGAGTGTGCGGTTTTTAATCAGCAAGTCAAGCGATGCGCATTGCGTGAGGCGGTGGTGAACGCTTAATTCTGGCCGGGACTGCGAATCGCTTGGCGGAAGCGTTCCATCAGGTGCAGCATTTCTTCGCGGATCGAGAAAAGTTCGTCTTGGTACGGACGCAGAATGTCGAACCAGTCGGGCTGCATGATGCAAAGCATACTCATTCGGCGAGATGCTTCGTTAAAGTGGTTCAGCGCACGCTTCAATTGGGCGACGATCATGCCGGCGGTGAAGCTGAGGTCGCGATCATAGGCGAGCCCGTTCAGTGCGCCGGCGAGTTTGGCGGAGAGCATGCGGGTCGCGAAAATCATCAACTGCACATTCTCGCTTTCGGTTTCTAGTGCGCGCTTTTGGGACGACTCCATTTGTTTGACGCGATGATAGAGCCGGCTGGATAGCTCGAACGCGCGATGGGAAAGGGGATGGCTGATATCACCATCTTCAGTGCGAATCCAGTCGATCCCCTCGCGCGCGGGATCGGGTGTGGGTTCCGGATACAGATCTTCTTCATCGTCATCGCTCTGCGCCTGTGCCTCATCAAAGATACCGCGCTCGTCCGCATCGAGCATGTCTTCTAAATGATCCCAGCCCATCTCGCGCGCGACGATGCGTTCACAGTCCGGGTGGTCATGATACTTCTCCAGCAGTTCGCCGTAGCGGGCGGTGCGTTCGTCGGATTCTTTTAGCGATTTCTCCCACTCGAACTCGTCCATGGGGGTGTCATCGATCTCGTCTTCAATTTCATCCACGAACTCTTCCGCCGCACTGGCCACGCGATTCATGAAGTCAGCCATGCCTTCGGCGACTTGTTCCTGACGCTCAAGTTCATCCTGATCGGTCAAGGTCCAGGTTGGCTCGCCGTGCACTTGCGTTTTGAAGGTGGTCGCTTCGATTAGTACCCGACCATTGCGCTGGCTATACCATTCAACATAAAGGCCGTTAACGATGTGCAACGCTTCGCGGCCACGACTGATATCGCCATCGAGCAACTTGCGCGAAGCAGTTATATCGCCCGCAGTGCCCTCCTGGTCCTCAGCCAGCAACAAGGGTTGCGTCGGTGCGTGTGCGTCAGGATTCTCAAACGAGACGATGCGTCCGGCGACATCGGCCATCGGCAAGCCGTCCAGCGAGAGTCGAATGGGGAGTTCACTGCCTTTTAGGTAAATCTCTCCGACGATACGCCCCTTGGTCGATGCGTCTAGCCAGCCGCGCTGCACATGAGTTGTTATACGAAATGCCATCTATGGTCCGTTGATTGATCTTTAATAAGGGTAATCTCGGTACTGCAGACTTCAAGGCCGAAAAATGATCGGGGTCCGCCGTTGCTTGGCGGTTGCTCCCGCTGTCCGCATCCGTTAACCTCCTCCCTCTCAGCGAGAAAGTCGAAAAGCGACGCATCAATCAAAGGAGTATGGCGTGAGTATCGGTATCATTGGTGGCAGTGGTTTGTATCAGTGGGACGCGTTGGAGCAAACGGCATGGCGCACGATCGAGACGCCGTGGGGTGCGCCCTCCGACGAGATTCTGGAGGGAGAACTGGGTGGGCGTCGCATTTGTTTCATCCCTCGTCATGGACGCGGTCATCGCTGGTTGCCCTCCGAAATCAATCATCGTGCCAACATCTTTGCGCTTAAGACGCTGGGCGTGGAGGCGATCCTGTCGATCACCGCGGTCGGGAGCTTGCATGAGAACATTCGTCCGCGTGATGTGCTGATTCCCGATCAATACTTTGATCGTACGCGCTCAACGCCGGACCACACCTTTTTCGGTAACGGTATTGCCGGGCATGTGGCGTTGGGCGACCCGGTCTGTCCGTACTTGCACAAGCTGCTGGGCGAAATCGCGGTGCAGGTGCGCGATAGTAGTGAGGATTTGAGTGACCGCAAGGTGCACCGTAACGGCACCTATGTGAATATGGAGGGGCCCGCGTTCTCGACCCGGGCAGAATCCGAATTCTATCGCAAGCAAGGCTTTCAGGTGATTGGCATGACCAGTTTGCCCGAGGCGCGGTTGGCGCGTGAGGCGGAGCTGCCGTATGTGGCCTTGGCATTGATTACGGACTACGACTGTTGGCATCAAGACGAGGAAGGGGTCTCGGCAGAGCTAGTGGCGGGGCATGTACGCGCGAATAAGGTGTTTGCGCAGTCGATCATGGCGAGCTTTGTGGCGGCCGTGCCGGCGGACTTTCCTTCGCCTGCGCGCGATGCGCTGAAGGGCGCCGTCATGACCGCGCCAGAATGTATCACGGATGAAATCCGCCAGCGTATTCCGTGGTTGCCGTAAGCGATCCTCCCATGCGCGTGCTTTCAAACATGCAGTTTTGGCAGAGTCCGCTTTGGCGGAACAGTACTGACTCAATTTATCCTGTGCCCGAGCGTGCTGAGGATGAGCAAGAGGAGTTCAGTGTTTGGCGGCAGGCATGGATGCTGTATCGGCAGGGTAACCAGTATGATCGCGTGGTGACGATGGGCATACGCGAGTCAATGGCGTATGCGGCGTTATGTGCGGTCACAGGACAGGCCTCGCGACAGGTGATGACGGAGGTGTTCGTCGATCAGGCGCGGCCCAATAGCTTCATATGGAAGTTGAAGAAACGTCTCTATGGCTGGTTGGCGCGGCGGGCCGTGGGCATTATCACGAATAGCACGGCTGAGATCGAAACGACGGCGCAGCGATTCGGCGTAGAGCGCGACCGTCTGACTTTCATCCCGCTTTGCCCGACGCGTCCGTCGGAGGTTACTGCAGAGGAGAAGCCGCCGTATGTCTTGTCGGCTGGGCGCACGTTGCGCGATTACGAGTTGATGTGGCGGGTGGCAGAGCGATTGGATGTGCCGGTTAAGATTGTTTGTGGACAGGGCGACCTGCCTGGTCGCGCGTCAACGGAGCGGATCACGATTCATCGCGAGATTTATCGTGCGCAGTATTTGGATTTGTTGCGAGGCAGTGCGGTGGTGGCATTGCCATTATTGCCGACCGAGCGATCAACGGGGCAGGTGGTATTTCTCGAAGCAATGGCGATGGGCAAGCCAGTGATTACCACGCGTTCGCCGGGCACGATTGATTATGTGGCGCATGAGCACAGCGGCTGGTTAATTGAAACGTCCGACAGCGAGGCGCTGTATCAGGCGTGTGTGATGTTGTTGGATGATATGGACTTGCGGCAGCGCCTGGGCGAGGCGGCGTTGGCGTGGGTGCGAGAGCACGGCGCGCCCGACCAGTACGCGCAGCGGTTCCTTGATGCGGTTAATTCCTTTCCGCCGTGAGACGTGGACTATCGTTCGTATGCACCCTGTTGTAGGCCGACCCTCTGCGGTCGGCGCTCGGAACTTGTAGGGCGTCTGCTTGCGGATCGCCGTCATCAGCGGTGGGCGAAGGGGTCGCGCGATGGTCCGTGCCAGCTGCGACCTATCGCGTTGTTGCGCGGGCTGGCGCGGATAAGAGTCCAGCACCGCCCCACGCGCCTAGCGCTAGGCCGCATCTGACCCGTTCCCCGCGCTCAAATTCGTGACCGAATTTGCCCCCTTCGCCCACCGCGTAGCACACCTTCGGTTGACTGGCGCGTGGCCTGTTTTTGACGCGGGGATCGCGCTCGGTATGGGCGCGATCTTCGCCCCCAGCGGGCTTGTCCCGCCGGAGCGGAAGTTTAGAAGTGGTCCACGTCACAGTGGACTTGGCTACGAGTCGGCCTTAAATAGCTGCCGCCGTTAGGCACCCGCGAATCTCGTATCTTGAATCTTGTATCCCGAATCCTGTATTCCCGCGCAGCGCGGGACAAGCCCGTATCTCGTATCCCGTCAGACCGCTTTGAGGCTGCCCTTCATGTACTCGCGGCGCATACGGGCGATGTTGTCGATCGAGATGTTCTTCGGGCATGCGGCTTCGCACTCGGCGTGATTCGAGCAGTTGCCGAAGCCTTCGTTGTCCATGGTCTCGATCATGCGTACCGCTCGTTTGTGACGCTCGGCTTGTCCTTGCGGCAGCAACGAAAACTGCGTGATCTTGGCGCCGACGAAAAGGGACGCAGATGCATTGGGGCAGGCGGCGACACAGGCACCGCAGCCGATGCAAGCAGCCGAATCCATTGCCCGTTCAGCGATATCCTTGGGAATCGGAATCGCATTCGCGTCGGGCGCGGAACCGCTGTTGACTGAAACATAGCCGCCCGCTGAAATAATGCGGTCGAATGCCGAGCGATCAACAACGAGGTCGCGCAATACGGGGAACCCTTGTGCGCGGAAGGGTTCGACGGTGATGGTGCTGCCATCATTGAAGTTACGCATCCGCAATTCACAGGTTGTGCAGGCGCGCTTCGGTCCGTGTGCCATGCCGTCGATGACCAATCCGCAGGTTCCGCAAATCCCTTCGCGGCAGTCGCTGTCGAATTCAACGGGGCGTTCGCCTCGTTTCAATAGCTGCTCATTCAGTGTATCGAGCATTTCCAAAAACGACATTTCAGGAATCAGGTTAACGACCTCATAGGTCTCAAAACGACCCTGAGCATCCTTGTTTTCCTGGCGCCAGACTTTTACATTCACCTTCATTATTTATAGCTCCGCTGCGTCAGTTTTGCGTTGTCAAAAGTTAGGTTCTCTTCGTGGCGAGCCGGTGTCTCGTTATCACCTTTGTACTCCCATGCGGCCACGTGACAGAAACGCTCATCGTCACGTTTTGCTTCACCGTCATCGGTTTGGTGTTCTTCACGGAAGTGGCCACCGCACGACTCTTCACGCGTCAAGGCGTCCCGTGCCATCAGTTCGCCCAGTTCGAGGAAGTCGGCAACCCGGCCGGCGAACTCGAGGTTCTTGTTGAGCTCCTGGCCTTCACCACCAACTTTGACGTTCTTCCAATAATCGGTACGCAGGGCTTGAATGTCAGTAATCGCCTTTTTCAGGCCCTCATCATTACGCGCCATACCCACGCGTTCCCACATGATGCGGCCGAGTTCCCAGTGATACTCGCGTACGGTCTTCGATCCGTTGATGCCGAGCAACTGTTTGGTTTGATCGGCCACCTTCTGCTCTATTTCTGTGAAGGCCTCGTGTGTTGTGTTTAGACCGTCCGGCCGATGCTCGGCGAGGAAGTCGCTGATCGTGGACGGGATCACAAAGTAGCCGTCGGCCAATCCTTGCATCAAGGCACTGGCGCCGAGACGATTGGCGCCATGATCGGAGAAGTTGGCCTCGCCTAGCGCGTACAGGCCAGGGATCGTGGTCATCAGGTTGTAATCGACCCAAAGACCGCCCATCGTGTAGTGCGGAGCGGGATAAATCCGCATCGGCTGTTCATAGGGGTTCTCATCGGTGATTTCGTGATACATCGAGAATAGATTGCCGTACCGCTCGCGAATCACGTTCTCGCCCAGACGACCAATCGCTTCGCCAAAATCAAGGTAGACGGAGAAGCCGGTCGGGCCGACGCCGTAGCCGGCATCGCACACTTCTTTCGCGGCCCGCGAGGAAATATCGCGTGGCGCCAGATTGCCGAAGGCCGGATACTTGCGCTCAAGGAAATAATCGCGCTCATCTTCCGGAATATCCTGCGGTCGCCGATCGTCCTTCTTCTTTTTCGGCACCCAAACGCGTCCGTCATTACGCAAGCTCTCGCTCATCAGCGTTAACTTGGACTGATCATCGCCCGCCTGGGGCAAGCAGGTGGGATGGATCTGCGTAAAGCAGGGATTGCCAAACAGCGCGCCTTGCTTGTAGCAGCGCCAGATCGCAGTGGCGTTACAGTTAACCGCCATGGTGGAAAGGAAAAAGACGGTGGAGTAACCGCCCGTCGCAACGCATACGGCGTCGGCAGCATACTTTTCGAGTTCGCCGGTCACCAGGTTGCGACACACAATTCCGCGGGCGCGGCCTTCAACCTTGACCACATCCAGCATTTCCCGGCGCGGAAACAGTTTCACGCGGCCACTGTCGACTTGTCGCATCAGCGCACTATATGCGCCGAGTAGCAATTGCTGTCCCGTTTGGCCCCGGGCGTAAAAGGTACGCGATACCTGTGCCCCGCCAAAGGACCGGTTCGCCAGTGTGCCGCCGTATTCGCGCGCGAACGGAACGCCTGCGGCCACGCTTTGATCAATGATGCTGGTACTGAGCTCGGCGAGTCGGTAGACGTTCGCTTCGCGGGCGCGGTAGTCGCCACCTTTGATGGTGTCGTAGAAAAGGCGCCAAGCACTATCGCCGTCGTTCTGATAGTTTTTGGCGGCATTGATGCCGCCTTGCGCGGCTACGCTGTGGGCGCGGCGCGGCGAATCCTGAATACAGAAATTCAAGACATTGTAGCCAAGTTCGCCCATCGTTGCGGCCGCAGCGCCACCGGCCAAGCCGGTGCCGACCACGATCACGGTGTATTTCCGCTTATTGGCCGGATTGACCAACTTCACAGATGCTTTGTGATTTGCCCATTTCTCTTGAATGGGGCCTTCAGGAATTTTTGAATCAAGGATCGACTTATCAGCTATCACAGTGCACCTCCTGCACTCGCTACGGGTGCATCAATAAAGAAGTAGAAATAAACCGGCAGTACCACAAAGCCACCTGCCAACAAGAAAGCGAATACGAATCCCGCCGTGTAAATGGCTGGTGTCCAGCGCGGACTCATCGCGCCGAGCGATTGCAGCGCGCTCCAAAAACCGTGTCGCAAATGGAACCCGAGGAAGAGCATCGTGGCGACGTAAAAAACAACGATGCCCAATTGATTAAAGGATGTGGCCACCATTGAATAGATGTCTTTGATCTCGTTGCCATCAATCATGACCATGGGGGGTGGGGCACCTTTGTTCATGCCGAACATGTAGATATGAAGCGGAACAAAAATTAACAGGACCGCGCCGGTCACGATCATGGATTTGGAGGCCACGGTCATCTTGCTGGGGCCGCCCTTGGACGTTTCCACCGCATAGCGACCGGAACGCGCTCGCTTCTTACTGGTGTACACCTGTATGGCCGCGAAGATGTGGAACAAGAAAAAGGCTAGCAGGCCGCCTCGAATGACATAAAGGAACGGGCCCATACTTTTCAGCGCCGCACCGTACTGATTAAATGCTTGGCCTTCGTCCGGCACAAACAGCAAAAGGTTACCCGCTAAATGCACGACCAAAAACAGCATCAGACCGATGCCCGTTATCGCCATAACCACCTTTTTGCCGATGGTTGAGTTCCAGATTGAAATTACACTCATACGTATCTCTCTTTTAGTGATTCGCCCTTAAGTATGCCTCATCTTGGCACGCTTTCAAATTGATTTCTCGTGTTCAGGTGCGTTGTGTGCCGAGTTGAACGCAGCAAAATCATTCTTCACGCAATGACCGCCCAAAAGAGCACCGGGGCTGGGGGTGCCCCGGTGCCCAACCGGGCTAGTCGAGGTTCGGCTCGGTCGATTTCGACACTAGCCGCTCGAACTCTTCCTCGGTCATAATGCCTTTTTCGATCACCAACTCTTTGGCCGGCTTCTTCGTGCGCAGCGACTCTTTGACCAGCTCGGCCACCTTGTCGTAACCCAGTTTCGGGTTTAGGACGGTGCCCAAACCGCCACTGCTCTCGAAGTATTTGAGGCAGCGTTCGCGATCCACCTGTATGCCGCCAATGCACTTGTCGGCCAGCATGATGGCGGTACGCGTCAGTATGTTAAACGAGCGTACGAGGTTGTATCCGGTCACCGGCATGTGCGTGTTGAGCTCCAGTTGGCCTGCGCCGGCGGCTAGCTGGACGGCTTGGTCGTTACCCATGACCTGGATGCAGGCCATGTTGGCGGCCTCACAAATGCTGGGGTTGATCTTGCCCGGCATGATCGAGGAGCCCGGCTCAACGGCGGGCAAAACGATTTCAGACAGCCCGGTGTTCGGGCCCGATGCAAGCAAGCGCAGGTCGTTGCATAGTTTGCCGATATCCATTGCGATCATGCGCAATACGGAAGATATGTCGGCCATATCGGTCAGGTATTGCGTGATCTCGATGCCGTTTTCCGGTGCACGATAAGGTGCGCCGGTGATCTCACTCAAGGCTTTCGCAATCGTGGGGCGGAAGGCTTTCTTGGTGTTTACGCCGGTGCCGATGGCGTTTCCGCCAGCGCCGATCTCAAGGATGCGCTCGTAGGCAGCGTCGAGGCGGCGCACATCTTTGGTTAGCGCATGGGCCCAGGCAGCGAAAGCCTGCCCCATCATCTCGGGTACCGCATCCTGCAGGTGCGTGCGTCCGCTACGAATGATATCCTTGTTGGCCTCCGCCTGTTTGTTCAGCTCGTCGATCAATCGCTGCAGTGCTTCTTTGAGAGGCGGAGTCAGCGTGGCCGCCGCCACCCGAATCGCGGAGGGGAAAATGTTGTTGGTGGATTGCCCCTTGTTCACGTCGTCGTTGGGATGTACCAAGTGCCGATCGCCCGCTTTGCCGCCCAGCTCGGTGGCTGCCAGATTGCCGATGACCTCATTAACGTTCATATTTGAGGACGTACCCGAGCCCGCCTGAAATACATCGACCGGAAATTGGTCATCGTATCCGCCGGCCAAAATCTTTTCACACGCGCTGGTGATGGCGCCTGTCTTCTCGTCGTTCAGCAGGCCGAGTTCGTTGTTGGCTTTGGCGCAAGCCCATTTGAGCCGCACCATGCCGTACACGATTTCGATTGGAATAGGTTCGCCCGCGCCACTGAAATTCTCCAGAGAGCGACAGGTGTGGATGCCATACATGACATTATCGGGCACATCGAGTTCGCCCAGCGAATCTTTTTCTTTTCTCATGAAATTGCTCCTTAAAGAGAATAACCAACGTTTCAAATGAAGACTTCAATATAGCGAAAGCCGGTCCGTAATAAAGCTGAAAGCCGTAGCCCTCGCCATCGGGGATTCCACGCAGCACCTCATCCGCACAACCCTGAGCGATCGGCTTTTCGTGCTGGGGTCCTGTTGTGAAAGGGGGGTGACAGGCGAAATCCTGTCGTTGTATCCGATTAACCTGTAGACCGCGCGCCGCATTTGCGTATTATGAACGTGGCGCCCGGGTGGCGGAATGGCAGACGCAACAGACTTAAAATCTGTCGACCGTAAGGTCGTGCGGGTTCGACTCCCGCCCCGGGCACCAGCCTTGCGTGGGCATTGACTGCGGGCGCCATTGACTAACCATGCCTCGTGCTCACGCCACCTCCGACGAACGACTCATATGTATATGCGGATAAGCCATGATCTGTGAGGCGGATGCAGAGAAAGTCGCCCACGCGCCACTCGTGCTGGCCACCTATTGTGCGCGATACACGCACACTGCGTTAGGGCTGCGTTGGCTTGTGGCTAATCTCGACAACGATGTGCCGAAGCCGGCTTGGTACGAATTTGAAATGCGCTTGTCCCCCAGTGCGGCCGTAGAGCGCATCCTGCGGCATCGCCCGCGCGTGGTTGCGCTGGGCGTATATATCTGGAACGTGGAGCGCACGGTCGAGCTGGTCCGCTTGCTGCGTGCTCAATCGCCGGAACTCGTGATCGTGTTGGGTGGTCCGGAGGTCTCGGCCGCGCCGCACGAATTCCCCGCCTTTGATTTAATTGATACGGTGATCGTCGGCGAGGCCGAAATCGTATTTGGTGATCTTTGTCGCTGCTGGTTGGCGGGCGAGCGACCAGTCGAGCGCGTGATCTATGCGCCCTTACCGGATCTTGGGCAGCTGGCCTTGCCGTACCATTTATATACCGATAAAGATCTTCAGACGCGGCATATCTATGTCGAGACCACCCGCGGTTGCCCTTACCGATGCGATTTTTGTACATCGGGCGGTGTGGAGCCGCTGCGCAACTTCCCGCTAGAAGCGACGCTGATGGAAGTCCAGCAACTGGCCGAGCGCGGGGCACGGACGTTACGCTTTGTTGATCGCACCTTCAATGCCAAGCCGGCGCGTGCGGCGGCTATTCTGAATGCACTATTGCCTTGGGCGAAGCAGGGATTGCGCGTGCATCTCGAATTCACGCCGCAGGCAAAATATCATGAGGACTTACAAGCGGCCCTCTGTGCGTGGCCCGTGGGGCAACTCCATATCGAGGTGGGCGTGCAAAGCTTGAATCATGAGGTGGCGCGTCGGATTCGGCGTCCCGGAATCACGGAAGCCGAAGCGGCCTTGAGCTATCTGATTCGTGTGGCTGGAGCCGATGTTCACGTCGATTTGATTGCTGGTTTGCCGGGCGAGGATGAGCGTTCGATTGCAGCCAGTTTCGACCGTCTATGGGCGTTGGGTCCACAGGAAATTCAGCTTGGCGTGCTGAAGCATCTGCCCGGCACTGCGCTTGACCGCCATCTGGAGGAATGGGAGATGCAGTTTGCATCCGAACCTCCTTACGCATTGATGCACAGCAAAACGCTTTCGTCGGAGGCGCTTCACCGTATCACCTGCTTTGCCGCCTACTGGGAGCGATTGGCAAATCATCGGCACTTCCCGCGCTCAATCGAGCTGATCCTTCAAACCGATACATCGCCGTATCGGGCCTTCATGCGGTGGAGTGTCTGGCTGTTCCAGCGCGTCGGTCGCGCGCATAGCTTGGCCTTGGAGGATCTGTTGACGGACTTGTATCTGTATCTCACGCAGGAGCAACAATTGTCGCCAGACGAGACCCGCCGCGCACAGGCGCTCGACTTCCTGGCCGAGGGACGTCGCCCCGAGCGAGCCATGCCCAAAATCTTACGATGAGGCTGTGCGACGGAAAATCGTCAACACCGCGTTCGCTTTTGCTGGAATTAAATTGCGCAAACTGATGTTTCTATGCTGAATTACACGAGATGTCGTGCTATGATGGAGTGCTTTTATAGTTGGGCAGAAAAATAATTTGATGACAGGTATTTGGACATGATTTCCAAAAATGTTTGGCTGGATAAAATCCGGGATTCCTATTTGTTCGCAGGGAATGCACCCTTTGTGGAGGAGCAGTACGAACGCTATTTAGGAAGCCGCTCCAGCGTTGCGCCCGAATGGCAAGCCTTCTTCGACGAGTTGCAGGCCACTGGGGACGGTCG
>SLCI01000138.1 GCA_007125875.1 Kiritimatiellia bacterium | reverse complement strand
TGGGGCGTCGTTTGCGCGGTCTCCTGCCGGTACCCATTAGAGAGCTGGTCGAGAGCCGCCAAGACTGAGTGCAGCCGATCCGTTCTATCTCGGCTCGATTAATCGGAATCCGACATCGGCGTCGCGATAGGTTTTCATAAAGGGTGTACGTCGATTGACGGTGAGTAAGTCTGGATCACGTTCGGCCCAGCTGCCGCCCATCGCGAATGTCACATCGCTCGAATGGTCTGCAGCTAATGTCCACTCGGCTACATTGCCGGCCATGTCGAAGAGCCCCAGTGGGTTCGGCGCAAACTGAGCAACCGCTGTCATGTAATCCGTGTCGAATTGCGCGCGCTCGTCGGGCAAGGCCCAGCCCCACGGATAGGGAATGGCATGGTTCAGGCCGCGTGCAGCAAGCTCCCATTCATATGCGGTCGGTAAGCGAACCGGCCTACGCCTTGCTTGACTGCGCCATTCGGCGTACGCGACAGCATCAGCATACGTCACATAGGCGACGGGTTTCCGTCGGCTGACCTGGGCCCGATAGCGTCCGCGCTCAAAGCTGATTTGGGGTGAATCAAATATCGCTGTCGGACGTGTCCGATTCAAAAAACGCACAAATTGCGCCACGGTAGTTTCAGTGCGTTGAATGCGAAAACCTGCTGTTTCGAAAATGGACTCTTCTGCTCCAAAGGGTAGCGCGTAGGCGCCCGCTGGTATTGTGACCCAAGGCCGCAGCGTGGGCGAATGACTCCAGCGAGACAAAGCAGCTGCGCTGAACAGCAAAACCAGCAGCCCAGCCAATCCCCACCTACCGCGCCATGCCCGCTTGGTCTTGGCTTGGTCGGATTTCGCGCAACTTGACTTTGACATACTGACCATCAATCACCTAGTATTCGCGCTACAACGAGGTTCATTAATTCTGACTACGAGGCGTCGCTATGGATTTAAACACGATTATTCTACTGGTTATTGGCGTTGCTACTTTAGCGATTGTCGTTCTGGCTGTCACGAAATTGACTGCTCTCACTGCCGCCGTTGAAAAGTTGAGCGCTAGTCTGCCGGGCGATGAAATGATCGCCAGTTTTGAGGCAGCGGCTGGTAAACTTGGCCAGACGTTGGGCGATGCCACGGCCGATTTGGAGAAGGCCATGAAGGGAACCACCTCCGATCTTCAGAGTGGGATTGGTAGCGTGTCCGGTGATATTCAGAAATCTTTTGAAGGTGCCGCGTCCGAAATCCAAAATGCCTTGCAGGGTGTTAGCGCTCAGTGGAAAGATGAATTGTCTGCCGTGCTGGCGGATCACGCCCAAAAGGTTTCCGCGGCGCAGGAAAATGTCAGCGCGAAACTCGAAGCGGTGGCTGCGTTGGCCCAGAATGTTGAGCAAGTCCTCGCGTTGCAAAAGAGCGTAGAAGACACCGTTTCGCAGCTGTCAGCTAGCGACGAGTTCATTGAACTGATCGAGGCGCTACGGAAGCATATCGAAGAATCCGACAAGCTGATCCGCGAAGCCGCTAAGCCGCGGACGATCCGATTAGTTGAGTCGGATGAAGACGGCGTGGCGCAGGCTCAGTAACACCTCGCGCAGTCAATCTGATTAGCCCGCGTGTTGTTTCGGATCGATGCGGTGCTTGCTGACCTTGTATCCCAATATGCGCTGGGTTGTGCCGAGCGATCGCGCCGCGGCCGCAACATTTCCACGCGATGATTTCAGCGCGTCCTTGATAATGTCCCGCTCGTACTGATCAACCAGTGCCTTGAGATTCCCTTGCGCGCCTGTGCCACTCGTCTCGGCTGTTTGCAGGGTGGGGGGCAAGTGGTGCGGGTGAATCACATCGCCTTCGGCCACGAGCACCGAGCGCTCAATTACGTTCTCCAGCTCACGCACATTGCCGGGCCAATGATAGCTCATCAGCATGTCAATCACCGCGCTTGATAAGCGACGGATCTGGCGACCACTGGACTTTGCGTACTTATCCAAAAAGAAGTCGGCTAGAAGTACAATGTCCGCTTTCCGCTTCCGCAAGGGTGGGACATAAATGGGGAAAACATGCAGGCGATAGTAAAGATCCTCGCGGAACTTACCCTCGTTAACCAACGCCAATAGATCCTTGTTGGTGGCCGTGATCACGCGCACATTCACCTGAATGGTTTTGGTTCCGCCGATCCGCTCAAACTCGCGCTCTTGCAATACGCGCAGCAGTTTGATCTGGATGCTTGGCGGAATATCACCAATTTCGTCCAGGAACAGTGTGCCACCATGGGCCAGCTCAAAACGCCCTTTGCGATCCGTAGTCGCGCCCGTAAAACTGCCCTTTTCATGCCCGAATAATTCGCTTTCGATAATCGTTTCCGGCAGTGCTGCACAATGTGCCTTCACGAATGGCTGATCGGATCGATCACTATTATAATGAATCGCGTGCGCGACCAGCTCTTTACCAGTACCCGTTTCACCATGAATCAATACGGTAGCCGGACTACGACATACTTGCGCGATCTGATCATACACAATCTGCATCTCGTGTGAGTTGCCGACGATGTTCGAAGGGCGAAAGCGGTCTTTCAGCTCGGCTCGTAATCGCTCATTTTCCGCTTCGAGTCGTTCTTGCTCCTCTTGTGCGGCCCGCCGCAGCTTCACGGCTTGCGCGATCATCGACGCAATAATCGTCAGAATGCGCACATCATCATCTAGGTTTGCTTTCTCGTCATAGATGCGATCAATGCTGAGTGCGCCCACCACTTCTTGTCCTTCCTTAATGGGAACGCAGACAAAAGAGGTGTTTCCGCGCTTTCCGCGCGTGGTGCGATCCAAAAAGAGGGGGGATTCCTCAGTCTTGGGGATCACCATTGGCTTGCCGTTCAAAATGACTTGGCCTGTGACGCCTTCGCCCAGCTTGTATCGCCCACGACTCGCTTGTTGCTCGGATAAACCCTCTGCAGCCTCGATCAAGATCGCACCTGTTTCGCGATTCAATAGCGTCAGGGTGGCGAAAAGCATATCGAGTTTTTCCGATATCTCTGCCAACACGGGGCTGACCACATCGCGCAAATCCAGGCTCTGATCCAGCAGTCGGCTGATCTCATACAGCAAGCTTAGCTCAGAAACGCGACGTGATTCCGTCATCTCGGATAGCGGACTTTCTTTGTTGGGGTTCTTTGAGGCCATCATCGCTGGTCTCCTTTCACATATTCGCGATACGCATTCGTGATTGGCATACGGCGATCGCGACCAAATGCCTTCGGTGTGATTTTTACACCAGGCGCTCCTTGACGGCGCTTGTATTCGCTGATGTCAATCAGACGACATACTCGCTGAACGATTTCCGCCTCGAAGCCTGCGGCTACTATACTGTCAATACCCTCATCGCGCTCAACATAACGCTCAACAATTTGATCGAGCATTTCATAAGGCGGTAAGGAATCGGTGTCCTTTTGGTCAGGTCGTAGTTCTGCGGACGGTGCACGGTCAATGGTCGAAGGGGGGATCACTGGTTCCGGGGACTGGCTATTGCGCCAGCGGGCCAAATCATATACGAGCATCTTGGGCACGTCTTTGATCAAGGCGAAACCGCCCACCATGTCTCCATACAAGGTGCAGTAGCCAGTTGCCAGCTCACTCTTATTGCCCGTTGTTAAAACCAGCCAATTAAATTTATTGGAAAGCGCCATAATGATGCTTCCCCGGATACGAGCTTGTAGATTCTCCTCCGCAACGTCGGGCTCACGGCCGGGCCAGAGTGGAGCAAGTTCATGGTTGAAGGCCGCAAAAATCGATTCGATGGGGACCTCGTGAAACTCGATACCCAGATTTTGAGCCAAAAGAGCGGCGTCTCCGCGGGTCCCCTCAGAAGAATAACGAGAGGGCATCGTTACTCCAGCAACACGTTCTGGTCCAAGCGTGTCGACTGCAACGGCAGCAACGACTGCAGAGTCGATCCCGCCACTGAGTGCGACCACGACCTTGTCAAAACCATTCTTGTTGACGTAATCACGTAACCCCGCTTTGAGTGCGGAATACACTTCATTATAATCGTCCATCAGCGGCTCAACATCGATTTCGCTGCCGGATAGTGCTTTTCGTGTAGGTGGCAGGGCAGGCACATGGACGACGCGGCGGATCGGCGGAGTCGGCTCCTCCGCTATCAGTGTTCGCTCAGGCGTTTCTACAGGAGCCAGGAGTTGCGCCTCCTCAAATTGGCGCGCGCGTGAAATGACCTGACCTTGGGCGTCGAGGATCAGCGAGCCACCATCAAAGACCAACTCGTCTTGACCACCAACCATGTTGCAATAGGCGAGCGGCGTATTGAGAAAAGTGGCGGTGCGTCGCAGCGTTTCCTCACGAATTGCTCGTTTGCCGCGATGGTAAGGCGAGGCGGACAGATTTAACAGGATATCGAGCTGAGCCTCTTTTAGTAATTGCACGGCATCCTGATTCAGAAACCAGGAATCTTCACAGATATGAATGCCGAGACGCAGCGATCCCGCTTGAATGATCAACGGCATTTTGCCGGCGTCGAATACCCGCTTTTCATCAAATACGCCGTAGTTTGGTAGAATCATTTTTTGGTACACCGCGACAATACGTCCGCCATATAGCACTGCTGCGGCGTTGTGCACATGCGTATCAATCGCCTGCGGAATACCGATGAGTGTGATCGATTCAGAGGGAACCTCAGTGGCAATACGAGAGATTTGCGACCAGCAATCTTCCAGAAAATGACGCTTGAGAATTAAGTCTTCCGGCGGATAGCCCGACAGCGCTAATTCGGGGAATACGATCACAGCGGCTCCTGACTTGCTGGCGCGAGCTGCCGCACGCACAATCAGTTCCCGATTCCGATCTAATGCCCCCACAGTAGGATTGATCTGGCAAAGGCCAATTATACTCTTCATTATAACAATATTGTAATAATTGTTTATGGGGGATACAAAAATAACTGAATAGAGATATACCGCTACGCTTTTGAAGTCAAGTGGGGAATGGCATTTCTTGACGAATAGCCCGTTCAGGTGGCAGTCTTACTCTTTCCTGTTGGGGTGGGCAGGGTGGATCGGCTGAGGAATCGGGAAGGAAGTTTAGCGCGTGTCGAATCGATTGGAGCGATTAGAGTCTTATTTACTTGGGGTCATTGAGGATCGCGAGCCGGGTAAGCGAGCTACTCTATTACGCTTCACCTTGCGTCAGCTCTCGCGCATCTTCGGGCTGGTTGTCCAAATTCGCGTTCGCCTCTACAAATGGGGTATTTTGCGCCCCCATACGTTGGGATGTCAGGTCTTAAGTGTCGGAAACTTGACGGTTGGTGGTACGGGTAAAACGCCGGTCGTAGAGGTATTTGCGCGATCCTTGCAGGAGCAAGGGCGAAAGGTCGCCATTCTTAGTCGCGGCTATAAGCGCAAGAAGCCCCCGCTCTGGAAACGAATCAAAGGTCGTCTCACATTCCAAAAATATGGTCCACCGCCCTTGGTTGTATCGGATGGTAATCGTCTCTTGCTTGACTCCACGATCAGCGGCGATGAGCCTTATATGTTGGCGAGTAATCTGCCCAATGTGGCGGTGATTGTGGCCAAAAACCGTGTCAATGCCGGACAGTATGCGATCAAAAAACTCGGCTGCGATACGCTAATCCTGGATGATGGCTTTCAATACATGCGATTGAGGCACCGGCTGGATATCGTTTTAGTTGATCGCACCAATCCTTTTGGGAATCGCCATGTTCTGCCGCGCGGTTTACTGCGTGAGCCGATCCGTAATATTCGGCGGGCAGGCTTTATTTTTATTACGAAGTCGAACGGTGACGGGGCGGTGGAGCTGAAAGAGCAATTGCGTAAGCTCAATCCGGTGGCTGAAATTTCGGAGTGTCGTCACTGTGCGCGGTATGTGCAAAACGTCTACACCGGCAAACGCGACGAACTTTCCTTCCTGCAAGGGTTGGATGTTGCTGCGATCTCAGCGATTGCGGTTCCGAAAGGCTTTGAGGAGGAATTGGAACGACAAGGCGCACGCGTCATTTGTCACCAAACCTATGCCGATCATCACCGTTACACGCAGCAGGAGATACTCGACTTCATCAATCGCGCCATCCAGGAAGGCGCTAAGGCCATTCTTACGACGGAAAAAGATGCGGTGCGCTTTCCATTTATCGATCGACGCGATATTCCGATCTACTTCCTGCGAGTAGAGATCGAATTGCTGAGCGGTACGGAAGCTTTTGCCGATTGGATTGCACGTATTTGTTACCGCTAAAGGCGGCACTATGTCGGATACACAGCATACTTTGATTGTTTCCGTGAACTGGATCGGCGATGCCGTAATGGCGATGCCGGCGGTGCAAGCGTATCGCGCCAAACACCCGGACGATCGAATCTCGGTTTTGGCTAAGCCGGGCATCGCACCGCTATGGCGCATTCACCCGAGCGTGGATGACACGCTGATGTTCGAGTCAGGTCTACGTGGCACGATCGATACGATTCAGCGCTTGCGTAAAGCGCCTTCACTACAGTGCGCCTACATTATGCCGCACTCTTTTCGGTCGGCCTTGATTCCTTTTCTCGCTCAGCTGCCGCAGCGAGTAGGTTTACCGGGCGACCTTCGCCGTATTTTCATGCATGAGGTTGTTCATCCCAAGATGTCGGACGAGCGTCGACATCAACAATTTGAGTATATGGATTTACTCGTCCCAAGCTGGCCCAGCGATACGCCACCGCCATCCCCCATTCTGAAAATCCCAGACGATGTGCAGCAGGACATGAATACGCGACTCTCGGATAAGAGCACAATCCGAGTTGGGCTGGTGCCGGGCGCTGCGCGTGGGCCTTCCAAGCAGTGGCCGGCTGATCACTTTATCGCGTTGGGACAGCGTCTAGTCGGTGAATTGGAGACCGATATCGTGGTTGCGGGTGCCGCCGGAGAGCGGGTATTGTGCGAGCAGGTGGCTGGATCGATTGGGGCTAAGGCATCATCTTGGGCCGGGCGCACGAATCTGTATGAGTGGTTGGCGTTGCTGGCTGCGTGCGACGTTGTGGTAGCCAATGACAGTGGGGCAATGCATATCGCGACGGCGTTAGGACGTCCTGTGGTGGCGCTATATGGTATCACGGATCCAGCCACAACGGGGCCGCTGGGCGACAAGGCGATCGTGCTTCAGCACAGCAAGAAGCGACACCGCGATGTTCCTCGTGATTCCGTTGAGGCGCGGGAAGCATTGGCGGCTATTACGCCAGAAGAGGTTTACGAAGCGGTCAGGCAAGCTGCTGGGAAAGGTTAATTATGAGGGAAAAGATATCGGCTTGCATCATGACGTATAACGAAGAGGCCAATATTGAGCGTTGCCTCAAAAGCGTGACGTGGTGTGATGAGATCGTAATTCTGGATAGTTTCAGTACGGACCGTACCCTCGAGATTTGTCGCAAATACACGGATCAAGTGCATCAACACGCTTGGCAAGGTTATATTGGTCAACGCAATCTTATTCGTGGAATGGCCTCGCATCCCTGGGTGCTCTTTCTGGATGCGGATGAGGAGGTGTCCGATGGCTTACGGGAAGAGATTCGGGCTGAGTTTCAGCCGGAACGGATTGCCTATGTCGGCTATCGATTTCCTCGTCAGGTCTTCTATCTCGGGCAGTGGATCCGTCACGGTGAATGGTATCCGGATATCAAGCTTCGACTATTCAAAAAGTCGCTCGGTCACAGCATCGGTGAAGAACCGCATGATCAAGTGGTGGTCGATGGCCCCGTGAAGAAGTTGACTTCACCACTTTATCATTACACCTACGATAGTATTGCCGATCATATCGAAACGATGAATCGCTTTAGCTCCATATCGGCAAATGAGAAAGTGGCCGCGGGCTACCGCAGCAGCTGGGCGGACATTGTTGTGAGGCCTTTCTTCCGTTTTATCAAAGGCTATGTGTTCAAGGCCGGATTCATGGACGGGCGTCGCGGCTGGTTGATTGCTTGTATTAGCGCAACCGGCGTAGCGGTAAAGTATGCCAAAGTATGGGAACACAGGCTTCGCAGCGGTGAGGACGTTGACACTGATTAAACCCCTCTGTTAGGCTTTGGCTTGCATCAAGGCTGCTATACTCCTCGGCTATGTTAGGGGGGTGGGATTGACACCATGCAACAGGTGAAAATTGCATACGCACAAAATACGATAACGCGTTCGAGCCAAGGCTTGGTGCAAGAGCTCGCATTTATGGTCGAGGTGGACAACCTCGCCTATGATAAGCAGGTGGAAATTCATTGGGCTGGTGAAGATGAACATTGGCATGCGGATACGGCCACCTATCAGCTGACGCGAGCAGATGGCCGCGAATTGTGGTTGGCGAAAGTGCAGTGTCCGTTAACGCCGCAACATAATTTGCCCGGGACTATACGATTTGCGGTGCGCTACGAAACCATGGGGCGCATCTTTTGGGATAGCAATCATGGCCACAACTATTCCCTCGATGCCGATTGCGGCATTGTCGTTTATTCCCGCGTCCCGCTATTGCACTGCTTTCATGACCCCGTCTTGCAGGGGGGCAAAGTTCGGCTGCCCATACAGACCGCTGTGCGCGCAGACTTGGAGGCCACGGCTGTTCGAATCCATTGGAGTACCGACCATTGGAAAACGAAGCGCGTCTCACGCTGCTTGCGTCGCGCCAATTACTGGCATGCGGCGTGTGGTTCTGCAGCCCGTAACCCGAATCGATACGGCTGGGAAATCTGGGCGGGCCGCATTCCGGTCCGTCAAGCATATCGCGTCGAATATTATCTGGAGGCCGAGACGCCGAAGGGGTTGGTGCGCGATGATGCGCTAGGGCAGAACTATCAGAGTCGGCGCTCAAGCCTGCGCATCATGACGCTGAACCTGCATTGTAATCAGGAGAAAGATCAAGCGGCAAAATTCAAACAGATTGCCCATGTGATTGAGCAGTTGGATGTGGATGTCGTTTGCTTTCAGGAAGTCGCGGAGGATTGGAACGATGGGCGAGGGGATTGGGCAACCAATACCGCCCGCACCATTAACGGCCACTTGCCGCAACCGTACCATTTATTTGCGGATTATTCCCATCTTGGCTTCGAAAAATATCGCGAAGGATTGGCGATTCTGAGCCGCCATGAGTTTACTTCGACCGATTCTGGATACGTCTCGGAAAGCGAGGATATCTATGACATTCACGCGCGTCGCGTCTTGATGGCCCAGATCCACGTGCCTTATTTTGGCCCCGTGAATGTCTACTCGGCTCATCTAAGCTGGGTAGAAGATGGATTCGAGGAGCAGTTCGAGCGACTGCGCAGTTGGGTAAACCGGCAACATACAGAAGAGGTGATCGCCAGTGTGGTGTGCGGCGATTTCAATATCGCTGCCGATTCGGCCGCCTATTCAGGTATTGTCAGGACGGGCGATTTGCAGGACCAGTATCTTCGCGCAACGCGGCCGGATCTGTTTGAGCGGGTATTCGGAAAAGCGAAGCAGAATAGTATGCGCACCCTCAATGGAGATGGCCGAATCGATTATATCTGGCTCAAAACCGACTCGGAATTGCGCGCCTTGAGTGCCCGTGAACTATTCACGCCAACAGCCTATGGTCGCGTATCCGATCATCCCGGCTACCTGGTGGAATTTGAAAGATGCTAGTTGAACAATCATGCAGAACCAATGGGCAGAATCCTTAGCAAGACCGGTTAGCGGTTGGTTAAGCCTACCGTATGAGCGCTGGAATGATTTCGGCGATTCATTTTGGCTGCGTCGTGCCAGCATCACCTTCAATGTCTTCTGGGGGGGGGACGCCAACGTTAAGGTGTTGGTAAAAGTCTACTATCAGGACGGCACGTGTGACCACTATCTGGCTCATACCGATCCGATTGATGTTGAATGGGACCGACATCGGCGTGCAACGCGCGATATTTTTATTCGTACTGAGTCGCGGGATCAAGGTCGCGCAACGTGCGTAAAGTTTGCCTTCATTGTGCATCATCATGGGCGCTCAATCCCTTCGCAGCAGGAATATATCTTGATGGATGGCCCCGACTTGCATGGCTATGGTGAACGACACCGAAGCCTATCCGGTGAGTGGTCGACGCCGAACGGATACCGAACGGTGGAATTGGATACCGGCACGCTGCAGCGAGATGTGGATTGGATTAACACACATCCAGAGTCGCTCCACCTCATCCCTAAATTTACAAAGGGACAGACCTGGCATCCCTATCATCCCAAGCGCTACATTCACGACCACATCGATAAGGTGATCTGGAAGAAACGGGTGGATCCCCATGGGCTGCACACGATCAAAGTCTGTGTGGATTGCATCGATGACGGCGACTTCTGTAACCACTTGATACACGCACATCATCAAGGTGTGCTGGTACAGGTGATTGTCGATTGGCGCAAGATGACGCTCACCAATAGCCCGAACTACCTGCGCTTAAAGCGATCGGGTGTCGAATTAATAGGGGACATTTGCACTACCCGTGACCCGATGGCCGAAGTGGCCACAGACATGCACAACAAGTTTATCATCTTCGATAACGAAGACTGTATCGTGGGCTCCTTCAACATCACATTCGATCAATGGGGCGCAAACTGGGAATCGGGCATGACCTTCCACTCTCAGGGCATGTGTCGCTTGCTCGACAATATCTTCCAAAGTGTGCGGGGCGGTATTATTCAGCGATATGGGATCGATCCCTATAGTCGTTTTAATCTTTTGTACACCTTCGGGCGTACCGCGATGTTAGGCGGCCAATACTATCGACCACATCACGCCATCCTGGCCGAAATTAATCGTGCGCGGCACTCCATTGATCTTTGCCTGTTTCTGATCGGTGAATTGCGAGGGGAGCACGGCGACAGTGTGATCGATGCTTTATTGCATGCGCATCATCGCGGCGTACACGTGCGCGCAATTTTCAATGGTCACTTGGCATGGCAAGGGGATATTCGCAAGCCGCGGACGATGGATGAGGAGTTCCGTCGACCACTCTTGCCAGCGCTTGAACGCTTGAAAGCGGGCGGGGTCGGTTTGCATTTGGTCTATGGAGTCTACGATCAAAGAGTTCCCTATTCGCCGATTCATTCGAAGCAGTGTGTGATTGATGGCCATATTGTGTTGGATGGTAGTTTCAACTGGTACAATACATCGGTGTTGTCACATGATTTGCTGTTGGTCGTGAATGATCATCATGTCGCTCGTCATTACTTGGATGAGGCGCAGCAAATTTTGAACACCTTCCGCGTCTTCTACCTCCACTGACATGTGGCCAGACTGTTCCTCCGGCTTCGTGCGCATGAAAAATCAATCCATCAAATCATCTAGGTATCCCCAGCGATATCTGCGGACAGCGGCGCTTCTTATACTTAGCATCCTTTTGCTGCTCGCTGTCTCAGCGGATGCCGAGGAAATCCGTTATCGAGTCCGTTTTCGCGGGGTAGATGAGCGCGCGTTACTGAATGATTTGCGCAGTGTCTCGAACACCGAAATATTGCGAAATAGACCGCCAGCTTCGATCAGGCAATTGCAACGCCGTGCCGAGCGCGATGTCGAGCGATTCACGGCCGTGCTGCAATCGTATGGTTATTATGATCCCAGTATTCGTGTATCCATTCAGGAAGATCGTAGTCCTGTGCGTGTCCGGTTTCATGTGGATCCGGGTGAACGCTACACATTTCGCCATATCCATTTTGAATTGATCGATTACGATGATGACGCGGCTTATCGCGAGGGATTTGCTGCATGGATCGCTGAGGATATCGGGCAACCCGCTATTGCTCGCGAGGTCCAGCGAAAGGAAGAACGACTGATTCGATGGCTAGGCAATCAGGGCTATCCGTTTGCTCGAATGGCGGATCGGCGTGTTGAGGTTCATCATAGCGCGCGCGCCATGGATATCTGGTTCAAAGTGGAACGCGGCCCGATTGCGCGTTTTGGTGAGGTCGAGTTAATCGGCTTGGAGCGCGTTCAACCGATATTCGTGCAGAATAAACAGCCGTGGTCTCAGGGAGATCGATTTGAGGGAGCCAAGATGCGCATGTATCAACGGCGACTCATGGATGCCAACCTGTTTTCATCGGCGCGCTTTGTTAAGGGCTCAACCTTGACCGATGAAGGGGAGCTCCCGCTTGAAGTGATCATGAGTGAGCGTCATCATCGTTCTCTCTCGGCGGGTGTTGGTTTTCGTAGCGATGAGGGCGGAAGGGCGAACGTGGGTGTTGAACACCGTAACTTGCGTGGACACGGTGAGCGTGCTTCGCTGGTGTGGGATGTATCGGAGATTGGCTACGGGGTGAATAGTCGCTTTCTCAAGCCTGACTTTCGGACGATTAATCAGAACCTGAATGTTTCTGTGCGAGCCGCTTTGGAAGAACCCGACGCCTTCCGCAGCCGATTCGTAAGCAGCTTGATCAGTATTGATCGGCCTTATCGGCGGAACGCAATAGTAAGTAGCGGTATCGGGTTCCGATACACTGCTGTCCGCGAAGATGATCGTGAGGAGCGTTTTGGCCTGCTTTACCTGCCCTTGGGCATTGAATGGGACGGCAGCGATGATGTGCTGGATCCGCGTCGCGGTAGTCGCCGCAGCTTGAGTACCGCACCTTACCGCGACATGATCAATTCAGAAATTGCCTTCATCAAATCGCGTGCGAGCATCGCGTACTATCATCCGCTGATCCGTCGGCCGACCATTGATTTCGCCTGGCGCGGCGTGTTTGGGCAAATTGCAGGTGTCAGTCGCGATGCCTTGCCAGCCGATGAACGCTTATATGCCGGTGGCGGTGGTTCGGTGCGCGGTTACGCTTTCCAGAGCATCGGGCCGCTTGATGAGAAGCGGCCTTTAGGCGGAAAATCGCAATGGATCACATCGGTTGAGTTGCGTTGGCGCATCAATAGTGAATTTGGCTTGGTCGCCTTTGGCGACGGAGGGGCCGTTTACGAGGAAGGCTGGCCGGACGGCATGAGTGATGCCCAATGGGGTGCCGGGGCGGGATTCCGTTATTTTACGCCCGTTGGGCCCTTGCGCTTAGATTTAGCCTTCCCCGTTAATCGTCGGTCAGGAATCGATGATTCCTATCAATTTTATATCAGCCTAGGGCAGGCATTCTAATGAAGGCCCGTCGTGTCATGAAAATATTCAGCTGGAGCATCGCGTTGATGGTGCTGCTCCTGTTGATGGTTTTTGCGTGGGTGCTATCCCCTGTGGGTATCAGTCGTTGGATTCCGCACGTTGAAGCACGTTTATCCGATGCCCTTGATGCGCGCGTCATGCTGGAGGATGTCTCGTTTAGTTGGCCACTACGAGCACAGCTTGGTCGCCTTCAGATTGAGGATCGGGACACGCTTACCGTGTATCTACGCATACAGGCGTTCAACCTGCGAATATCAGCCCGATCATTACTCAAGCGGCAACTTATCATTCGCGAACTCAGGGTCCAATCCTTGCAGTACAATGAGTGGCCTGCTCCGCGTGCCGAGTTGCCGATGCGAGATGACATCGCTGAGGCTGGCGCGCCGCAACTTGGACTTCCTGCATCGATTGGGCCGATCACCGAAGTGTCACTCGAGCGGCTAGTCCTCGAGTCAGTTCATTGGCAAGACGTGGAAGCGCGATTCGAGGGCAGAGCGCGGATTGATCTGGCAAACGATCTCGGCGAATTTCATCTTGCAGCGGCGACGCATAACGAACAAGCGGCGCATTCCGATCTAACCAATGCGCCGATCTGGAGCGGACATCTCAGTGTGAGCGGCCAATTTCTTAATACGCGGGCATCCGAGCGACCACTGTTCCAACTTGAAGTTAATGGTCAAGAACTGCTCATTCGCGATCGGCCGTTCCATCATGTCCTACTGAACGTGAATGGTTTGGACGAACAGATCGATTTTGGCTTGGATCTGAGCGGGACATTGGCCGAGCGATGGGAAATGCATCATCGAGGTTCACTGCTCTTGGATGAGCAAGGCTTGTTTAGTCGACTGCGACTCGATCAGTGGAGCTGGACGCAGGGCGATTTAGCCATTCACTTAAAGCAACCCGCGGCGATTGATCGGGCGGACACGCACTATGCGTTGGATGCTTTGATTCTTGAAGCGGCTGAAGGTCGATTAAAACTTTCGGGCACCGTAAGTGAGGAGCAGCTGGATATTGCCGCCACGGTTGATCAAGTGCCCGTCGGGTTATTCGGATTACAGGGGGTAGACCCATCACGCGGAGAGCTAGTCGGAGCGCTCCGGATCAAGGGTGCACCGGATGCGCCGGAGGCCAATTTGGAATTGGTGCTGGATGATCTATTGCCGGCGGATGCGTCTTTATGGGAAGGACCGCCTGCCCGATTTGCAGCACGTTTTGTATTAGGCGGGGGGCGACTCAAGCATCGGTTTGAATTGGACGGATTACCGGGTGATCCGGTCGTCTTGGATGTGGATATGCCGCTCCAGTTGTCGTTATGGCCTCTCTATGCCGAATGGCCTCCACAAGGCGATGTTTATGGGCGATTAACGTCCCGCACCGATCTGGCGGATTTGGCCACACTATTCGTACTGGATATCCATCGGCTCAGCGGTCAATTAGTGACCGATCTTGAATTGTCTGGAACCATAGATAAACCGACCCTATTCGGGCATATCCGAGTTGACGATGGCGCGTATGAAAACGACTTGTATGGGACCGTCCTGCGAGATCTGTATTTAGAATTTTCCGGAGATCATGGACAGGTGCGTTTGGACCGATTTTCCGCCACCGATGGTGGACGTGGCACGCTAGAACTATCCGGCGCACTGGATCTGGAGCCCGCCAATCAATATCCATTTGAAGGCCGCCTTCGTATGCGCGACTTCCGGCTGGTTGCGAATGACACGATGCAAGCGCGAGGCCGCGGCGATGTATCGTGGGAGGGTAATCTTCAGGCAAGCCGATTACACGGAGAAGTGCAGGTTTCGCCTGTGAATTTTGACATTCCGGAACGAGCACCGGCCTCGATTATCGACTTGAATGTGGTGGAAATGAATGGGGACAGAGAGGGCGCAGACGAAGTGATCGTCGCCCCTGAGCGAAAGCATCAGCTAAACCTTGATCTAGCTGTGATCATACCAGATCGATTTTTTGTACGTGGTCGTGGGCTCGATTCTGAATGGAGCGGTCGCTTGGCCATCGCTGGTACAGCCAGAGATCCTGTTGTGACAGGCACGCTATCGATCGAGCGTGGCCGCTTTGTCTTCTTTGGTAAGCGGCTGGCGTTAACGCGTGGCATTATTACATTTGATGGCTCGACACCACCTCAGCCCGGTCTGGATATTGTTGCTGAAGCCAGAACACGCGGTGTGACGGCGATCATGCGAGTCAGCGGTGCGATTGATACACCCGATATCGAACTCGATTCTGTTCCGGAAATGCCGCAAGACGAAATTCTTGCACGCTTATTGTTTGGACGAGAAGCTGCTCGGATCACACCGTTCCAAGCCATCACGATCGCGCAAGCGGTGAATCGCTTGCGTGGTACGGGATCCACCTTTGATCTAATGGGCGAGACACGACGCCGTCTTGGCGTTGATCAAATAGAGATTCGTGATGCGGGAGATGATGAGGGACAGGTATCCGTCAGCGTCGGCAAGTACGTTACAGATCGAGTATTCGTTGAAATTGAGCGAGGGGCCATCGCAGAGAGCACACGTGCAGCGGTAGAGGTCGAATTGACGCCGACGATTCGGTTGGAGTCCGATATGGGGGTTGAAGCGGATGCCGGTATTGGTATTAACTGGACATGGGATTTTTGAGAGTCATAGTAAATCCATATGTCGCGTATCACGTATATCTATCTCAATGGTCAGCAAAAACCCGTTAACCCCTTCATGAAGGCGGTCGGGGCTGTGGTGTCGATTCTGCTTCTCGGTTTGGCTGCGTTTCTGGGGTTCTTTGTGTTTTTGGCTGTTGTCGGCTTTTTGGCGGTGGCTGCGGTTGTCTTCGCAATACGATTTTGGCTTTTTAACCGACAGGTTAAACGTGCGAGCGAGCCGCATACAAAAGGTCGCAACGATCCCGGCTACATTGATGTTGATTATACGGAAAAAGATCCGCCTCGCGACGGCTAGAATCGTGAGCAAGACGTAACGAACTCTCCCAATGGTGCAGAGTGAAATCGGATCAAAGTCGAAGGTGCACGCGCTCGCCGGGGTAAAGCAGGGCATCTGGCGGCACTTCAATGCGGACGGGTAGGGCGTATTCGGCGCTGACACCTGGCCGCATAAGCATTTCATGTTTTGGCACCAACTGCGGTCCAATGTCAGCGATGACGCCAGTGTATTGCGTGCGACGGGCTGTCGCGATGACCCCGACCTCGCTACCGCGTTCAGGAATAGCGCCGATCGGTTGATCAATGTATCCCAACACATGATCGGCCGTTTCGTCATGCAAGGTAATCAACGGATCGCCTTGTCCAGCATAGCCTCCTGCCGAGACGTGAACTTTTGCAACAACACCATCAGCTGGACTGGGTAGTGGCCATGGGCGGAGCTGTGTTTCAATCACGGCCAGTTGTTCTTCTTTTACACGGACAGCCGCCAGCAGCGCTGACTCGAAAACATCATCCTCAGCAGAAAACGCGCCACGTAATTGAGTCAAACGCGCATCCAGCTCGTCGAGCATTTGCTCACCTTCTTCAACCCGAATCATCGCACGATCGCGCTGCGTAATCGCTTCGTCGTAGGCACTCTCCGCAATAAGTTCGAGATCGAATAGCGATTGTTGACGATGCGCTTCACGCATTAGACGCTGCATTTCCAACTGATCTTCGGCTAGTCGGATGCGTGCCGTCATCACCTCGAAGCGAAGATCCTCGTAATCGATCTGATTGCGAGATAGACCGATCGCCGGCGCGCGATTTACACGCAATGACGCGATTTCGGCTTCCAATACAGCAATTTCCGCTCGCAGTTGCTCGTCCTGGTGAGATACCAAAATGAGCAAGGGATCGCCTATCGCAACGCGTTGAAAGGGCTGGGTCAGAACTTGAGCGACCATGCCAGGGCGGGGACTACGTAACTCATGTTGATGGCCAACAACGATGCCGGACATCTGTGTCGGTGCGACGTGACCTTGCCACAAATGCCCCACGATGCCGGCCACACCGACAAAGACAAGTATAGGCAAAAAGCGTACCCGGAACTCTCGCCAGCGGCGCGAGGGGTGAACCGGTACGGGCTGATTATCAATTTTAGGCTTCTGATTCATCTTGGGCTTCTAATCCAGTGACGCGCGTCACGCCGGGGAATGATTTCAATGCATCCAAAAGAGCAGGTGAGAGTGCGGGATCTCGTAGAAGCAAGCGATACGAAAGATCCATGCCCTCATCGGTCCGTCCACTTCGCTGACTCGCCAGTTGTATACGCAGGCTATAGTTATTGAGTAGCTGAGTCAGCAAGGGCAGTTGGGCCTGTGAATCGGTCCAGTGCAGATTGACGATGTAGTCGTAGCGATGCCGACTGCCAAAGTGTGTGTAGCGCAGGTACACCATAATGGACGCAAATAAAAGGGTGCCGATAATTGCCGTGGTGTACAGCTGGGTCCCGGATGCCATGCCAATCACGATCAGGGTCAGAATGAAAACGGTATCCAGCGTGTCGCGTACGATATTGCGGAAACGCACGATGGCAAACACCGCCATTAAGCTGAAGGCGGTGACAAGATTGTTGTCGAGCACCGTCATAACCAGTGCGACCGTAACGGGAATGAGAATGAGGGAGTTGACGTATGTTCGCGAATAGGAGAGGCCTGAGTGGGTCAGGATATAAACCCACGCCATGACTTGCCCCGCCAGAAAAGCCAGCAAAAGCGAGAGCATCATTTGCGGGATATCGATGACTTGTGTGCTGCCTCCTGAGAGTAAAAACGATTCCATACCATTCAACCTTTACGCGTAAGCTTGCGCAAAACAGTGCTCACCACGAAGCGCGACACCGTCAACATACTTGGCTGCGCTTTGATGTTTTAGTTCATAGCGCTGCACGAGGTCATTAAACCATTGAGGGAATCGGTTCGTGAACTTTAATTCCAAAATGATGGCGTCACCAAAGACTAGTTTCGGTTCGGTCATGTCGAAATCAAAACGAATGTCCTGGCGCGGTTCGGACATGACGCGTCGATCCAGCGTCACACGTGTGCGGGTATGTTCATCTTCACCCATCCATGCTTCTCGCAAGTAAGATATGTGTGCAACTGGTCCGGCGCAGAGATGGCTGGCCAGCCGATTGAATTCCTCCAACGCCTGCATGGAATCGGGTTCAGGGTTGAGCAAGTCGGAGAAGGCGGGCAATTGACCATGCATGATTCGCCGGGCAGACTCACGGGTGATGGCTGCCCGCTTTTTGGTGATCACGGAATTATATCGACGCTTGATCTCCGGATAGACAGCGGCAGATTCGCCATTCTCATAGAAGCGCAAGCGTAACTTATACCGATTCCGATCGCCGTTCACCGTCGCTTGATAAAGCCGCAAGTCGGGGCTATCGAGATAGAGGGTGTGGACGGGGTAGGAGAAGTTTTTCTGCGTGGCACCATACTCGTCCAGGGTCATGTAATGACGCAGGAAATCGCGTACCTCAATCGCCTGATCAGGTTCGACGTGGTATTTATATTCGAACCGCTGCTTTTGGAGTCGGTCTGCCATGAGATTGTTCGTTTGTTAGCTTTCAATTAGGAAATACTAATAATTTACAAGATACGTGTCTGCGCGTAAAGCGTTTTACGGTCAGATTGCCAGTCTAGAGCGGGCGGGCAGCTGAGAAACTCAGTCTTTATTCTTCGTTTCGGTCGATTCAGCGTTCTGAGACGCGTCAGAAGCCTCTGCCGAGTCTTCTTCCGGTTCCTCTGGTTCGACCGGTTCCTCAATCTCGGCGACCGTTTCGGTCGCATCATCTTCGGGTTCAGACGGGGAGAATGAACCATCTTGATCCACACCAAATTCGCCCATGGCACGGAATTTCTGATATCGCTGTTCGAGAAGCGCTTCAATCGAGGTCTCTTTGAGTTTGTTGAGGTTCCTCAGAATCGCCGTCTTCAGCAGACGCGCCATTTCTTTGGGATCTGCATGCGCACCGCCATGTGGCTCTTCAATCATTTCATCTGCAAGTCCGGATTTAATCAAATCAGGTGCGGACAATTTTAGTGCTTCAGCGGCCTTGTCGGCGTAGGTGCGATCCTTCCAAAGGATCGCTGCACAGCCCTCGGGGGAGATGACGGAATAATAGGCATTTTGGAGAATTAAAATGCGATCGCCAACACCTATACCTAGTGCGCCTCCGCTACCGCCCTCACCAATGATGGTGACCACAATCGGCACCTGAAGACTGAACATTTCGCGAAGATTGACGGCGATAGCTTCCGCAATATGGCGCTCCTCGGACTCGATACCCGGGAAGGCGCCCGGAGTGTCAATCAGCGTCACAATCGGCACGTTGAATTTGGCCGCGAGCTTCATCAGGCGCAGTGCCTTGCGATACCCCTCAGGGTAGGCGCAACCGAAGTTGCATTCCAAGTTGCTCTTCGTGTCCCGGCCCTTTTGAGTGCCGATAATCATTACGGGTTGACCGTCGATCTTCGCAAAACCGCCGATGATCGCCCGATCATCGCGATGGATACGGTCACCATGCAGTTCCTGGAAATCCGTGGTCATCTCCCGGATATAATCCAGCGTGTACGGGCGGAGCGGATGACGCGCGACTTGGACCTTTTGCCAAGCGGTAAGCTCGCTGTAGATCTTTTTACGTGTGTCTTCGATCTTTTGTTGCATGCGCTGAACTTCAAGCGAGACATCAATCTCCTGATTTTCACTAAAGGAACGGAGTTCCCTTAGTTTCGCTTCCAGTTCAACGATAGGTTTTTCGAAAGGTAATGTAAAAGCTGCCACGGTAGTTTCCTCACATCCAACCAACTACTCTACAATTCTAACTGGTGTCCCCTCGGTGACCAGCATAAAGAGTTCTTTGACATCCTCGTTAAGCATCCGGACACAACCGTCACTCATTTGGTAACCAATCGTTTCCGGTGCCCAAGTACCATGTATGCCGTAACCACGCACATCCAGACCAAGCCAATGCGTGCCCAATAGATTCTCCTCGTGACCAAACGGAATCACGCGACCATCAGAGGGGCGGTACCATACGGGTTCGGTCATCCGGTTGACGATCTTAAAATCGCCGATTGGAGTCGAGGCATATTCTCCCGTCCCAACGGGGTAGCGCTTGAAAAATTTGTCATTCATTTTCAACACGAGATCATTGCGTGTCTTGCTTACTTCAATGGAGAAGTCGGCTTGCAGAATGCGAATAATATCGCCTGGGCGAATAGATGGACGCTCAATCGGTCCGCGAATGCGGTTGGAATGATGGAGCAACTCTAGATTTACACCGTGGCGACGAGCGATCAGGTACAGCATGTCCCCAGACCGAATGGTATATTCTATCTTTTCAGGCATCGGTCGCGGTGTGGTCACGAGCTCGATGTTGACTTCGCCGAGCAAGGCTTCGGCTGCTTCCCGCACCGAGCTGCTGCGTGTCTGCTCAAGAACTTGCCAGCCTAGTTCCCGGGCCCGAAGAAAATCTTCTCGCTCGCGCGCCGCCTTTGCCTCTTCCAATAGTTGCGGACTACGATCCTCGCCGCGAGGCTGATCAGACACGGGTGCAGAGGCTGTTTGCGCGGTTCGAGGAGCCGCGCGACGACCGCTGGTCGTGGCCGTCGCAGCTGGTTCAACGGTCTCTTCAACAGGCGCTACTGAGTCTAGCCGTTCGGCAAGAGCAGCGGTCACTTCCTCTTCGCTCTCCGCCGGTAGGCGGTCACCACGCCCCCAGACAAGCCATACGACACCCACAACGATCAGGGCAGCCAAGCCAATTAGCGCAAAGCAGCCCGTACGCGAGCGACGACGATCAATATCATCTAAATACATCATGAGAGTTACCGTAAAACATCCAAGGACTTCAAAATCGAACTCATGGCAGGGTACCGCTTGGTAGTGTCTTTCGCAAGGGATTTGAGAATTAGGTCGCGCAATCCCCGCGGCAGATCCGGTGCGAATCGCTCTAAAGGAGTGGGGGAGACTTGTGGGTCAATTTGGGCGGCCCGCTCCATCTCTAAAGTGTCTCGCTCAAACGGCTTGTGGCGAGTTACTAGTTCATAGGCTACCACGCCAAAACTGAAAATATCGGCCTGTTCATCGGCCCGTTGGCGCATCAAAACCTCGGGCGCCACATACGCAGGCGTGCCTGGAGTCTGCCTCAATCGCACCGGGCGTCGCTTGCGCTTCACACAAAGATCAAAGTCAATCAACACAATCGTATTGTCTGAACGGACCAGAATATTCTCCGGTTTCACGTCCAAATGGAGGTAGCCAGTCTGATGCACGTAATAGATGGCTTCAGCAAGTTGTCGTAGCAATGGTCGGGTCGCTTTGTCGAGCTGAGGGCTACGCTGTACGAGTAGTTCCCGCAAGGTTTTGGATTCAACGTACTCCAAAATCATGTAGGGACGGCCACGGGCTTTCCCTTGTGCGATTAAGCGGGGGATGCAGGGATGATCCATTTTCTTCATCACATCGGCGGCGTGGAGGAAACGCTTGCGCGCAATCCAGCTGCGGGCGTATGTTTCTTTAAGAAATCGCAGCACCACGCGATCACCAGAAGGAGCGGCGGCAACGTATAAATCGGTCATGCCACCCTGGAAAATGGGGCGAATGACGTCATACTGTTCTATTATGCGATCAGACATGCTGCGCAACATATCGAAAATGGACAAAAATATAAACGGTAATCGGAAGGGAGTATCCTTTGCATTCTGCTCCTTTTAGAGGCTCACTGGGCTGGCATCTACCGCCCATGAGTCCGGCTGTTCGCGTCCTGCTGATTGTGAATGTCACCGTTTTTCTGCTTCGTTGGGTGGTCAACAGTCGCATGAACGGAGCTTTTGATCTCATTTTTGGCCTCAGCGATTTGCTTTACCGCGACGGCTTCGCGTGGCAAATCGTGACCTACATGTTTCTGCATGGCAGCGGCTGGCACATCCTCCTTAATATGTTGATCCTGTATATGCTGGGGACAGAGGTTGAGCGTTCGCTTGGGACCCGCAATTTTCTGGCGGTATATTTCGTTTCCGGCATTCTCGGCGGTCTTGGCTGGCTGTTGTTATCCGACAGCGGTATCTGCATTGGTGCTTCAGGGGCCGTCTATGGCCTGCTGGGCGCTTACGTGGCCCTGTTCCCGAAGCGCATGATCACAGTGCTGATCTTTTTCGTTTTACCCGTCACGCTGCGCGCATGGATGTTGGGCGCAATTCTGGCCGGCATCGAGTTTATGATGGTCACTGCGGGCAATCCTGCCTCTCGCATTGCGCATTCCGCGCATTTGGCCGGCTTGGTTGCGGGTTATGTGTTCGCATTTGTCGTGTTTCGTGAAGGCGGTTTCAAGATCCGTATTTTGCCGAAAGAGCCGAAAAATCGGCCTGGACTCAAAGTGCTGCGGCGCGAAGATGCCTCGGATGTGACTTCACAAGAAGTCGACCGCATCTTGGACAAGATTGCGCATGAAGGCATGCAGAGTTTAAGTGCCAAAGAACGCGCCGTTTTGGAACGTGCCAGCTTGAGTCGTCGCGAGCGATAATCTGCGCGTGTCAGGCTTGCCACGCGCAAATTCACTGCCTAGAATGCACCCTTGATCCAATTCACTTTAGGAGAAATGTACCTATGAGCAGCATTTTCAAGGCCTACGACATTCGTGGGGTGTACGGCGAGCAACTAACCGAAGACCTGGCGTATAAAATCGGTCGCGCGTTTGCCACTTTTCTAGGATGCAAGAACGTCGTCGTTGGACGAGATATGCGGCCACATTCACAACCACTCTTTGATGCGCTGGCGCGTGGCCTGGTGGAGCAGGGGGCCGTAGTAACCGACTTAGGGCTATGCTCCACGCCGATGTCCTATTATGCCAATGGCAAACTCGGTGCCGACGCCAGCATCATGCTGACGGCCTCCCATAATCCGGGCAAGTACAACGGCTTCAAGCTGTGCCGTGAGCAGGCCATCCCGATTAGCGGTGTCACGGGTATCAAGGAAATCGAACAAATCGTGCTCGATGAATCCTTCGCGCCGCCAGCCGAGAATCCGGGCCGCATCCAGACCTACAATATCGCGGCCGAATACAAGCAACACATCGCCGCCTTTGCCGACCTTTCGCGCCCTGTGAACGTGGCGATCGATTACGCCAATGGTATGGGCATTCTGGAAGGAGAAGTGCTCGAAGACCTGATGCAGATTGATCCGCTATTTAAGGAGTTGGACGGTACTTTCCCGAATCATGAGGCGAATCCACTGGAAATTGAGACGTTCGAGCCGCTGCAAGAAAAAATGCGCTCTGGTAACTACGATTTCGGCGTCTACTTTGATGGTGACGCCGATCGTGCCGGCTTCACAGATGAACGCGGCGAAATTGTTTCCAATGATATGATTACAGCCCTGATCGCAGAAGCCATCCTTGAGAAAGAAAAGGGCGTGGTCTTTTACGATTTACGCAGTAGCTGGGCGGTTAAAGAGGTCATCGCCGAGGCGGGTGGCACCCCCCAGATGTCGCGCGTGGGGCATGCCTTCATTAAAGAGCAAATGCGCGAGGCCCAAGCGGTCTTTGCCGGTGAGTTGTCAGGTCACTATTATTTCCGTGAGAACTACTACACGGAAAGTGCTTCATTGGCTGCCATCTTGATCGGAAATCTCATCACGCACACCGGCAAGACGCTTTCCGAACTGGTGAAACCGATCTTGCGCTATCACGCCAGCGGCGAAATCAATTCCACGGTGGCCGACGTGAAACCGGTCTTCGATCGATTGCTCAACACCTTCCCGGATGGACGCATGATTGAGTTGGATGGCTTGAGTTTCGAGTTCGACGACTGGTGGTTCAATGTTCGGGCATCAAACACCGAACCTTTGGTGCGACTCAATCTCGAAGCGGCGACGCGCGAGGATATGATTAAGCGTCGGGACGAAATATTAGCATTGATCAGAGGATGAGTGAAGGGCGGTAAGGCGCTATGAAGCATACAAAGTCGCTGGGGCAGCAAACTAAATGGGTAAACGTTCGTTGGTCATGGGCCTTCGCCATTCTGTTGCTGATTTCTAGTGGCTTCTGGACAGCGTGCGATCGCGCGGTTCCGCCAGAAGAGCCGGAACCGCCTCCGGTCGTTGAGCCACCTCAACCACAATTGCAGCCGATGGAAGCAGCGCGGCGTGGCGCGCTCGATGAACTAAAGCTGCATGCCGAAATCGATCTCGACATCGATCAGCGTGACGAGTTCGGTTCCACGCTCATGCATGAAGCAGCCTCTGCGGGTCACCTCGAAGTCACGGAATGGCTGATCCAGCGCGGTGCCGACATCAATGCGCTCGATGAGAGTGGGTTCGCGCCTGTTGATCTCGCGTCATTTATGGATCATGAAGAGGTCGTGAATCTGCTGCTGGGGCATGGCGCGATCTTGCAAGAACCTGAACCGGAGCCGGAACCCGAACCAGAGCCCGAACCGGAGCCGGAACCCGAGCCGGATCCGGAACCGGAGCCGGAGCTACCGGAAGGATGGGACGAACTTCAATTCCGCACGTGGACCAATATCGATGGCGACAGGCTGGAAGCCGCGCTTTTGAGCGTATCGCAAGAGGTGGTCACTTTAGGCACGGCAGATGGCCGGACCGCGCGCATTGCCTTCGCGCAGTTGTCGCGAGCCGATCAGCTCTATGCCCGAGAACACGGTTCTGTTCAGGCTCAGCCGAGTCGCCGGGAAACTGCAGCCACCGCGCGGGATTCAATCGCGCCGCGAGTTAGTGCGGCCTTCAATCGTGAATGCGAACGCATGTTGGTGCAGGCTATTCGGCGGGCACGTCGCGAAGTGCTTGTCGCAATCTACACATTGACGAGTCGTCCAATCGAGCGCGCGTTATCCGAGGCGGCACGGCGCGGCGTATCGGTCCAAGTCAAATACGACGAGAAGCAGATTGATGTAAGCACCATGCGCGAGCGCATCAACCGGATGGAATCTCAAGGAGTCGCTGTCATCCCGATCCGCATGAGCGGACGCATGGCCTCAATGCACCATAAGTTTGCCGTAATCGACGGCACCATCGTCTTCACCGGCTCCTTTAACTTTACGGTGATGGCGACGACCGAAAATTACGAAAACTGCGTGCTAATCGAATCCCATATGATCGGACGCGACTTCGAGCGCGAATTTAATCGTATCCGCGGTCGGTAGGCCGTGGACAAGGATAGGGCGCGTTGGCCTAACGGGTCGCCAGCAGATGATGCATCGAGTAGGACGGGCATGTATCGGGACGACGTCTCGACACCTCTATTCAACCAACAGCCGACAGCCGATTCCCAAACTGCTTGATCCCAAGCACCGGAGGGACAACCTCCGTGTTGCCCTGAACCTGAACAGAAAACGAAAGCAACTTAGCTGAGCCGAAGCCCGCAGCCCCTACGACCGCAACACTACGGCCGTAAACGGTGCCAGCACGCCATCTTTTCCGATACTGCCGTAAACCGATTCGCCCGTGAGTAACTCCGCAGCCTTCACCGTCCGCGCCGTCGGTCCTAAATTCACCGCACAGGTGAGGGTCTTTCCGTCTAGCGTACGCGTGAATGCAATGACTTGACGCTCATTGGCCGCGCAGTCTTCTTGCGCATCCAGCAAACTGAAATCACCATCGGTCAGCACAGACTCGCGCTTCCGTAGTTTGATCAGTTCCTGATAAAATTGGTACCACGCCTGCCGCGCCTCGAGCCCCCGCGCATACAGATTGCCTTCAAATTCAACGCCCTCACGATAATAGATATCGCCATTCGGCGCTTGCATACGATAGCCCTTGTCACAAGGCTGAATTCGTTCATGGATTGGCGGCCGATTCTCTGCGCCGAATTCCTGTCCGCAATAGAGGAAAGGAATACTATGCGGCGTGAGGAAGGCCAGACGCATCATGGCCTGCACAGCGCCTGCTCCAACGCGATAGATGCCGCGCCCTTCATCATGATTGTCTACGTAGCGAGCGAGGCAAGGCGCACCCGGCACCGGGGGCAGCTCCTCCTCATAATCCATCAGGCACTTCTCGACCGCGGCCGCCAAACCTCCCTGCTTGAAGGCTTCATACTTCGGACGGAAATCACCGTTGTTCTTCGCCGCCTCATGATCCGGCAACAAAGCCGTGGAGCCGTCGGATGCCTTGCCATAAAGATAAATCAGTGCCTTGTAGAAATCGTCATCGTAGGCGGCGTTCATGCCGCGCTTGAACAGGCCCTTGTTGTTGTCGGTGCCATAACACTCCGCCATGAATAGTAACTCGCGACTCTTATGTTTCTCCTTCAGTTGAGGTAACACCTCGTCCCAGAAGCTACAGTCATTGATAAAGTGCGCCATATCGATCCGGAACCCATCCACGCCGTCCGGCTGACCTTGATCGTCTTGGCCGAGAAAACTCAACCAGTAGTCATAGATCTCCAGCATCGCCTTGCGCAGCCCAGGTTGGGTGTAATCCAGTTTGGCGGTATCATGCCAATCAAGATCATAAGTGATCTTACCGTCCTGATCCTTGACGTAATAGTCAGGGTTGGATTTCGTCCAGACGTTGTCCGGACTGGTATGATTCGGCACCATGCCGATGATCACCTTAAAGCCCAGCCGATGCGCCTTCCGTACAAACTCTGCCAGCTCCGCTTCCGTACCCAATTCCGGGTTAATGGAGCGATAGTCCTGAATCGCGTAGGGCGACCCAATCCCTTTGCGCTGTTCAACGCCCATGGTAAACGGCGGCATCAAGTGCAACACCGTTACACCCAAATCCTGTAGCTGCGCCATCTTCTCCGTCACATAGGCGAGCGGAGACAAGGTCAACGGCTGCTCGTCCATGGCCTCAAACGGGTTACGGGGCTCACGTGCCGCCATGGCACGTAGATTGATTTGATAGTTGATCGCGCGATGTATCCAGTGTTTCATGATTTACTGCTCCTGGGTTCAAAAATGAATCGAGCCCGTAAACTAAACAGCCAGCGCGCTGGCTTCAATAACGAATCGTGTGGAAGTGAAACAATATGAGTCGTGTCCAGATCGAACTGCCGGATGAATGGATTTTTGAGACGGAAATCGACGTCCGTATCGGTGACATCAACTACGGGCAACACGTCGGCCACGACAGCGTGCTGTCCATCCTGCATGAGGCTAGACTCCGCTTCCTGCGCCAATCCGGCCATTCCGAGGTCGATGTGGGCGGGTGCGGCCTGATTATGGCCGATACCGTGATAGCGTTTAAAGGTGAGATTAAATATCCCGCCCGACTGCGCGTCCGGATAAACATCGGGAACTGGTCGCGTTCCGGATTTGACTTGGTCTACTGCGTGGATGAGGTGTCCGACACCAAACGCGTCGCTGAAGCCAAAACCGGCATGCTATGCTTCGATTATAATCGTCGCCGACCCGCCCGCGTGCCAGAGGCCTTTCGCGCGGCATTCCCGGCTTAGCCGGCCTTCAGCGCATCCACAAAGGCTTTCGCAAAGACCGGCAGGTCCACCGGCGTACGCGAGCTGATTAGATTGCCGTCGACCACCAATGCTTCATCTACCCACTCGGCGCCGGCATTCTTCATGTCATCCTTGATCCCGACCGTACTCGTTGCCTTCCGGCCCCGCAAAATGTCCGCGGAAATCAAAATCCAGCCTGCATGACAAATAAAAGCAATCGGCTTGCCCGCTTTATGGAAGTCGCGTGTCAGGCTCAACACATTGGGATCACGCCGCTGCTTGTCCGGTGCAAAACCGCCCGGCACCAACAGCCCATCAAAGGAGTCCGCTTCCAAGTCAGCCACATCCGCATCCGCCTTGCAGGGGTAACCGTGCTTGCCCTTATAGACCGTGTTTGACTGAGGCCCTGCAACTACCACCTTCCAGCCTTCTTCTTCTAGGCGGAGTTTCGGATACCACAGTTCCAAATCTTCATATACATGATCTACAAACGCTAAAATCTTTTTCATTATCTCTCTCCATGTCGTTTCAATTCAATCGCCAAAGCTATATCTCCATCGCGCAATTATCAAGGCCACGGTTCTTCCTATAGCTTCCGCGCGCTGGCATGATCGCCTCACGGCGCCCCTACAAGCCGGCTGCTTTCCGTACAACTGTTAGTCGGCCAGCTCGCGCGCTCGTAGGGCCGCCGTTAGGCGGTTCTTCCACGCGCCTCTACTCATTAGCTGGTCGCGGTTCGGGTTGAGAAACCGTGATGTAGTGCTTTTCCGTCTTCTCGAACGCGCCCTTGAATTCATCCGCGCTGACGACTCCTGCCTCTATCGCGGCTTTCACCTTTTCGGGGGAGGGCGATCCGATGACATCCAGTTGAGGCTCAAGCAGTGGCGCGACCTCCTCCAAATGAGCACGCAGTTTACGCAGGTCAGGTGACAGCACTTGTCGATATCGCTCGCCCAGTCGTTGCCGTAGCGTGTCTTCGTCGTAATCAATCGTGGTCGCGTGGCGATAGCGCACCTTAAACAAGCGTCCGTCCACGCGCGGTAACCATTCCGCCGCATTCCGTTCACGCATGGTTTCGACCAACTTCTCCCTCAAGGCCGACTTGCGCTCCTGCAGCGCCTTCTCTTCTTGTTGGATGGCTTCGTATGCCTTCAACAATTCGCATAGCTCGGGACTCGGTACAGCGGTATCATTCATGATCTTGCTCCTTCGCCTTCGTCCCCTAACAAACCTTAGGGATCTTGTCGAGATCTTGGGGGGATTGTCCGCTATTTCACCAGCGGATTTCGTGTGCGCAACGCTGGGTAACGGCTAAAATCGCGATCCAGCGTCCACAACTCTCTCACTCCATAGGTCAGGCAACAGGCCGCAATTCGGGCATCGTGGATCTGGGCTCCGCGAACACGAGCAGCTACGGCCAGCTCGCTCATACGATCCAGCGCATCCTCGGTATCCATCAGAATCCGGAGTGAAGGCGACTCTCGCCATGCGGCAATTTGTTCCAATGCTTGCTCTGCGGTGGAGGGGGATCGCCAGAGTGTGGCATGCGTGACGACTGCATAAAACTCCACCAGATTGTGATAGCAAATGGCCCAAGGCGCGGGAGATTCAGCGAGCTGGCGCATCACCTCCTTGGCAGATAGATGCAAATCGGCCTGCCGCTGATGAGCGTGTACCAGCACATTGGTGTCAACGGCTATCATGAGCACCTGAAGGTTCACGGAGACTATCAATGGCGGAATTAATATCCGCCGATGAGCGTAGATCATTGTCCGAAGCATCCCATCCGGCCGACGCGTCCCGCAATACAAAGGACTGCCGTTCCTCGCTCAATGATCGTTCCAACGCATCGACAACGAGCGCGCGAAATGTCATCTTACGTTGTGCCATAACCACTTTGGCCTTACGCATTAACTTGTCAGGCATATCTATGGTTGTTCTCATGCATAAAAACATACGCCATTTGTTTGGCGGGTCAAGAGAGAATACTGACAGCTCTCTTCGTCATGGCGAGCGAAGTCTCGACATCTAAATATTCACTTTTTCGTGCCGAGCCCAATGCGCAATTGCGGTTGTCCATGGGGAGCATCACGACCTCTATAGGACATGCCTTGATCCGGGTCTCGTTATCGAACGCAGCTCCGCCCAAGCTATACGTGGAGTTAGCGGGGAGGCGGCTATTGATCGAAGACACTGCTCGCACGTCATGCGCTCACGTGGTTCCGTGCGTCCTAATTGACGAACAAGAACCGCCCTTCACCACAGTTCTGCACATCAAATACGTCCCCCCGGCTGTGCCTCGGGTAATAGCACTCTCTTTTTCGCATCTTCTTTGGCAATCATGATGAGATATTCTCGCGAATACGTGGTGTCGTCAATCTGATGAAATTGATAGAATTGCGCAGATCGCAGCACAAATGGAGGCAATCCCGATGGACTTCGACACATTTGACACGCTGATCCGACAGCACCCGCGGCCCGTGATTCTGGTGGAGGGGACGCGTGAGGTGTCGCCGCCGGATCGCCCCCAGCTCGTGGCCTTTGGCCGTTGGCTGGCACGCACGTATCCGCACGCGATCTTTCGCACCGGCAATGCCAAAGGGGCCGATGAAGCCTTTGCGGAGGGAGTAGGGGAAGTGGATGCCTCGCGGTTGGAATTCGTGTTGCCATACCCTAGTCATCGCAAACAGAAGACCGCGCCCGACGCTAAGCGCGTCGCCTTCAGTCAGATCTCGCCCGAGTCCGAGCAACAAGCACTGGGGCAAACCGAACAGGCCTCACCCGAATACGCGTCACTGCTCGCCAAGCGCGACAGGGTGCCCAAACTGAAAGCCAAAGCCGACTACCTGCTGCGAGATACCCTCAAAGTCTCCGGTGCCGACGAAGTCGACCTCAACCAAGCCGTCTTCGGCATCTTCTACGTCAATTCGGCCGATCCTATGAAAGGCGGCACAGGCCACACCATCCGCGTCTGCCAAACCCTGGGTACCCCCGTCGCCTTTCAGGATCAGTGGATGGGCTGGATCGAGGATTGAGTCAGTGGCCAGTCTCTAGAGCCCGTTAAGCCACTCGCTGGTAGGGTCGCCGTAAGGCGATAAGATTCGTAGCCACCACCCATAGCGGGATTACCCGTCCGCGCCGTCCTCGTACAAATATCGCTGGAAGCCGCTAAAGGCCGCGCCGATTGCGGCGGGTTCGCCCAGGTCGGAGATGGCGTCGGATATAGAGTCGCGATACTTCAGGCGGAGCAGCGGTGCGAGTTTGTCTGGATCGAGTTCTTCTACACCGGTGGCGACATAGTGCTGCAACACGAAATCAAGAAAGGCCTGCTGCTTGGCGTCGAACGTCGTGTTGATATAAATGCGGGCTTGCGCCGCGCGCACTTCGCGGGTCAACGGGGCCCGGGCATAGGCGACATGAGCGAGCACATCGAACAAGTCGCTGTCTTCTGCCTCGATGATCCGCTGCATCTCGGCAAGCTGTTCTAAACCGAATCCTTGTTCCGCTAACCCTTCCAATAGCTTCCTTCTCGTTTCAGGCACACCCCAAATCGCCCGTAACTCGTCTTCGTTATCAAAGAATTCAGGTAACTGCCCGAACAGCAGCTCCAGAAACTCCTGCGACGACATGGGCTTGCCATCCGGATGCCAGAAACTAGTACACATCATGTGCTGAATGCTGCGCTTTTTCCCGTCCGCCAACTTGATCTTGATCCGCTGGCGGGGCGGCTCTGGCGGCGTGGGCGGTGGGGTCGGGCCTGGCGGCGTCGGACGGGGCGGCGGA
>SLCI01000082.1 GCA_007125875.1 Kiritimatiellia bacterium | reverse complement strand
CGGAATGGCCCAAGAATGATCCCCGCATGCTGAAGTTGCGGGCACTGGCCACGGAGGACGCGACGTATGAGACCTATCGCCCGTACATTGAAAGCGCTGATCCTGAGATTGTCGGTAACGTGATGGTTTGTCTGTGCCGCCAGGTTTGCTACTTGCTGGACCAGCAAATCCGGGAGTTGGAACAGGCCTTTTTGCAGGAGGGCGGTCTGCGCGAACGGATGACGCGCGCTCGACTGGAAGCGCGCGGCGATCCGCAACCGCCTGCCAGTGATTTACCCGAATGCCCAAAGTGCGGCAAACCCATGCGTCGTCGCACGGCCCGCCAAGGCCCGCGAGCCGGGCAAGCGTTTTGGGGCTGTTCAGCGTATCCGGATTGCCGGGGAACGAGGCCGGCATGAGTGGGGCGTGGAGTGTCAGGGGACCGAGGGGACACCGGCGACGAGGGGCATCCAAGTCCTCTGCGTCCTCTATGTCCCCTGTGACGGAGCAAGTACGATGAGCAATGCTGAATTTAGGAGAACCTAATGTGGATATTCAACAAAGATGGTTTCTTCAGTGCGGTGGCGCACCGTGATAAGCCGGATCATGTGATGGTGCGGGCGCGGCGGAAGGAGGATATTGAGGCGCTGGCCCGTGCGTTGGGCGCGGAGGCGGAGCTGACGCCGAATGCCGATTACGCCTATCGAGTGACGGTGCCGAAATCGGATTTCGCCGATTACATGCAGGCGTCCGTTTTGGACCTGGATTATCCCAACTTCAAGTCGGCCTGTGCCGGTTATGGAGCGCGATCACAGGCATACCATGATGTTTGGACCGTGATGAACGATTTTCAGGCTGAGGCCAGACCATACGAGTCGCCGGAACCTGCTCACTCTCGCAAGTCAATGCTTGCGGGGCCGCGATCAGCTCATCACATCGACTTTCCATATTCGGTTACCGAAATCGAATGGACCTGCGCCTTGCGATTTGACGGTTACAAATATGAGGAGGCTGTTGGTCTTGATGATGCGGGCGGCGGGTTTTCCTTGCTGGTGGATCCGATTGTAGAGACGCGCAGCCTTCATGAGGACCCGCTCAAGAATTTCGCCGCGTTTTTTGCTCTGCAGCGCTTTCTCCACAAATGGGGTGGCGAGCATTATACCAAGTACTCCCAGCACCACATCGCGTATGACTTCCTATTTTTGGAATGCTACCGACGAGACGTTCCGGCGGAATTTGTCGATGCGGAGTACCAGCGTAAATGGCAGGGGCTGTCTCAGGACGAAGTCGAAGCGGCTGCCGCGTTCGTCCGCAACAGCTTTCGGAGAAAGGGTTTTGGTCACATAAGCGCGTATAAGACCAGCGCTGACGAGGAGTGAAGGCCTCGTTGAAAAGTGCGCATGATGGTTAGCGCTGTAGATGGTTTCTTATGGCGCAATCCGGCAAATCTCGCCATACTGATTACCTGCTATGACCTATGATCCTAGAGTTCCCTACAATGACCTGCCACCTTTGCCTCCTCCGGTTGAACTGGAAACCAAGGACGTTCTAAAGAAAGCCATCAGTGTCGGGAGAGCCTTGGCTGAACTGAAGGGGCTCGGACATCTGATTCCCAATCAGGCCATGTTGGTGCACAGTCTCGTCGCGAAGGAGGCGATGGCCAGCTCGGAAATCGAGAATATCGTAACCACGAATGACGCCTTATTCAAGGCCATGGCAACTTCCAGCCAGGTGGACCCTGCCACCAAGGAAGTCATGCGGTATCGCCAAGCTGTTTGGGACGGATTCAACGCCATCAAGAAGCGCCCTCGACTGGACACCAAGCTATTCATCAAGCTGGTGCAGACCATTAAAGAGGAAGAGTTGGGCATCCGCACCGAGCCCGGCACGGTAATCGGTAATCAAAGCACCCGCGAAATCGTCTATACGCCACCTGAAGGTGAAGGGTTGATCCGCGATATGCTCGAGGATCTCACGGGCTTCATTCACAAGGAGGAAGACCTGGATTCTTTGATCAAGCTTGCCTTGGTCCACTACCAATTCGAGGCTATTCACCCCTTTGAGGACGGCAATGGCCGAACCGGGCGAATTATCAACACCCTCTTCCTCGTGTCCAAAGGGCTCCTTGATCTGCCCGTCTTGTACCTCAGCAAGTACATCATTGATAACAAAGCCGAATACTATCGCCGTATTCGTCATGTCACAGAAAAGGAGGACTGGATAGGCTGGACGCTGTTCATGCTTGATGCCGTCGAGGAGACGGCCCGAATAACTCGTCGCCAAATCCTCGACATTCGCACGCTACTCGAAGAAACGCTCGAGCAGGCCCGCAAAAAACTGCCTTCCCGCGTCTATTCCAAGGAACTGATAGAGCTGATTTTCCGCCAGCCTTATACCAAAGGTCAATTTCTTGTGGATGCCGGTATAGCGGAGCGAAAAACAGCGTCCGAATATCTCAAAGCACTTGAAGACGCCGGAATACTAACTCTGCATAAAGCTGGTCGTGAAAATCTCTATTTGAACAACAAATTGTATGACCTACTTGCCACATGACATGTCCCCAACAGGGACTCATTGAAGCAATCTGTCCATGTCTCGCTAAAATATGGACACGTCCTGCAAACATGTCCACAACGTGGACATGTCGTCGCCACTCGACAGTTTCTCGCATCCTGTTTGTATGCAGATAGTTAAGATGGTTTGTGAAATAAACAGCCATATATCATTAAGAGGCAACTCATCCTTGCGGCTCTATAGCAGGTGCAAGTTCCCCGCATAGAGTGGTCGAAATAGAACGAGATGAACTTATGAAGGCCATCCAAGCAGATATCACCACGCTGGCGGTCGACGCTATTGTGAATGCGGCGAATAGTTCGCTATTGGGTGGGGGCGGTGTCGATGGCGCGATTCATCGAGCGGCTGGGCCAGAGTTGTTGGAGGCGTGCCGCGGGTTGAACGGCTGTGAGGTAGGCGATGCCAAGATTACGCCCGGATTCCGGTTACCGGCGCGCTATGTCATTCATACGGTTGG
>SLCI01000196.1 GCA_007125875.1 Kiritimatiellia bacterium | reverse complement strand
CTTGGTTGCATGGCATGCAGCCAAGCGCTCGACACTGTTTCGGCCCGGCCTTGATTCCCGATCACCCATACGGTCGCGCCCGGATGTACTTCCCGCGCCATCATGTCCTCAGCAACGGCTTTCCCCGCTCCACCACTCAACAGAACGGCATGGACACCTTGACTGAAACGCAAAACGATCGAGGCATCTGCGGCACGGCGCCAATCAGCGGCGTTATTCGGATGCAACACTTCCCACCAACCTGCGCCCCAAGCGCCCTGATCACCGGCCCGCACCAAGCGCCGTGGGATTCCATGATGGGCTGCGTAATCGAGTGCTTCGTCATACGCCGGCGACCGCGAAGCGAAATCTGTGTGCCAGACGGAATGGACGGGCACCGCCGCCATAATGGCGCGCGCACCACCAGCATGTGAAGCGGAGGCGTGACTCAGCACCAAGGCCTCAAGTTCGTTGACACCCTGTGCCCGCAATGCCCGGATCACGGCTTCGGCGCGATAGGCTGGTCCGGCATCATACAACCAGGCCTTCCCATCGCTTTGAATCAGCACCGCGTGACCGTCTCCAGCGGGCAACAACTGCACGCGAGAACCTCTGTCCCCAAACTGCACCAACGCCCCAACGAGCCCGATCGCAAGCAGTACACCGTACCCCTGTGCGCGCGCACGAACCGTGGCCCAACATAAGCCGCCAAAGACGAACCCGTACCACAGCACGACCCAAAACCAGCCTGGCGAACGAACATAGAAGTAGCTGGCCGGCCAAGCGGACATGTGGTCGATCGCCCAAATCAGCCCTTGCAGGACTACACGGGTGGCATGATTGAACACCTCTGTCCCTAAGTCGCTGATTAAACCGGTAAGCAAGGCCAACAGTCCCGAGGTCACAATCACGAATGCGGCGGGAATCACCAATAAGTTGCCCAACAAGCCAATCGGTGAAAAGAGATTGAAATACTGCGCTGTCAAGGGAACCGACGATAACCAAGCGGATGCCGATGCGGCCATCAGCCCGACCAGCGCCATCAGCCAGCCCCGCCAACCGCGGCGGCTCGAGTCTGGGTCCAACGCCACATGCGGGTCGGCCGCCCAACGGGCTTTGGTGGCTCCGGCAAAGATCGGGTACAGCCGAATCAAGCCCGCCACAATCACAAAGGAGAAGATGAAGCCCGGCGCAACCAATTGCGCGGGCGCGGCAATCAGAATCATTAGTGCGGCAAAGGCCCAAGCGGACGGTGCGTCCGGCTTGCGATTGAAACTGAACGCCGCACTGAAAGCCAGCGTCATGGCGCAGGCGCGCATCGCGCTCGGGCGCAAGCCGGTACCGACCGTATATAGTATCAGTACCGGGGCCAGCCACCATAACCAATGCTGACGCGTGACGCCGGCAGCTCGGAGCAGGGAAAGCACCAAACCGGCCAGAATACCAACGTGAAGACCAGAAATCGCAAAGATGTGTAGCGTACCGGTCCATGCGAAGAGGCGATGATGTTCATCGGGCAGCTCATGCCGATAGCCCAGCAATAATGCCCGCATGATCCCGACCACATCGGGAAAAGCCTCGATTCCAAGCGCAAGCTGATCGGCAGCGGCTCGGCGTCCCGCATAACTGACACGCTTCAGCCAGCTCCCCGCGCCCGATTCCAAGCGAACGGCTTCACTGCGATCCACTCGCAACCGGTAGGACGGCAAAAAGGACCAAGCCCAATCCCTATGCTCGCGTTGTTGGACCACGCCACGAAATTCCCAGACATCGCCGTACGCGGGGATGTCGGCCTGACTTTCGGAATCGGCCGGATTCCACCAGATGTCGACACGCCCAGCTGCCCGCTGCAGGTAGCCAATACGATTGACGGCCTCGAGCTTGAGCGTCATGCGCCACCGATCCACGCCCGCCGCGTGATCGACCCATTCACGCACGGGATCATCGATGATCGTGCCGCGAATCAGCAATTGCTCGCGCGGCCGCTCCATCAGGCGCGACAGCTCTCGCCCCGAGGGTGAGGACTGATTGATACTTGCGTTGGTGGCCGCCAACAGGACTACGGTAATGTAAAGCGCGACTGGTGACCAAGCGGAACGCCAACGCCATACGCACAAAACAAGTGTGACCGCAGCAAGAGCGAGAAGAACGAGGGGATCAAAGAGAAAGCGAAGGCCCAGCCCTGTCCCCAATGCAAAACAGGCTAGCAAGCCCAACAGTGGGCGACGCGCTGGCAATGGCGTAAACGGGTTGCCGCCCAAGGACGTCGGCGTGGTGCGATCCGCGGCGCCGTTACTTTGTCGCGTCGGCCCCACGCGCGTTCCACCGGAAATTCAGGGGATGATGCCGTCCGGCGGTGATCGCGTTCTCCAGCGCCTTGTGCACGTACTCTTTGGACAAGCGCACGGCCTCGTGCATGAGCACCTTGCGCGCTAAATAGGCGGTCAACGCCGCCGAAAACGTGCAACCCGCACCATGCGTCTGCTGCGCCTGCACACGCGGGGCAACAAAGACATGCTCCTCGCCTTCGTCATACAGCACATCGACCACTTCTTCGCCGCCTAAATGGCCCCCCTTCGCCACGCACGCGACATCAAAATGATCACCGATCTCACGGGCTGCCTCGCGCAACTCATCGATAGACGAAATGGAATGCCCGCACAAGATTTCGGCCTCATGCAGGTTTGGCGTCACCACACGCGCTTGCGGCAGTAACTCTTCTTTGATCGCCTCGATCGCGTCCGCCTGCAAAAGCCGTGCACCCGACGCGGCCACCATAACGGGATCAACGACCAGAATGGGGATACCCTCGCGCACATCATCCGCCGCCACCAATCGTACGATATCCGCCGAATACAGCATCCCGGTCTTGGCCGCAGCCACAGGGAAATGATCACATACAGCCGTAATCTGCTTATGGATCAGCTCAGCACTGAGCGCCTCAAGGCCGGACACACCATCGGGATTCTGAGCGGTCACGCAGGTGATGGCCGTGGTACCGAATGTTTCGAGCTCGGAAAAGGTTTTTACGTCGGCCTG
>SLCI01000170.1 GCA_007125875.1 Kiritimatiellia bacterium | reverse complement strand
CGGGAGGAGTCATTGACCGTAAAGATTGGGCCGTAGTCACGAGTCCAGCCGCGATTCGTTGGCCAAACCAACAATTCCACACGCCCCATATCGGCACCGGCCCGCAATAACAGCTTACGTGCCCGTGCAGCCTGCTGGGCGGATGGCACGAGCAATCGTACCTGTTCTCCACGTGATAGATGGCGGGCAATCTCGCCATACACCCACGGAATGACAGCCATTTTCCCTGGCCAATCGGAACGATTATGCGGCCAAGCGATCCAAGTGGCTTTGTGCGGAGTCCACTCGGCAGGCATCCTGCGCTGTGGTGTTTTCTCGGAAGACATTATAATTTAATCCATCTGCAAGGCAGTCATTACCTGCTGCTGATACATGGGGCCCACTACCACAGTCAAATCGTATCGCAGTAGCGGACGGTAATGCTGCACGGTCTGCTCCCAATTTCTTTCAATGCCTTGAATGAAAAAAGCTCTACGCTGTTCATGATCTGAGCGATTATCTAATGTCGCATGATCTCGTGTTCGCGCGTCGATCCAAGCGCTTTCGAACCGATCACGTTCTTGATTCAGTCGGCGCAAATTTCTGTACAGGCGGTCAGCTGCTTGAAGTTGATCAGCAGAAAGTGTGTCACTCGCGTGTAGTTGCTGAGTCAGCTGATTGAGTTGGCGCTCACGATCTGTTGCTGGGCCGCGAGCTTGACCTAAAGGACTTAATGATTGCTGCGCGATATGGATTAACAGTTCAGCCTCGTCATCGGATTGGAAGAATGCTTTCAATCGTTCGAAAGGATCAAGCCCTTGGTGCCAATGCCAAGCCATCCATCCCAAAGCCAGTAGAGCCAATAGCAGGATAAGCTTTTTCATTCATCGCCCTTCCTAATTCCAGCGTGATGTTATGTCATTAAATGCATCAATTCGACGATCACGCCAGAACGGCCAGATCCGGCGAATGGCTTCCAAGTGGGTCAAATCAATATCCGCTGTAATAATTTCCTCTTTGTCCACCGATGCTTCCGCCAAAACGACGCCTTGCGGGTCGCAAATGAAGGACTGGCCCCAAAATTCAATGCCACTCTTGCCGTCGGGTGCGGGCTCAAAACCCACACGATTCACGGCGGCCAAATACACCCCATTGGCAATCGCATGCCCTCGCTGGACGGTTCTCCAGGCATCATGCTGCGCTTCACCCTGCTCTGCTTTTTCCTCTGGCGACCAGCCGATCGCGGTGGGGTAGCAGAGCACTGAGGCACCTTGCATCGCGGTGAGCCGGGCGGCCTCGGGAAACCATTGATCCCAGCAGATCAGCGTACCGATCGAACCTGCCGAGGTCTGAAACGATTTAAATCCTAGGTCACCCGGGGTGAAGTAGAACTTTTCATAGAATCCTGGGTCGTCCGGGATGTGCATTTTGCGGTAGAGCCCAAGGCACGAACCATCACGTTCCAGTACCGCAATCGTGTTGTGATAAATTCCGGGCGCGCGCTGCTCAAAAAAAGGCATAATGACCACGACGCCGTTCGCTTTAGCGGCCTCGGCGACGTGCTGCACTGCTGGGCCATCGGCCGACTCCGCGAGGTCGAAGAGGGTGGGGTCCTCGGATTGGCAAAAATACTGGGTCGTGCAAAGTTCGGGTAAACATACGACATCCGCGCCCATTTGTGCCGCCTCGGCGATTTTGGCAGCAAGATTGGGCTTCTGAGTGCAGGCCAGTTGAACCGCGGCGATGCGGGTTTGAGATTTAGCGGATGACGTCATACGCGCAGTCTAGTCGGTATGACCTGCGAAATGCAAAAGATAAACGCTCGATATTAATCGGTGAAAAGAGCTATACCCTTAAACGATAAAGCTAATGGCGGCACGATTACTGATTCAATATGGAGGTCTCACGCAACGCGAGGCCGCGGAACACTTGGGTGTCAAGACGGGTGCAGCGATCAGTATCCGGATCAAGGAGGCGGAACATCTCCTGAAAACCAGTGTTCGTTGGCGTAGGTCGATAGAGCGGGTGGAAAAGAGGTTGGGCAGCGTACGATGACTACTGCTGTAATTTATCTTTTAAGGATGGCCCATGATGCGTGAGGGAGAGGAACAGATTACCGACAATCCCGAGAATGATGATCGTGGTGATGAATGGCGAAATAGCTTTGCGGGCGGTGGCTCATGAGTAGGGTATTGCGAGTTTATTTTGTCGTGGCTTGCATGGCGCTCATACAACTTCTGTGTTCTTCGTTTGCGGTCGGTAGTGCCGTCGATATTTTGGAAGAGGACAGAAGGGATGCTGGCCTTATAGTTGTATATGCAGCACTTGTTTCTGAACACGTTGGTTTTGCGGAATATGCGGTTCGAAAAGGACTTCCACAGTGGACAGGACCCCAATTAATCCGAGTCATCTATTATCCCGAGACGCGGGTGGGAGATTCGTTACCAGATGACGCCATACTATTCTTAGACCTAAATAGATCTTACAAACGACTATATAGGGTGCTTGGAGGCGAGGCAGACAGAGGGATTTGGGAGGATACGCCTGATAATAGAGCTATTGTGGAGCAAACAAGCAAACCGGCTCTTCTGAATCTTTTGCGAGGGGATTCGGTGTCGGAGAATGATGCGGTTGAGGCAGCTATTTCACATCTTAAATCCGAGGTATATGATGAGCAGGTGTCGGACGTTCGTTTTCGGCGACAACTGGCTGGTTGGGAGGTGTCAGCAAGGGTAAAGAGCCACAACGGACGCCGACGTTTGTTGGTTGTAATTGTAACCGAACAAGGCAAGGTCCTTGGAGTTTACTCTTATCCCATCCGTGTCAGAACCCGGACTGATGAAGCGGAGGCGGATGCGGAGGAACGGGTCACGTCGCCAGGCGGATAGGGGTAGTTGCGGAATAGGGCCATACCTCAAATATAAACCTTATCCGCTCCGTCCGTCATTCACAAATTCATCGCGAGTTGGCTCAAGGCACGCTCGCCGCAGCCACCCGCTGAAGCTTGAATCCGAAACCCGAAATTGCATTGCCCGTGTGGATCGCTTTCGTTATGCTCG
>SLCI01000150.1 GCA_007125875.1 Kiritimatiellia bacterium | reverse complement strand
GGGAACGAATTCAAATACTCGCAGGAGGATAAACAATATCCCAGAAAGATTGTTGACGGGACAACTCAGATGTCCCTCCAAAATGACCATTATGGTTTGACTCGCGTGTGGAGGGGCGAGCTCCGCGAGACCGGAGGCCGCATAAGGGTTTACATTTGCCTATGCAAGATCGCGGCGTCGCAGAGCTCCGTCCATCCATATCGGGTCCAAATCGTTCATTAGAAATTCCTTGCGGAGAACTGAATGACCCGGGCCGGACAATGACGAATCTTGCCAAATCGCTTCATCGGGTGTTCAATGCGTACGTGTCTGGACGGGGCAATATGCTGATCGTCTTCGGTAATACAATATCTCGGTTAGTGGGTAGGAGAAATTATGACGGCAAAGAAAAAGGCAGGGAGCAAATCTTTACATCGAAAGTATTCGGCATTGGTGACGGACGGCGCAGAGCGTGCGCCCAGTCGCGCCATGCTGCACGCGGTGGGTTTCCAAGATGCTGATTTCAAAAAATCGCAAGTAGGGATCGCCTCCACGTGGAGTATGGTTACGCCCTGCAACATGCATATTGATAAACTAGCTGATGAAGCTGCGCGCGGTGTAGATAAAGCCGGTGGTAAAGCCGTCGTCTTCGGAACCATTACCATTTCGGATGGAATTTCGATGGGGACGGAAGGGATGAAGTATTCCCTGGTCTCACGCGAGGTGATTGCCGATTCGATCGAAACCGTCGTGGGCTGTGAAGGATTTGATGGGGTCGTGGCCGTTGGCGGTTGCGACAAAAATATGCCGGGCTGCATGATGGCCTTATCCCGACTGAATCGGCCCGGAATCTTTGTCTATGGTGGAACGATTCTGCCCGGCAAACACCGCGATCGCAATGTCGATATCGTCTCTGTATTCGAGGCGGTGGGGGCACATGCACGCGGAGACATTAAGAATAAAGAGCTGAAGGAAATCGAGTGTTGCTCGATTCCTGGACCCGGTTCTTGTGGCGGCATGTATACGGCCAACACCATGGCTTCCGCGATCGAAGCGATGGGGATGAGTCTACCCAACAGCTCCGCACAAGCTGCTATTTCCAAGGCGAAAGTCACGGATTGCCGTGAGGCCGGTGCGGCAGTTATGAACATGATCAAGCGGGGTATCCGTCCGTCAGACATCATGACCCGCGAAGCCTTTTTGAATGCCATTGTCATGGTCACCGCCTTGGGTGGTTCAACCAACGCGGTCTTGCACCTATTGGGAATGGCACATACCGCCAAGGTCAAGCTATCAATCGATGACTTTACGCGCATTGGCCGCAAAGTGCCCGTCTTGGCCGATCTCAAGCCCAGTGGCCGCTTTGTAATGGCCGAGTTGGTCAACATCGGCGGAACCACGCCATTAATGAAGTTACTGATCGAAGAGGGGCTGATGAATGGTGACTGCCTGACCGTGACGGGCAAGACGATGAAGGAGAACCTTAAGTCGGTGAAGCCGTATCCCGCCAAGCAAGAGGTTATCCGTCCGCTCAATGATCCGATCAAGAAGACCGGGCATTTGGTGGTCTTGCGAGGCAACCTTGCGCCCGAAGGTGCGATGGCGAAAATTTCGGGTAAGGAAGGCACTAGCTTTACAGGCAAAGCCCGCGTCTACGATTCTGAAGAAACCGCGCTCAAGGCCATTTTAGATGGAACCATCAAGAAAGGTCATGTGATCGTTATTCGTCGGGAAGGGCCGCAAGGCGGGCCGGGTATGCGCGAGATGCTGGCACCCACATCCGCGGTCATGGGCAAGGGCTTAGGCAAGGATGTCGCCCTAATTACGGACGGTCGCTTCTCGGGTGGTAGTCACGGTTTCGTGGTCGGCCACATTACACCTGAAGCCCATGTGGGTGGTCCGATTGCCGTGATCAAAAATAACGATACCATTACGATTGACGCAGAGAAGCGCACGCTGACATTAGATGTTTCGGATGCGGAGCTGAAACGTCGGTTGTCAAAATGGAAAAAGCCCAAGCCGCGGTACACGCGTGGCGTGTTAGCGAAGTATGCCGCCCAAGTTAACTCGGCCTCGCAGGGCGCAGTCACGGACGCGAATCTGGCGCTCTAAGGCAGAGATCCCATGAATAGGGAACTGCTTAAGGTCTTGCTGCCTGCAATTCTGATGGTGGCTGCCGCCTTCTTTGTGGCGTATCGCTTCATTGAGCCTGCCCCACCGCGTGCGTTTACGTTCGCGGCGGGTGCCGAGGGCGGTGCCTATTTGGCCTATGCTCGGCAATATCAGGCGGTTCTGGCGCGCGAGGGTATCGAGGTTACGATTCTCGAGACCGCTGGTTCGAGCGAGAACATTGCCTTGATCGAGTCTGGGCAAGCCGATGTCGGCTTGGTTCAGACGGGCATCCCCTTGCCGGAGGAGCATCGAGCGGAAGGCTTAGCCGCGCTCTACTACGAGCCACTTTGGCTATTCACGCGCTCAGAGCTTGCGATTACTCAAATGCCTCAATTGGCTGGTTTGCGTGTTGCTGTCGGTGTCTCTGGTAGTGGTACCCGCAGTGTGGTGGATTCGCTGTTAACGGAGCATGAAATGTCGCTCAGCGATCTGGAGGCATTCGAACTGACAGGCGATCAGCTCCATGAGGCGATTGAGCATGCGGCCTTGGATGCCATTTTTATGGTCGGCGGTCTGACATCCGCTGGCGTACAGAATATGCTGCAGCGAGCAGACTGGATCATCGCTGAATTTGAGTTGGCAACCGCACTGGCGCGCCGATTACCTTATCTTGAGGTGGTGACGGTACCGCGTGGTTTGTTGAACCCTGCGAGCGACTTACCTGAACGCGACCTGAATGTCCTTTCACCGGTTGCATCGCTTGTCGCGCATTCCGATTTCCATCCGGCATTGGTCGACTTGTTGCTCACCGCAGCGCAGGCGGTGCATGCTAATGGTGATATACTTTCTCATACAGGAACATTTCCTGGTCCTGCTCCGGTTGCAGCACCGCTGAGCGCTGAAGCAGATCGATTTTTCAGCAGTGGATTGCCGTTTCTGAAGCGCGTG
>SLCI01000144.1 GCA_007125875.1 Kiritimatiellia bacterium | reverse complement strand
GTAATACCCAATACCCCGAGATAGGCGAATAAAATGAGCGTTAGTGAGAGCAACAGCAGCTTGTTGGGCGTACTCATCCGCTTGTTTTGACGCCGCTGCTGCGATGACATGGCTCGTCGCTGCTGCTCGTTACTCCGAGTCAATCCCAAGTCGTCGGCCAAGGACTTCTTGCGCTCACGATTCCCGTACAGATCAGGACCGGAACGACGTTGCGGCGGTTCTTTATTTGACTGCTCATCCCGACGGCCGGAACGCCGACGACGACGTGTGGGGAGTCGTTCGGTGTCTTTGCTATAGATGTCATTCCGGCTAGGCATGGCGTATCATTAAAGCATCACAGGGGATCGGTCAAGAATGCGACACGCCGGCTGGCCGGTTCAAAATTCGGTAAAGACAAGGGACCACAAACAGCGTCAGCAACATCGAGACCGACAGCCCCCCAATAACTGCAATAGCAAGTGGCTGCATGATCTCGGCTCCCTCCCCAATTCCGATGGCCAATGGCGTCATCCCCAAGACGGTGGTCAATGTCGTCATCAGAATGGGACGTAACCGCAACGAACCTGCTTCTACGATGGCGGATTCGACATCAAGTCCACGCTCACGGCGACCTGCTTCGATATATTCGACCAGTAGAATCGCATTGTTCACAACGATTCCGATCAATAGGACAAGCCCAATCAGCGCTGGTGCCGAAAGCGTGGTGCCGGTTATCCATAGCATCCCGGTCACACCGATTAAGGACAAGGGGGCGCTCATTAAAATCACCAGTGGATTGGTAAGGCGTTCGTATTGCACGGCCATGACGGTGAAAACCAAGATAATCGCTAAGCCAATAACAATCCGTAATTCCCGGTTCGTATCCTGAATGGTCTCCCACTCACCGCCAAGCAGCATGGCGTATCCCTCCGGCCAAGTCATATCGTTTAACGCAGACTCAATCCCGGCGATCACCGTGCTCACATCGGCTATGGTCGTGTTAATGTCTCCTGTTACACGAACAATTCGACTCTGATTCTCACGCCAAATCGTGGCCGGACTATCCGCCAGCTCGAATTGAGCGACATCGCTCAATAGTACAAACTGACCGTCGTCCTCATGGATGATCAACGATGCCAAGCGATCCGCATCGCTCACATCCTCCCGGCGCAAACGAACGCGAACATCGTACTCTCGGCCGCCCTCCATGAAGCGCGTAGCTACCCGTCCATCAACGGCGGTCCGTAAGACCTGCCCTACGTCGATTACACCTAAGCCCACGCGTGCAGCGCGCTCCCGATCGATGCGTATTTCCAAACGCGGCGCACGATCTTCATCGCCAGCTTCAAGCCCTTCTAAACCGGACACATTCTCCAACCGCGCCATCACCTCCCGGCCAAGTCGCTCCAATTCCACCAATTCTGGCCCGATGATACCGATCACCACATCATCTCCCCCACTGGTGAATCGCAGACCACGAATTGCGGGTGGTCGAACACCTATACGGGCTCCCGGCAAGTCTAGACCTTGCACCTCTTGGCGCGCCTGTTGGATCCAACGACCGGCCGACATACCCGGACGCTCAATACGTGGTACTAGTTGCACAAGAAACTGGGCCACGCCTGAGTTCTCCGACACGGTCCCACCCCAAAGTGCGCCACCGGCGAGCGTGAAGACGGTTTCAACATAAGGATTTTCACGTAACAAAGCCTCCACTTCGCGCGCCATATCCAACGTCTCATCGGGTGGTGTTCCGGGCGGCAAGCTTATCCGCACACGCACTTGACCATCATCGAGTGCGGGTAAGAATTCACGGCCCAACTGCCCGAATAAGATCATTGCACCAACCATCAGCACACCGGCCATCAGTAATACGGCCCAGCGCCAGCGTAATACACCCGGCAGAAGGCGTCGATAGCGATTACTTAGCTCTTTTATAAGACGACTAAATTGTCGCACCATCTTCCAGTCTGCCAAACCACTTTGGCGCCGAATACGTCCCATCACGGCAGCGAGCATTGGTACGATTGTCAATGCAGCGATCAAGGTCGCCATGATCGCGAACGAAATCGTCAAAATCATTTCATTGAAAACAAGCGCCGCAGCGCCCGTGATCAAGAAGAAGGGGGTCACGGCAGCTAAGTTGGTCAGTGTACCAGCGGTCACCGCGGAGACCACCTCACTCGCTCCATCCTCCGCTGCTTGATCAGCTGATTTCCCCATATCTTCCCGATGCCGAAAGATATTTTCCAGCATAACAATGGCATTATCGAGCAACAGCCCGACGCCCAGTGCCAGACCACCGAGGCTAATAATATTGAGTGTCAGCCCGTTCACATTCATCAAGGCGAAGGTGGCACTCAAGGCCACAGGGATGGAAAGTCCAATAATGAATCCTTTGCGCAGGCTACCCAGAAAAAGCAAAATTAGCCCCATAGCCAACACGCCACCCAATACCGCAGCAGTCGCTACGCCGGATATCGCGCCTCGAATAAAGAAGGTGGGATCCTGTGTGGTGCTAAAATTGATATCTTCCGGAATGAACCCACTCTCCTGCATGTCAGCCAATAAGGCCGCCACAGCATCCGCAACGGCCACCGTGTTAGCGTCCGGTTGTTTGAAAACATCCACCTGAGCAGCCGGCACCCCGTTGAGACGCGCGAAGACCCTTTGATCGACGGCACCATCTTGCACATCCGCTATTTCAGCAATTCGCAGATATCCGGACGGAGCAGTCGGGATACGGGGAAGCGGAACCAACACTTGCCGGATATCATCCAGAGAGCGGAACAGGCCTATCGTTGTTGCTTGGATATCAAATGAGGAAGATGTCAATCGCCCCGCGGATACATCAACATTCTCCGCACTTAAGGCGTGGCTGACCGAATCCATCGTAACCCCGAACTGGCTGAGTCGCTCGGCATCGACCTGCACGGTGATCTCGCGAATCATTCCACCGATGGCCTCAACAGCTGAGACGCCTTCGACCATCAAGACCCGCGGTGCCAACTCATTTTCAACCCAATCGGTCACTTCCGCTTCGCTGCGAACTGTAGACATAAAACCGCCACGCCAGACCGCCTCGCGCCCAGCGTCAAATTTGCGAATGCGCGGCGTATCAATGTCGTCTGGTAAACGATTGCGTACCTGCTCCAAGTTACGCGCGGCGTCCTGTAGCGCGAAATCCAAGTCCACACCAAACTGGAAAGTAAGATCGACATCGGCACGACCTTGTCGAACCCGACTCTCGATCCGTGTCAGGTTCTCCGTACCCGCCAGCCCACGTTCAATCACGCGCGCAACCTGCTCCTCCATGACTTCGGGCGCTACCCCCGGATAGGTAACCGTCACGCGAATCTGGGGATATTCAATGTTCGGCAGCAAATCTACCGGCAATCGCGACAACGCGAATAGGCCGATGATAACAATCACGGCCGCTATCGAGCTCGTTCCAACCGGACGACGGATTGCAAGTCTTGTGAGTTTGGCCAAGCCACCGCGGGACTCGCCCTGCATCTGGCCGCGCGTCACAAGGACCTCCAGCGAACAACGCGAACCGCTTGACCGGGTCGCATCTCCTGCGGATTCGTTGCCAACACCACATCTCCTTCCTCGATCCCATCGAGTATAGCCGTGGCCCCATTGCGCGTGATACCTGTTTGCACATTACGCACGACCAACTGATCCGCATCATCAACGACCAGCACAAAATGCCCATCCGAAGATCTCCCGATCGCCGCGCCAGGAACCGCGAGCGTGCCGGGCCGAGCATCTACACGAATCGCAGCCCGAGCGGTGAAACCGGCCCGTACACCCGCTGCCATCGCATCCTCCGGAATGAGCACATCGACGCGGAACCATCGGCTACCTGCGACCGCCGCAGGCGCCACACGCTCAACGGTTCCGGTGAAGCTATGATCCGCCAGCGCATCGAACCGCAAGGTAATCGCCTCTCCGGGCTGCAAGTGGACCGCATCCAGCTCAGTTAACTGCAAGCGGACACGGAGTTCGCCATCGGCAATCAGCTCGAATACGCGATCATGCGTCTGAATCGCTTCGCCCGGTTCGATGTACCGGGCCGTAATGGTCCCCGCTGCCGGGGCGACAATGACACCATGATCACGCCGAGTTTCCCATAATCGCACCAAACTCCCGGCCACACGCACGGACGCCAGCGCCTCATCATATTCGGCGGTAGAAACCAACTGACGACGATAAAGGTCGGCCAGGCGCTCATAGGTCGCCTGTGACAAGGACTGATCCGCTTGCGCCCGCTCTAATTCGGCTTTGACCTCTTCGCGATCCAGCTCCGCAAGCAAATCGCCCACCTCTACTCGATCTCCAATATCTACCCGCACCGCCTGCACAGCGCCACCTGTTCGCGCAGCCACTTGGATTCGGGCACGAGGTTCTACTTCCCCCGTTAAACGAAGGGAACGGGCAAAGTCCAACGGCTCCACTACGTATGCCGCAATTGGCATAGCGGTTTCATCTCGTACTCGTTCATGAGAGTCGGATGATCCACAAGCAGACATAAGCAGGACCAACACACAAACGGCGTAACAGTATATTCGCTTCATAGTCGTCATGTCGACTGCAGGTACCTGATCATGACAGGCTTTGGCCAATTCCAAAGGATCCTGTCACCTTCTCACCACCTTCTCTCACACCAGTAATGGCATAGACGATCTATCGTAAATCGGTTAGAGTGAGAACATGAAACGGATGTTAATTGCGATGGACTTCTCCCCAGTCACGGCACGGCTCGTTGAGGTTGCACTCGGCCTATGCGCTAATCATGAGGTGAGCGTCTTGCTCGTCCATGCTGCTCCACCTGAACCAGACTTTGTAGGGTACCGTCCGGGTCCACAAACTGTGCGCGATACGGTGGCCGATGAACTGCGGGAAGAGCAACAGGCACTCCGCAAGTGGGAGGATAAGCTGCGGGACCAGAATGTGCAGGTCGAAGGGCGCTGCATTCAAGGCGCAATCGTCGATACACTCCTGTCGGAAGCAGAAAAGTTTGCAGCTGAGCTGATCGTTATGGGCTCGCATGGTCATGGTGCGCTCCGACACCTGTTATTGGGCAGCGTATCGGAGGCTATGCTCAAGAAAAGCCAGATACCGCTACTGGTAGTTCCGCTGCCGGATGACGAGAAAGCGGAAGGATAGTCGTAGGCAAAAAAATGGCGTCCCCAACGGGAATCGAACCCGTGTTTTCGGGATGAAAACCCGATGTCCTAGGCCTCTAGACGATGGGGACGCACGATCACTTAATCAGTGACACGGCGAAAAGTAGCACAACTCGCCCCGTTTGCAATGCCAAAACCGATCCGAAACTATAATTCCACTTCGAGATCGGCTCCAATCGCTCCATCGCCCATTTAATCGTCCAGCTCGAGAATCGGCAATGCCGCTTCCCAGCCCCGCTGCATTTGCTTCTTCAATAACATCAGTTGGGCACATTCATTGTCATTAAGGCGACGCTGTTCTTTGGTGGCCGACTGAGATTGTTGCAGACATGCCTTGATCTCGCGATCTATCAGCTGGATACGCAATTTCAGGATAATGTCCTGCGCAGCTTGAATACAGGACACCTCCTCGCCCGTGATCATCCGAGCGGTCATTTGGATTTTGGCCATCAAACGACGACATTCGTCACCCTGTTCAGCTAATTCCTGCATCAAGTGGGCCTCATCCGGCTCGGGCATGGCCATCATTGTTTGAATAATGGTGCGGCTGATCGGATGGGTAATGGCCTCGGGTGGAACGTGCTGGCTGACCATGTCCCATATTTCAGGATGTGCCACCATCAACTCAATCAAGGCCAACTCATTCGGCGGATAAGCTGGGGCTGCGCGCTCAGGAGCTGGCGGCTGCGACGCCGGGGGCGCGGGACGATTCAGTTTCATCATGTCCGCCCTCAGTGCATCCTGTGATGTTTCCAACAAGTCAGCGGCTTCACGCAAAAAAGTTTCGCGCTGAACCGCGCTGGGTGCGTGTAAAACGGTCTCCAAGACCGCTCGAATCGCTCGCAAGCGGCCAGCATCCGTATCGAGTTCTCCCCGTTCGCGTTGAACCTGGACATGAAAGCCAACCAGCGAGTGTGCCTGCTCCAGCAAAGCAGAAAAGGCGGATTCACCCCGCTGAACGATTAATGTGTCGGGATCTTCGCCTTTCGGCAGTGCGGCGATTCGTACTGTTAAGCCCTCCTGTAGTAAGACTTCCGCACCCCGCAAAGCAGCATTTTGTCCGGCGATATCGGCATCAAACACCAAAATCACTTCGTCCGCATAGCGCTTCAACAAGCGTGCATGCGCATCTGTCAGCGCGGTCCCTTGCGGAGCCACCGCCGTCTGGAATCCCGCCAAATGGCAGCGGATGACATCGATCTGCCCCTCACAGACTATCGCCTGCCTCGCTTCCACCATGTGTTGTCGAGCGCGATCCAGCGCATAGAGAATACGACTCTTCTTGAAGAGCGCGGTTTCCGGACTGTTGACATATTTGGCTGGAGACGATTTGTCTAATATGCGGCCACTGAAGCCCACCACACGCCCTTGTTCGTCACGGATGGGGAACATCAGGCGACCACGAAATCGGTCATAAGGTTTACCGCCTCGATCGCTGGGCATCAGCACGCCCGCCTTCTCCAATAGCTCGCTCGACTGCTTGGCTTGCCGGGACCAGTTGGCCAAGACACCCTGCTGTGCCGGAGCGTAACCTAGCTGAAAATCAGCGCAGGCAGACTCGAGGTCACGCTGTTTCAGATAAGCGCGCGCTGTTTCGGCATCGCCATCTTTCGCCAAGCGCTCGGCATAAAAAGCCGCGAGCTGCTCGTGTAATGCGTAGAGATCCGACTTTTCGGAGCGCGCGACCGCCCCCTCGCCTCGCATTCCCTTCGGATTGAATTCAAGACCTGCTCGATCGGCCAGAATACGGGCCGCCTCGACAAAATCCACATTCTCGTATTGCATCACGAAACTAAAGACGTCTCCGCCCGCACCGCAGCCAAAACAGTGGAAAAGTTGTTTCGTGGCATCGACCTGAAAGGATGGCGTCTTTTCTTTATGAAATGGGCAAAGGGCCTTGAAGCGACCTCCCACTTTCTTTAGCGGGACGTACCGACCAATCGTCTCGACGATATCGCTATGAAGGCGAACCTGTTCGATCGAAGATTTACCGTCTCCATCCACTGATCAGAAATCCTCGAAAAAGTGCCGATTTTCGCGCCGATCATCCTCATCCATTGGTTCGTCAGCGCTAAAGGCCGGCAGATCTGGATAGCGTTCCACCATCTGTTCATACCAGGGGATCAATTCATCCAGCGCGCGGCTGCCCAGAATAGAGTCGCGCTCAACGGCAGCACGTAAGCCAGGCCCGCCGAACTGTGCTATCAGCAATAAGACAGCGGCCATAATCGCCGCATAGCGCAACAAGCCTGAAAGTCCGCCACCAAATCGATCAAATAGCCCGCGGAAAGTCAGCTCCATGACTTGCTTGAGCAGTGCAGAAACCAGCGCGAGCACAATCAAGGCGCCCACGATAATCACCAACAGCGCCATGGTATCCGCCTGAATCGGTGACAATTCCGTGGTCTTGGCAAAAAACTCGCCAACAGGGTGATAGAAATACCACGCAACCACTGTCGCAATGATTAATCCCATTAAGCCTGCTAACTCACCTGACAAACCACGCAGCGTGCCACGAAGGAGCCCCAGTAGCAGCCAGCCCATAATCAAATAATCGATAATATTAAATTCCGGCATGTCGCCCCCTATTGCTATGGCCTTCCATCAAGGAAGCCATACTTTAACATCAACCTGCTGACGCCCCCACTCCAATGCCTGCTGATGCGTCCGATAGAATAGATCGATTTTATTCCCCTTAATCGCCCCGCCACGGTCCTCAACCATACCGTAACCATACCCCGGAACGTACATTATGGTACCAAAAGGAAAGACTCGGGTATCGGCGGCAATGGTTCCAGGGCGAGCCATCGATCCACTCGCCGTTTGTCCGACAACCTTCCGCTCCCCCTTGCGCGGGCCATACGCATATACCGGACGTCCTAACCAGTTCCTCCGCCAACCGCAACAATGTCCGCAAGGACAATATGCTGTCACCTCCAAGCGATGAATTTGCGCATCAGCTTGAGCGACTCGACGCGGCGGCGAGCGGCGCATGTCTCGATAGCTGCAACTTGAAGCAACAAAAAGAGCGGCCAACAAAGAAAATCCAAACAATACGCGTAACCCGCTGCCTTTAAGCGAGTAACGCACTTTTCTCACCGTATGATGCGATTTAAACAAGGACTGTACTTTCCGGCTCTTGCTGTGTAGCCTAACACATAATAAACACTGAAACGGGGCTGGTGCGGGCTTTCCGACTGCACTCCCGCTCGACAGGGAATTATGTTTTATCGTAGTCAGAAAAGCAAGGCACAGCCACAAGTACCTGCAAAGTCTGCATTGGACGAGCTGAAAGATACGTGGCGTCTTCATCCGCTTGCTCCACGTCAGGAAACGTTCCCGTCGGACGTGACCTCGGATATCTACCAAACGGGGCGTAGTCGATTCCCTCGTAGGAGACGAGGTCGCGGTGCCTAAATTCAAGCGGAATGCCAAGGCATCCAAGCCATCAAATGCGTTGGATCCTAACCTGAAGATCGAGGACGCCAATAGCCGTACCACGGCGGCACGGCTCATCTACTTACATCGTCAGCATGGTGACATTCCCTCGCGTCGCTTGGATGGCCTGACCAGAGATCGCGCGTTCGTTACTGAGCTCGTTCTCGGAGTCATCCGCAATGAGCGTGCATTGGAATGGATCATCGGACAATTGGCGTCTAAACAACCGTCGGAGAAGCTCGTTCCAGTTCTGATGGTTGGATTATACCAACTGCTGTTTCTCGACCACGTTGAACCGTATGCGGCGATTCACGAAACTGTTGAATCCTGCAAGACCATCTGCGGTGAAAGCAAAAGTGGTTTTGTGAATGCGATTCTGCGCCGCGCTTTACGTGAGGCAGACGACCTGCACAAGCGTCTCCAAAAGCAATCTGTCGCCATTCGATATAGTCATCCGGATCAATTGGTTGCGCGCTGGACACAGGAATTTGGAGCGGACGACGCAGCCGCCCTATGCGAGTGGAATAATGAGCGGCCGACCATCTCTTTGCGGTCCCGGTCAGCCGCTCAACTGGAGGTCCTTGTACACGACTTGCAGGCAGCGGGAATACCCGCGCAAGCATCCGTGCACCCAGAGTTTATTGATCTGGGCAACTTTACACGTATCGCAGAGCTACCCGGCTACCATGAGGGAACGTTCACGGTGCAAGACCCTGCTACGCTCTTGTCCGTGGATCTCTTGGATCCTAAATCCGATGAAATCGTGCTGGATGCCTGTGCTGCACCCGGAGGAAAGACCATCGCGATCGCCGATCGATTAGGCGTCAGCGGAAAGTTGGTTGCCACGGACATTAATGCAAAGCGCTTGGAACGATTAAAGGACAACCTGGTGCGATGCCGTTGCGAACAGGTGGACGTCCGCTGCTTGGATGCAACCACTTTTCAACCATCAGACTTCGGTGACCTACGATTTGATGCAATTCTACTCGATGTACCTTGTTCCAATACTGGAGTGATCCGCCGACGCCCGGAGGCCCGACGCCAATTGACCAGCACACAACTTCAGCAGCTCTTAGAGCTTCAGGCCGCGCTGATAGATCGGAGTGTTCCCCTGCTCGCTGACGGAGGACGATTGGTTTACAGCACATGCAGCCTCGAACTGGAAGAAAATGAGCAGCAGATCGCGCAGGCTGTAAAACGTCATCGTGGCCTGAAGCTAATTCAGGAAGGCCGTCGATTCCCTCCTCGTGATCAATGCGATGGAGCCTACGCAGCTATCTTAAAATTATCGTCAGATAACTAATTTCTTTTTGCATCTAACGCGTATCGCTTTAAACTGCACATCCTATGAGTGATGCGCATAAATCGTCGGAAGAAAAATCTCCACCGGACATCGCGGAGCTGATTCAGCAGCACCCGGCCGAAGTGGCTGAAATCATCTCGGCACTCAAAGAAGATGAGGCCATTGAACTCGTCCATCGACTCTTCCTGCAACGCAAAGCCGCCGATGCTTTAGGCGAAATGGATCCTGAAGACGCGGCGGAATTATACGCCGAACTTCCACAGGAAGAGAGAGCACAAATTCTCACCCGAATGGCTCCGGATGATGCCGTAGATCTTCTGGAAGAGTTACCGCCCGAGATGGCGCGTGATGTTCTCTCCCGTCTGAATCGTGAAGATTCGGAAGAGTTAACCGAGCTCATGTCGTATGAGCCCGACACCGCCGGCGGATTGATGTCGCCAGACGTCGTCTACGTCAATGGCGAGAATAGCGTTCAAGAAACTATCGAGATCCTGCGCAGACAGTCAGAAGAAGCAGAAACACTGTATTACGCGTATGTTGTCGACGCGCAAAAGAAGCTGATCGGAGTTCTCGCCCTTCGAGATCTGGTATTAGCGCAACCGTCCACCAAAATTCAAGACATCGCGCGAACAGAAATTGTCTCTCTTCCCGTCGATATGGATGCCGAGGAGGTACTCCACATATTCGATAAGTATAACTACTTGGCATTACCCGTGGTGGACGCACAAGACCACTTGCTTGGCATTGTCACTGTTGACGATGTTATGGATCAAATGCGCGAAGAAAGCACAGAAGACTTTCTGCGTATGGGCGGTATTCCGAGCGGTGAAGAGCATCCACTGGAAGCGCCAACTTCATCCGTGAAGAAGCGCCTCCCGTGGATGGTCGCTAATATCTTCTTTAATCTAATTGCGGTCATTGGTGTGGCCGTTTTCGAGGAATCGATTGCCACCATTGCGTTCTTGGCCGTACTGATGCCGATCGTCTCCGATATGGGCGGTAACGTGGCAATGCAATCCATGTCTGTCGCGATTCGCGGCATGGCCACCGGTCAAGTTATCTGGGGCCAAATACTGCAGGTTTTGCGCAAAGAATTTGTTGTTGGCTTGATCAATGGCGCCGTTCTTGGACTGCAACTTAGCCTCATCACCTATATCTGGCGAGGGAATATCTACCTAGGCTTAATCGCCATGGTCTCGCTTTGGCTAAATACGATTCTGGCAACAGTCATTGGTGCTGCTTTTCCGTTTTTGATGAAGAAAATGGGCTTTGATCCCGCCATGATGTCAGGATCCATTGTCACGACCATTACCGACTTGTGCGGCTTCTTCTTATTCCTTGGGATGGCAACGATGTTCCTTCATCATTTGGTCTAATACCAGTTGCTATAATTTTTCGGTACATTCTCAGGGCAACACAGAGGTTGCCCCTCCGGTACACGCTAGGCAATACCTATTACTGTAGAAGTATTCTGGAGGGATGGGCTCCGTCCCGTCCTCGGAGAATAAACCGAGAAGGATTGGAAACTGGTATGACTTATAACCCGCAATTCGAGCAGACAGCCTCGTGATACGCGATTCAGGATTCGCGTTTCGAGATAACGGGGTGCTGGGAACGGACGACCCTTTCGCTCGAGCAGCTCAAGCTATCCCCGCCCGGCGCAAGCGCGCATCTCGTTTTCCCTCTTTCGCCCATTTTATCCTTGCCCACAACAATTTGGAGTGCGCCGCTCAGCGGCGCTTTGGATCGAAGTCGGCCAGCCGCATCCGCCTTCGCAAGGCCTAGGGCGTGACAAGAGCGGCGGACCTACAGCTCTTGAATCACACGCGACACTCATCCGCGCTATCCATAGCTTTCTCTCTTTTGCAGTACTCGTACACTTGCTCTTACACCTACTTGGTCAGAGCGATCCTTCACCTTAACTGCTTCAACAAACGTGCTTGCCCCTCTGCATCAAAGAGCTTGCGAAGCTTTAGCGCCATCGACTTCGACGCGCTAGCAACACCTTGCTCGATCCTGCCACTGCGCTGACTGTCCTCGGCTTCCAGATAGCCCCGATCAAAAATAGTGGTTGATGTGCCATCCCGATTGACAATACGCACTCTGACTTGTTCGGCATCGAGCGGATACAAGGCCACAATGTAAGCCTCATCGTCCGTCACATATACACCGCCCCGCAATCCATAGAGACTGCGGCTTTCAGCCGCCAGCAGCTCAAGATCATCATAACCCAGCGTTTCGCTCACATAGGGTGCGGACGGCGCGTCAACAGACAACTCGTCCTGCTCAACGCCTCGCTCTATCTGCCGATCCAAGCGAGCTCGTTCCTCCTCCATGTAGCGATGCCGTGGATCGCCCGGATGCAGCAATGGCGGCCCAACGCGTGAGTGGTGCCGTTCCGACAACGTTGTACCCTCCACCAAGCAGCGTACAACTTCAGCAAACAACACACGTTGCCCCTTATTGAGCCCTCTCACCCGCCAATGCGCAGGAATGGCAGCGACGGATACGCGACGATAATTCCAGCAGCACAGCACACGCAACGGCTCCGCCCGCAGTCCTGTCACCCATTCTGTTGGCAGCGCGGGAGCAACAAATCGGCTAAAGGGTACCAGCAACCACTGCCCGACCATTGGCGTTGGGTGTTCCAACAAAACCGCATAGAGCGGCCCATCTTGTTCATCCACTGAGCGCGCAGGCTGCAATAGCACAATATCTCCAACGGAGACTACCCTGCGCTCATAGGTTGTTCCCCGAAAAGATGGCATGCGCAGTACTCGATTTTCCTCCGCTGGTTCGTCTTCCTCGAGCAACTGGTGCAACTCCCATTCCGCCAGCCAGTTCGCGAGCTGCCGACGTTGCGTGTTGCGATCAGTGTTTTGCGAAAATTGGTCTTCTTTCATTTCTGCTCTTCCCCATTCGGCTCCCTTTTGATGATAGAGAAACCAAGACCTTGAATTTCCGCAGATATTTCCAACATTCTTTCATCGGCCAGCCGCACGATCGTTCGGCGGGCCAGCGCTAAACCAAATGCCGCTCCCTCAGCGGCATACGTCTTTTGTATACGCTTGCAGATTCGCTCGACGGCTCGCTCGTACGAGCGGTGCAACTTGCTTTTGCCACATTCCGCCCACGCCAGCACACGCGGATCGCTCAAAATCAGGCCGGCGCTGCGGGACCATAAGGCGATCCGTTCCGTTCGGCCGAGTTCCGGCAGTAGCTGGTGCGCCATTTGCGTGGCTAGATCGGATAACTCGCGTTCCTCGATCACCTGAGCTACGGATTGATCGTCTGGCAGTAATTCCTCCAAGGAGAATCCAGACTCTTCGGTTCCTCGCGGTCGCTGGAGCGACTCCATAAAATGAGCGCTATGCTCACGCCGCAAGTAAGCGCGCACCGCATCCCGCATTAATAAGGATGCACCCGACTCGACGACTGCGGTCCAACGCGCAGAATCGTTCGCCGCTCTCGCAAACAACCATTTCTTGTAGCTTTTACCGGCTCGATCGCGTCCCACTTGGGCATGCGTTTCAAATAGGTGCCACGCGTGCACTTCATCCTGTCGCGTAAAGGCATCCCCGATCCGCGCCCGGTGTCCGCTGCGCGAAGCATAGCGTTGCAGATAGTGCATGAAACGGTGTCGCCCAAAATTTCCCAGTGACCGAGCGACATCCTTCGGGCAGGCATCTGCCGCGCAGACTTTTTCCCAAGTCCGCCAGTCCTGCTCTGTTGTGGATGGTTTCAACGACTCCATGACCTATGCCACCAGCAATGAATTTAACTAAAAGATCAAGCGAGCGCCCACGCCGAATTCCCAGGTTCGGTTCGCAGGCTCAATAAATTCGAATACTTGCCGGCCATCTGTGACCCGCACGACTTCAGAGTCATCAATGTCCCAGTAACGAACAAACGGCTCGACGACCCACTCAAACCGCTCCGATTGGCCCAGCCAACCGGCTGAAGCTCTCCAGCCCAGGCCATTATTTTGCGTTTTCGGCAAGCGCGGCCCATCGGAAGAGGACAGATCCGTCACATGCTCTCCTGAAATGAACAAGCTATACTCAAACTGAAAGATCCAACTATGACGCTCGCTCGTTGACCATTGATGTTTAAAAATAATCGGGATATAGCGATAGGTCGATTCACGCAGGTAGCCGGCAGGATCGAACGAGCTATCATCATCTTTGAAGCGATAACCGAATCCAATCAGTAGTGCGGTAAAGCGGTCCTCGGTTTTTTGCGGGGCGTAGCCCGCCAACAAGCGCAATTCATAGGATGTGGAGTCGATGCCGCTCACCTGATAGGGCGTGTTCGCTTCGTCCAGCAGCTGTCCGTCATAATCGGCCTCGCCAGCGGCGTAACGGCCATGCACACCAAAGAGCAAGGCGTCCCGCTGTCCGGTGGGACGCACGCGCGGTCCGGTCCAAAACCAACGCGCATCGATACCCAGCATCGTCCCCTTGAGCGTCATGAGCCCGGGTTCCTCATACTCATAGCGGAAGATTTCCGGACCGATCTCGAATCGACTGAAGCCGGGCTGCGATTGCGTTTCTCCAAGGACGGGCGCGGTACTCAGCAGCAGGCCGATGAGGCTCACTCGCAGCGATGCCATGAAATACGGTCGAGCAGATTGTTGAGTATTCATCGTTTCATCCTCTTTCAGACAGCATGCCTATGCTCGCTGACAATGTGGACAATAATGCGCCGATCGCCCCACCAGGACAAGACGCTGAATCGGGCGCTGACAGTTTCGACAGGGCTCACCGGTGCGCCCATACACCCACGCGACACCGGCATAGTTGCCATTCACGCCGTAGATATCGCGATAATCGCTGAAGGTGGTGCCACCCGATTCAATGCTCTTGGTGAGGACTGCGCGAATCGCGGCATGTAACCGCTGCAGTCGTTGTCGCCGTAATTTTCCGGCGAGCACCGTGGGCCGAATGCCACTTAAGAACAGCGCCTCATCGGCGTAAATATTGCCAATCCCCGCGACGAGCGCTTGGTCCAGTAAGGCATTTTTGATCGGACGCCGACTATTCTTGAGCGCGTTCTGTAAGTAGGACAGTGAAAAGTCGTCTGCGAACGGCTCTGGCCCTAATCGCGCGAGGCCTGTGACAACGGTTTCCAGCGTCATGTGCGGTGGCACCCACCAAATCCGGCCGAAGGTGCGCTGATCCTCGAATCGCAATTCGTGTTGATCGCCTAAAAAGAATCGGGTGCGGCAATGTGCCGTCAAGGTCTGATCGGGATGTACCCACAGGAGCTTGCCCGTCATGCGCAAGTGGACGACCAACCAACCGAGTGGTTGCTGTTCAGGTGACACCAGTTCACCCAACAAGTATTTGCCGCGGCGATGCCACTCCCGCAATTGTCCGCCGATCAGTCCTTCCCAGAACGTCGCCTCAGCATCGGGTGCCGCCAGCGTGCGGGACAACAGCAGTTCACCGCCGGTAATCGGCAGCGAAAGCGATACGCGATTGAGGCCACGGCGAACGGTCTCTACTTCGGGCAGTTCCGGCATACGATCCTTTCACGAGTTATCGGCCTTACATCGTGCAGACACCGCGTTTAGATGCTTGAGCAAACTGCCAGATCGCTGCAGCGGGTCCTTCAGGAAACTGCTGCGCAGCGGCTTCAATCGCCTCCCGCACATTCATCTCGCTACGGAACAACAATTGAAAAACGCGCTTCACTTCGGCCCGCTGATCCGGCGTCAATCCGGCGCGACGCATACCGACGACATTTAGACCCGCGAGTCGATTCGATTCCGAATTCTCGAGAATACAATACGGCGGCACATCTTTGGAGGCCGCGGAGAGGCCGGACAACATCGCCAGCGCGCCCACCCGACAAAACTGATGCACCACGACGTTGCCGCTTAGAAAAGCGCGGTCGCCGATCTCTGCATAGCCGCCCAACAGAACGCCATTGGCCAGAATGACCTCATTGCCCAACTGACAATTGTGGGCCACGTGGCTATTGGCCATCAGGAAACAGCGATTGCCAATTCGGGTGACCGAGTCGGCCTTGGTGCCGCGATGGACGGTCACTCCCTCGCGAAAGACGCACCCCTCGCCGATTTCGACATAGCTAACCGTCTCAGCGTCAAAGGCCAAATCCTGTGGGTGATCACCGAGCACTGCAGCAGCGTGCACGGCGCAGCCCGCCCCTACTCGTGTATAGGGATGAATAACGGCATGTGGATCAATACGGGATCCATCGCCAATTGTTGTGTGGGCGCCAATATAGACAAAGGCCCCGACCGACACATCGGTCCCGAGCTGGGCTTGCGGATCGACAAATGCTTGCGGATGTATGGCCATTGGGATCTCCGAATATGCGCGAACGCTTTTGTTAATTGGGGAAAGATACCATACCTGTTTCGCGCAAACTGACATAGTCTAAACGACCGTCTCCGCGACGTTGGCCCATGATGATATGATCCAGCAAATGGATATCCAGCACGCGACTGGCCTCGACGAGTTGGCGGGTGATACGGATATCCTCCGCCGAGGGGGTCGGATCGCCGGAGGGATGGTTATGGGCAATGACCACCGATGCGCATGCGGCGCGCACCGCTTCACGAAAGACTTCGCGGGGATGGGCTAGACTAGCATTCAGTGTCCCGCGCGTGACCATCACCGGCGGCCGCGTGAGACGATTCTTTGAATCCAACAGCAGCGCCCACAGCACCTCCTCCTCGGCCAGACGCGCCCGCTCGCGCAGCACCATCAAGACATCGTCCGGCGATACGATCTTCATCTCTTCCGGAATCGCTTCCAGTGACAAGCGCCGGCCCAACTCCAGCGCCGCCTTCAGCATTTGCGCCTTCACGGGGCCAAGTCCTGAGATATTTACGAGTTCCTCCACGGAACAGCGCGCCAAGGCTGTCAGTGTGCCATATTTCTGCAGGATGTGCTCGGACAGATCGACCACGTTCATGCCTTGCAGGCCGGTGCGCAGTATCAAGGCAATCAAGGTGGAGTCGGGCACATGTTCAGCACCCAATGCCTTGAATTGTTCACGGGGCCGGAGTCGGTCCGGCATCTCGCGCATCGGCACAGAGACGACTTTATAGGCATCGGGCTGCGCTTTGTTTTGCGGTGAAGTACTCATACTCAATGCTCGATTTCATAGGGCTCATACGGGCCGCTCAACCGGGCCGGGATGTAGGCATCGATCCGAGCGGCGTCATCTTCGTATTCCTCACTTAATATATTGGCGACGCCTTTAAGTGTCGCGATCTTTTTACCTTCACTGAGCGGGATGCGCAGTCTCATATGCCGGTTACGGTCCCGTAAACGATCGCAAAGGGCATCAAGCAGCGTGTCGAGTCCTTGCTTGTCACGCGCAGACACGGTCAGCGTATCATCCAACAAGCGCGCCAAGCGTGGAGCCGCCTCCTGCCCCGCCGGCAGATCTACTTTATTGAGCACATTGAGGACGGGCTTTTCGACTGCGCCAATTTCCTCCAACACCGCGTTGACGGCTTTGATTTGATTTTCGACCCCGGGATGTGATGCATCAATCACATGAATCAATAAATCGGCTTCGACAACCTCCTCCAGGGTCGCTTTAAAGGACTCCACCAATCCGTGTGGCAGCTTGCGAATGAATCCCACGGTATCGGTCAAAAGGATCGATTGATTGTCCGGTAACTCGACCTGCCGAGTGGTGGGATCCAGGGTAGCAAAAAGCTGGTCATAGGCCTTCACATTCGCATCGGTGAGCGCATTCAACAGCGTCGACTTGCCAGCATTGGTATATCCGACCAGTGAGGCCAGCGCCCAGCCATGACGACGCCTGCCACGCCGCAATTCCTGACGATGTCGCTGCACCTGCGTGAGGTCTTTGCGAATTCTCGCCATGCGTTCCTCGATACGGCGGCGATCCGTTTCCAATTGCGATTCGCCGGGACCGTGCATACCGATGCCGCCCTTCTGCCGTTCCAAGTGTGTCCACATGCGCCGCAACCGTGGCAAGAGGTAGCCCAATTGCGCTAATTCAATTTGCAAACATCCTTCTTTCGTGCGCGCGTGTTGAGCGAAGATATCCAGAATCATCTGGGTTCGGTCAATGACCTTGGTCTTGAAAATCTTTTCCAGATTGCGCCCCTGTGCAGGAGACAGTTCATCGTCAAAAATTACCGTGGCGGGCTTATGAACTGCGACCCACTCCGCGATTTCCTCCGCCTTGCCTTTGCCAATGTAGTGGCCAGGATGGGGCTTGTCCTGACGACAAATAAAGTCGCCGACCACCACGCCACCGGCCGTATCGGTCAATTGCGCCAATTCCTCCAGCGTGTCCTCTATGTCGGCTAGCGTTTGGTCACGGTGCTGCACACCGATCAAGAGCGCCGTCTCTTTGTGCGCATCACTGAGCGAGTTTACAGGGTCCATATTTTCTCCAAGATTGTGCTACGCGCTCGGCGATATGTTCGAGGGTATCCGTTTCGGTTACGGCGATTTCGTCCTGCGGCAATTGATGCCGAAACCACGTTTGTTGGCGCCGCGCGTACTGGCGCGTGCGACGGGCTGTTTCGGCTTTGGCTTCGGATTCAGTCATTTCACCGGCCAACAGCGCGCGCGCCTCACGGTAGCCGATAGCCATGGTGGCTGTCTTTGACCATGTCGGCCAACGTTGCAGCAGGGATTCCACTTCCGCCACGAGACCTGCGTCATACATGTTGTGCACGCGGGTTTCGATCCGCTGATTGAGCGAACTGCGTTCGCGCGCCAAGACGGTACAACGCCCGGTCACTTTACGTTGCCAAGCGTCCTGCATCGGAACGCCCATACGGGCCAATTCAAGTGCGCGCGAGAGACGGCGCGGATTGGCAGGGTCTTTCAGCGCTGCATACCGCTCAGGAGCCTCTTTTTGGCAAGCCGCCTGTAGCGCCGCAAGCCCACCTTGCTCGTAGAGCTGATCAATATCGCGACGGAGCGCAGGATCGACCGGTGGCATGGTGTCTAAGCCTGCCAGTAACGCCTTAATATATAGCCCTGTACCGCCCACCACGACCACCGGTTGCTGTTCAGGCAAAGCACGGAGAAATTCGAGCGCTGTTTCGAGGTATTGTCCCACGCTGAAGCCCTGATCGGGGGTGACGCAGTCAATACCACCGTAGGCCAGTCCTGACCGCTCGCGCGGTGCCGGTTTGGCTGTACCGATATCCATCCCTTGATAAACGAGCATGGCGTCGGCAGAGAGAATCACAGCACCCAGGCCACGAGCCAATTGATTCGCCACCGACGTCTTGCCGGTCGCCGTCGCTCCCGCCAACACATACAAATCATGTTTCATGAAGACGCAGTTGAGTTGCGATTCTCATGCAATGGATGCGAGTTGAGCCAGAAGGAGGAAACAATGTAGATACCGACACCAATGCAAATGGCGGTATCCGCCACGTTAAAGACCGGCCAATGATAGCCAAAGATGCGAAAGTCGAGAAAATCGACTACATATCCCCACCGGACACGATCCATCAAGTTACCAAGGATACCTCCCCCCATCAGGCCAAGCGCCAAACGATGTTCCCATGTGTCACTGAGAAAAGAGCGACGGAAAACAAAAATGACGAAGAGCATGACCAGCGAGAGTAACGTCAAAAAGGTATTGTGCCCGCCAAACAGCCCCCACGCTGCCCCAGGATTACGGACATGTGTGAAATAGAAGAAGCCATCGATTACCTCGCGCGACTCGAACAATCGAAATTCTGCGCGAACCCAGAGTTTCGTTGCCTGATCGAGTAACGTGACCCCGATGGTAATGAGTAAAGGGAGCATTCGTTACCGGGTTAGCGTCGGCCCGAAAGGACGATAGCGCTTCTTACCACGCTCCATCTCAGCTTGCGCGGAAACGGAGTAACGGGCATATGGCAGCACTTTCAGCCGGGCACGCTCAATGGGTTCACCGGTGAGCTCACATACACCGTATGTACCGGCATGAATGCGTCGGATCGCCTCATCAATTTCGTACAAAAGATCTTGCTCGGAGCTGACGAGATTTAACGCAAATTCGCGATCATAATTGTCCGTGCCCTGATCGGCCATGTGCAAACTATAACCGGATAGGTCGCCGGAAGCATCACGCTGAGAGCGATTTAAGTTGTCGCCCGACAGGAAGGAAATGCCGTCCACAACCTGATCACGTAGTGTCAGCAAAGCCTGCTCGAATGTCTTGAGCTCCTTCGCCGTCAGCTTCTTGATCTTCTTCGACTTCGCAGGCTTGCGGATATCCAGTGGTCGAACCGGTGGCAATGGCGGCCGTTTGGGCTCAGGTTTGGCAACTTTAGCGGCCACTTTGGGCTTGGTCGCTTTTTTGGTGGCACGCGGTTTGCGAGCCGATGCAGCTTTCTTGGCAGCAGCTTTTGGCTTAGCTACCTTTTTAGGAGCAGTTTTTTTGGCCGTCTTCTTCGCAGCAGCCTTCTTTGGCGCGACTTTTTTGGGAGCCGCTTTTCGGGCCGGTGCTTTCTTGCTGACCACCTTCTTTTTCACTGGGGCCTTCTTTTTCGCAGGGGCTTTCTTTTGAGCCACTTTTTTAACTGGGGCTTTCTTTTTAGCGGTCGCTTTCTGAGATGTTGTTTTTGTCGACTTTTTCGTGACTTTTTTCTTGGTCGCGGCTTTGGGAGCGCTCTTTTTGGCCGCGGCTTTCTTTTTCACAGGCGACTTGGCCTGCTTACGAGCAGCCGATGCTTTACTTTTTTTCGCAATTGCTTTCTTTTTTACGGCCATAACACTCCTTACTCTGGTCTATAACGTCATTTCTTTCGACGAGCGGGCTATATATCACTTCGCTAAGTCGCTGTCAATCAAGCCCGAAAGGGAAATCAAGCTTGCTGGATTGACTTCACGAATACTGACATCTGGCAGGAGTAATCGACTCAAAATTGATGCACACAGGAAACGCATCGGCAAAGAATCAGGAATCCCACAAGTCCAACCTGAGCCATTTTGTCACAAAATGCGCTTACGACTTGCGATTGACCATCCAGGCAGAGAAGGAATCCAGGAATTCGAGGAATCCGGGCAAGTGCTCGGCTGGGAAATTATATTTACTTTCAGCTCCTTGTAACACCTTACGGAAACAGGAAAGCCACACTTGGCGGGCATGTTCATCAATGGCGAACGGCATATGTCGGGCCCGCATTTGGGGTGGACCGTAAAGCTGGTGGAACAGAGGGGGCCCGCCCAAAAGCCCAACCAAGAAGGCGGCCAGTTTTTTTGACGCCGCGGGCATATCCTCGCTGAACATGGGGCGAATCTCAGACTGTTCGAGCTCTGCATAGAAGTCCTTACATAGGCCGAAAATAGCGTCCTGCCCCATATGCCGATAAATCTCGCGGCTCGGCCCCTCTCCCTGTGGCGGGCCGCCGGGAGGGACATAGAAATTATCTGGCATTCGAGAGTTCATCTGCAGCGGATCGGTCATTTCACCTCCTCACGCTTCGAGTTCTTGCGTTGGAGGCGTGGATGAGTCCAGCACGTCGCGCACTTTCCTCGATATGTCGGTGACAGAAAAAGGTTTTTGGATGTAGTGAATTCCAGGCTCAAGTACGCCGCGATTGATGATGGTGTTCGCCGTATAACCTGACATGTAAAGTACCTTTATGTTCGGTCGTTGGGCAGAGATCTTTTCACATAATGCTTGGCCGTTCATGCCGGGCATGACGATATCGGTGAGCAGGAGATCAATATCGCCGTCAAAAGCTTCAGACCAATTCGCGGCTTTGATGGGGTCGCTAAAGGCCATTACCTCATATCCGTCGGAGCGAAGACTTTCTCGCACGAATTCGAGCACCATTTTCTCGTCCTCTACCAACATGATCGTCTCGTCGCCTTGCATGGATACCGCGCCCGTTTCATTAACGGCCACAGCCTTTTTGTTCATCGTCCTCGGGAAATACAGTTCAAAGGTTGTTCTTTTTCCCCGTTCACTCGAGACCTGAATAAACCCTTGGTTCTGTCGAATGATACTGTAGACGGTCGCTAAACCTAATCCAGTCCCTTGTCCAACGTCCTTCGTAGTAAAGAAGGGTTCAAATATGTGCTCCATCTCTTCGTCGGAAAGCCCCTTTCCGGTATCGGACACACTGAGTCGGACATATTCGCCACTTGTTGCATCAGGAATCAACGCAGCAAAGTCGTCGTCAATCCTGACATTACTGGTTGTGATCACAATTTCTCCGACATCGTCGATCGCATCGCGTGCATTCAGTGTCAAATTGACCAAGGCACGGTCAAACTGTGAGGGGTCAATGAGTAGGTTTCCGGCGTCCTTTTCCGGGCGCCACACCAGCGTGATATTCTCCCCAATCAGGCTGCGCAGCATTTTAAGCATTCGCCCAATCGTATCATTGGTGTTTAAGACAACGGGCTGAATCGGTTGCTTGCGAGCAAATGCCATTAACTGCATCGTCATCTGTGCAGATTGTTGAGCGGCCTGCAGGATCTCATTCAAATGGCCGCTGATCGTGTCATCGATTGCTGAGTCCCTCAAGGCCAACTCAGCAAAACCGATAATGGCCTGCAACTTGTTATTGTAATCATGCGCAATGCCACCGGCCAACCAACCAACGGCCTCCATCTTTTGTGCTTGGCGCAGCTGATCCTCTAACTGCTTTTGATTCGTGATATCGTGGACCAACGCATAGAGATACTCGTGGCCATCCAGGACAATCATGTCGCTGTAGATCTCCACGTCGAATAACTGGCCATTCGCCGCACGCTGTTTCGAAAAAGAGTAAACCCGACGCTCTTGGCGACCGTTTCGTACGCGATCCTCAACCCGCCCATCCATTACCGCTGAGATCTCGCCAATTTTCTTTTTGAGCAATTCGTCGAGCGGCCAACCGTAAAAATGTTCAGCCGCCTTGTTGGCATTGACGATCCAACCGGTCTCCGGATCGATGATCAACATCACGGTATGATTATTTTCAAACAGGCTGCGATAACGAGCCTCGCTCTCACGCAAAAGCCGAGCGCTCCGTTCACGCTGCAGACGTAATGCCATCATTTGCCCAAACAACATCGTTGCCGGCGGAAACAAAATGACCACAGGGATCCAGACATCCTGCAGCATGGCAATAGACCCAATGATGGGGGCCTGATAGAGCAGCAGGGAAACCAAATGGACGATCATTCCAAAGGCGTAAAGTTCACGCCATGAAATATCAGCCAACTCACCGTGCCGAGCATAACGCCACGCCAATCCGATCGTGCCCGAAAAAACGATCATAGCCACACCAACAGCCATGGCCTCTCCGCCCAATAAGACGGCGACAGTGGACGTGAACAGCACCGCTATTAGCGTTGGTATAAACCCAAGGAACAGACCGACACCAGCGAGCAATACTGAACGACTATCAAACAGGATGCCCGACTCAGTCTCAAAAGCAGCCAGCATGATAAACATGCCGATTGCGCTAACCACAAAGCCCATGACTACTTTGAGCGAGAGAGTCGTCTCTTTGGACTCGTATGCAGAAATCAGGCTATAGGCATAAGCCAGCGTGATGAGCAACGCGGCATTACTGACTAAAAAAAGGAATACAGAGTTTTCCATACGTTCTCAATTCGATGATAAAGCAGGATAGGCTGATAGGTTAAGGATTTGCAAGTATTCACATCCCCCGTCCGATGTTTGGTTTGAAATATACGCCCGGGAGGCGCAAAACCGTAAAGACCGTCAGCACGGATACGCTTCGTTTCCACGTAGTATTTTTTTCACTTTTTCGCGGAAAAGCTGAGCGCTCACTTCTCTTTGATACGTGCACGATGAATACGTGCTGGGATCAAACAACATAAGCAAGAGAGAAAGGAGCTCGATATGCATTCAATGAACACCGTATTTCTGATGGGTAACCTTACCCGAGACCCAACCCTGCGAGCGCTTCCGTCGGGGATGCAAGTGGCCGAGATAGGATTGGCTGTTAGCGAGCGCTACAAGAACAAAGAGGGCGAATGGATTAATCAGCCCACCTTTGTCGACATCGTCACATGGGGGAAATTGGCCCAAAACTGCCATGAATATCTAAAAAAGGGATCACCTGTCATGATTGAAGGCAAACTGCAACTTGATCAGTGGGAGTCTGAAGCCGGTGAGAAGCGCTCGAAGCTGCGTGTGCGGGCATGGCGGATTCAGTTTCTGGAGCAGCGCAGTGGGTCCAATGATGATTTGGCATCATCCGCCCACACGGAAGAGGAAGCGGTTACATCATAAATTTAAATATGACGGTGAGCCGCATGATCGGATCACCGTCAGACCCAACATAGGTATAGCAAAAATGACAAACTCAACCACGGCAACAGCACCCGACTTCAAAGGGCGCAGTATCAGTCTTTACCATCCGAACGCGAGGGGAACAGGCAGCGCAGTGCGCTTAGAGCCTAGGGTCAATCGCGATAGTGAAGATCGGTATAACTGTTTTTTTCTAGAAATAGCTGCTCAGCAAACTGCCGCCAGCCATGATCAGTCAAAATCTCCTGCCACCTTCGACTGGGAAAAAAAGATTACCACAAAATTGGGATTCAGCGATGTGTGTGAGTGTCTAATGGTACTCGAGCAGCACCAGGAGCGCCTCGGGCCTAGTGGCAAAGGGTTATATCATGCCACTGCGCAAGGCAACACACTGATTGACCTCCGCTGGCAGGCTGAACGGCAGAATTACTTGCTCTCCTTGTCACGAAAACGTAAAGAAGCAACAAGTCCACAAAAGATAGCGATTGCCTTAAGTCAAGCTGAGGCTCTGGGCATTCGCTGTTTATTGCAGACCGGCTTGTTCTTTATCACCTTCCCCGAGTTTCGGAGAAGATAATTGGCGATCAATTCGTCAGGAATCCTATCGGCTGGCGACAAACTTTGTGACAGAGGTAAAATGTACGTTTAACAGGAGAAATAATGGCTCAAATAACACTTAAAGGAAACACGATCCACACCGCTGGCGATCTATTGCCGGTTGGCTCAACTGCTCCAGACTTCAAACTGACGAATAGCTCACTAGAGGATGTTGGATTGGACCAATTTGCGGGTAAACGGAAAATTCTCAGCATTGTGCCGAGCCTGGATACAGGCATTTGTGAAAAGTCCGCCGTACAGTTCAACAAGGACGTTGCCGACAAGCAGAATGTTGTGTTGCTAAATATTTCCGCAGATTTGCCTTTCGCTGCTGGACGAGTATGCAGTGCCCACGGTCTCGACGCAGTTGTCACTCTCTCATCATTCCGTTCACCCTCGTTCGGGCAGGATTATGGTGTAGAAATCATTGATGGACCATTGGCAGGCCTTTTGAGTCGCGCCGTGATCGTTCTCGATGAAAACAATCAGGTGCTGTACACCGAGCAAGTACCGGAAATCGCACAGGAGCCTAATTACACTGCAGCTCTCGCTGCTTTAGGTTGAATGTGAACCCAGACTGGATCGGCGGCTTTCGCCGATCCACCAAATCAAGTCGGCACAAGCGCTGTGACGTTTCGCCCATTATGGGTGTCGCAGAGCTTGTGCCGTTTGATTCTCCAGACCAGATGGGCGTGGTATTCACCAACGAGCTGTAACGGCTACCCGCAAAGTGGCTCTAACAACGGGCGCGATCTGTTCGCACCTTAATCGCTTACTTCGGGCCTAAAGTAGACACCGGCTAGTGGCGGCACGGTGATCTCAATTGAATGATCCTTCCCCTGCCACGGCAATGGCTGAGCGGGGAGTTGACCGCCGTTTCCTATGTTGCTGCCCCAGAAGTGCTCAGAATCGGTGTTTAAGATCTCACGATAGTTGCCCGGCAGTGGCACACCAACCCGATACCCTTCTCGCGGCGTCGGCGTGAAGTTGAATACGCACACGACGATGTCTTGTGGGTCTTTTCCTTTTCGGATAAAGCTGACCAAGCTCTGATCACTGTCGTGGAAGTCGATCCACTCAAATCCGTCCCAAGAGAAGTCGTCTTCATACATGGCCGGGAGTGTTGTTGAGATCCGGTTCAGCTCGCGGATCAGATCCTGGAGCTTGCTGTGCGGGTCCCATTGCGTCAGGTGCCAATCAAGGCTCTTATAGCAGTTCCACTCGTCCCATTGGCCGAACTCCATGCCCATGAATAACAGCTTCTTACCCGGATGCGCATACATGTAGGCATAGAGCGCACGTAAGTTGGCAAATTTCTGCCACATATCGCCAGGCAACTTGTTCAGCATGTGCTCTTTCCCGTGCACTACTTCATCATGGGAAAATGGTAAAATGAAGTTTTCAGTGAAGGCATAGATCAGCGAGAACGTAATGTCGTTGTGATGATACTTACGGTAAATCGAATCCTTGCTGAAATACTCCAGCGTGTCGTTCATCCACCCCATATTCCATTTCAGACCAAAGCCCAGCCCGCCCAAGTACGTCGGACGCGACACCATCGGCCAAGCCGTGGACTCCTCAGCAAATGTAATGATGCCGGGATAATCTATATGGACGATCTCGTTGAATTTTTTCAAAAATGTAACCGCGTCTAGATTTTCGCGCCCACCATACTCGTTGGGGATCCATTCGCCGTCTTTGCGGGAATAATCGAGATAGAGCATGCTGGCCACGGCATCAACCCGGAAGCCATCGACATGGTAGACATCGGCCCAAAACATAGCGTTGGAAAGCAGGAAGCTACGGACTTCGTTACGACCATAGTTAAAGATCAGCGTGCCCCAATCCATGTGCTCGCCCATGCGCGGATCGGAATGCTCGTAGAGATGAGAGCCATCAAAATAGGCCAGACCGTGCGCGTCTTTCGGGAAGTGCGCGGGCACCCAATCCACGATTACGCCCAACCCCTCTTGGTGGCATCGATCAATGAAGAACTTCAAGTCGTCAGGTGACCCAAACCGCGAGGTCGGGGAGTAGTAGCCAATGGTCTGGTATCCCCATGAGCCATCAAACGGGTGCTCGGAAATCGGCAACAATTCGATATGGGTGAAGCCGAGATCCTTGACGTACGGAATTAACTCATCGGCCAACTCGCGATAGGTCAGCCAGCGGTTATCATCCGCTTCGACGCGTTTCCATGAGCCCAGGTGCACTTCATACACATTCACCGGCTTCTTCAGCCAATCTGTTTCACGACGTTTCGCCATCCAGTCGTCGTCGTTCCATTGATACGCATCGATATCCCAAACCACCGATGCGGTGCGTGGCCGGAGCTCAGCAGCGAAGGCGTAGGGATCCGCCTTCTGGGCAACGAATCCGTTCGAACATTTGATCTCAAATTTATAGAGGTCGCCGGGCTTGAGATTCGGCACAAACAACTCCCACAAACCGGAACTGCCACGATTCTGCATCGGGTGATGCCGACCATCCCAGCGATTGAACCAACCGATTACGCCGACGCGACACGCGTTGGGCGCCCATACCGCAAAGTGCACGCCCTCGACGCCATTGATAGTCATCGGATGCGCACCCATCTTTTCGTACGTGCGATAGTGAGTACCTTCCCCATGCAAATAGAGATCGACATCACCAATTTGGAGCGGGAACCGGTAAGGATCGTCTACTTCCCAGACTTCTCCATCAGTCCCGGTAATCTTAAAACGATAATCGATCGCTTCCGTTTCGGGGATGTTGACTTCAAAGAGTCCTTGCTTATGCACCTTCTTGGCGGCCCACTTCCGACTGCCACCCTTTTCCAGCACCTGAACGGATTTTGCGAAAGGCTGATAGGTGCGAATCCAGCTACCGGATTGTCCTTTTGCAGCGGGGTGCCATCCTAAAACATCGTAAGGAGAGTACCAATTACCATCGACCAAGGATTGAGCCACATCTTCAGCTATCGACATCTTCATAAACTTGTTCTCCTCAGCAATTCGCGAAAGACACTTCCACCCAACCCGTTTAATGCCTACCCTCGCCTACCAACCTACCGCGTGCGCATCACCGGCTTTATCGGTCAGGGCCAATTCTCGACAGAAACAAGATAATGTGATAACTCGATTGGCCATTCGTGTAAAGCCATGAAAAGCAAACACCCCATACGATTACAATTAGCCCGGGCGCGCCGAATTGTCATAAAGATTGGCAGCCGGGTGCTGATTCAGAAAACCGGACGCCCCGATCTGCGTCGCATGCGCGAACTGGTCAAAGATATCGCGGCCCTGCATCACGCGGGGAAAGAAATCGTGGTGGTTTCGTCAGGCGCTATTGGCGCTGGCCTACATTCTCTCGGCATGCGCGAGCGGCCCGACAATTTGCCCGATTTGCAGATGGCCGCAGCGGTTGGTCAAACGCGCCTAATGAGTCGCTATAGCGCGCTTTTTGCCAGAGAGTCCTGTCGCATCGGACAAGTACTGCTGACCCATGATGACCTGCGTGATCGCGCCCGCCATCTTAATGCGCGAAACACCATGATGAACTTATTACGTCACCGCATTATTCCGGTTGTGAACGAGAACGACGTGGTGGCCGTTGACGAAATCAAGTTCGGCGACAATGATCATTTAGGTTCATTGGTCGGCATGCTGATCGACGCTGAAGCGCTGATCCTTTTGTCCACTGTCGACGGCTTTCGTCGGCCGATTTCTGCCCGCAAGACGCAGCGGGTCTCGCACATTGAACATATATCTGAGGACATCTTGGCGCTCGCTCATGGCAAAGGGAGCCTCTTTTCTATTGGAGGCATGCGCTCTAAACTAGAGTCCGCGCATGATTTTGTTCATCTGGGTCGCTTGGCTGTGATTGCGAATGGACGCAAACCGCACGTCTTGCAACGGATCATGGCCGGTGAAGATGAGGGCACGATAATCGGCTCTCAAACCGCCACCAGCGATACCGCGAGTCGGAAGCGCTGGATTGCATATTTCCACAAGGCGCAAGGGACGTTAATCGTGGATGCGGGCGCATGCCGAGCGATTGAAGAGCAGGGCCGAAGTTTGTTGCCTGCCGGGATTAAGGCGATTGAAGGGCGTTTCCCGATTGGTGCCCTGGTTAATGTTCGCACAGAAAATGGCGCACTGATTGCGCGCGGTTTAACGGAATATAGCAGCACGGATCTAGAGATCATCAAGGGGCGCAGAACCTCCGAAATTGCGCCCTTGCTTGGTTCCAAGGATTATGATGAGGTGATTCATCGTGATCATATGCTGATTTTGAATCGGGCCCCAGTCACCGCTGCGGTCACCGACTAGAGAAGGAGAGACGGGTATGGGTTTGCATGAAGATATGTTAGGCATGGGAGACCGCGCGGTCGACGCTGCGCATCAACTCGCCAGCCTGACCACACGGAAAAAGAATGCTATCCTAGAGGCCATGGCCGACGAGCTGGACGCACGCCGTACGGATATCCAGTCCGAAAATGCCAAGGATTTAGATGCTGGCACAGCCGCTGGATTAAGCCCTGCCCTGCTCGATCGCTTGGAGCTTAACGATGCTCGCATCGACGCGATGATCAAGGGCCTGCGCGATGTGGCGGTACTGAAAGACCCCGTTGGCACAAAAATCACCCGCTGGATGCGTCCGAACGGATTGGAGATCGTTAAAACTCGTGTACCGATCGGTGTGATCGCCATCATTTACGAGTCCCGCCCAAATGTCACCGCTGATGCGACAGGATTATGCTTTAAAACGGCTAATGCCGTGATTTTGCGCGGTGGCCGCGAGGCAATGCACTCCAACAAGATCATTGTCGACATCCTACAATCGGGCGGCGAGAAAAAGGGCCTCCCTCCTCATTCGATACAACTGGTCGAAACCACTGATCGTGACGCGGTCCGTGAGCTGGTACAAATGGTCGGACGGGTAGATCTCGCTATTCCCCGCGGCGGAGAGGGACTCATCAATGCGGTGACCGAAATGGCCCGCGTTCCGGTCATCAAGCACTATAAGGGCGTATGCCACACCTATATTGATGACAGTGCCGAGCTCGATATGGCTGTCAGTGTTGCTGAAAATGCGAAATGTCAGCGACCCGGCGTATGCAATGCCATGGAAACGTTGCTGGTTCATAAGGATATCGCGTCGACTTTTCTGCCGGCCTTTGCCGACCGCATGAACACCCGTCAAGTGGCGTTGCGCGGCTGCGCGCAAACCCGCGTGATTCTACCCGACATTCAAGCGGCAACTGAAGATGATTGGACCGCGGAATATTTGGATCTGATTTTGGCCATCCGCGTTGTCGAGAACCTGGAAGAAGCCATTCAGCACATTAATCGCTATGGCTCACATCATTCCGATGCGATTGTGAGTGAGACGGCCAACCATCAGAAGCGCTTCACGCAAGGGGTGGATTCCGCCACAGTCTATGTGAACGCCTCAACACGATTTACCGATGGGGCCGAATTCGGTATGGGCGCAGAAATTGGTATCAGCACGGACAAGCTGCACGCGCGTGGCCCCATGGGCCTGGAAGAACTGACAACGTATAAGTTTGTTATCGCAGGGGACGGCCAAATCCGCGAATAGATCGAGTGCCACAGCGAGATATGCTGCGATGCTCGAATGGTCGATAATGGATCGAAAACACCATGGGCATTGAGATCGAACGGAAATTTCTTGTAGCCGGCGATGCGTGGCGTCAAGCACCGCGATCGCGCTCCATACGTCAAGGATACCTCGCCGTCAGCAATATAAACACAATCCGCATTCGGATTGCAGATGATCAGGGCTGGCTCGGAATCAAAGGCCGACCGATTGCCGGAGCCCGCCCCGAATTCGAGTATCCCGTACCGCTCATGGAAGCAGAACAACTGCTGCACTTATCGCCCTATCCCATCATCGAAAAAACGCGTTATGTCCTTTCTTTCGAAGGCTTGACCTGGGAGGTCGATGTATTCCATGGTGCCAACCAAGGCTTGGTTGTGGCCGAAGTGGAACTGGAAGCATTTGACCAAGAGATCAAGCTCCCCGACTGGGTGAGAGACGAAGTAACCGATGATCCGCGCTACCGTAACGCCCAGCTTTGCCAGCATCCCTTCACGCAATGGCATGAGTAGCACACCACATATCGTTCCACCTGAGCATGGTGAAGCGGCCAAACAGATCCAACCGATGTTTCCGCATTACCGCCCTTCGCATCGGTTAGCGAAAGAGGTTGTCCTGCATACCTATCAGGCCGGCTGGTTAAGCGTGGCGCTGGCACTGCTGTTACTCTGGGCCTTTGGCGGGCAGCAGCATCCGCTTCATCTGGCCGTTCTCGGCATCAGTGGCGGTGTGCTATGCCTGATCAAGAGCGCGGTTGCATTACCCCAGTCGGCACCTTACCGATTCAAAACAACAGCGTACTTGGCCCGGACACGCGAAAACTGGTTTGCCTTCCTGATTTTCGCAGCGCAAACCGTTTACATGTTTACTCTGCCAGCCTTGCTGTGGTTCTCGCTGCCGGCTATTGACGTACCACTAACTCCTCTCTTGCATGTTGGTCTTTTCGCCATGCTGGCCCTGGTTGCGACCCGGCGTTTTCTGGGTGAATGGGCCTTGCGTCGAGCAGCCGTGTCCAAATATCCGTTACAAGAAATTCTGCGCACCCTCACGACCATTATTGTCACGTTGTTAGTTGCGATTGCCGCGACACATGCCATCAGTCCGTTCGGCCACCCGATTACGGGTGACAACACGATACCGATTGTCTTTATCTGGGTGATTGCCGTCTTCGTATTGCTGTCGGCGGTCATTTTGTTGATCGACCTGCTCAGCGGTCGGCGCCGTGGCGGCAAACAAAAGCG
>SLCI01000025.1 GCA_007125875.1 Kiritimatiellia bacterium | reverse complement strand
GGATCGTTCGGATCGGTGCCGGTTAGATACTCGGTCCAATTATCCGCGCCATCGCCATCGGGATCGGCCCCAGGCTGTGCGTCGGGATCCGTGGTGCTCTCAAAGTGAACTAACTGCCAGTCTTCGAACGATTGGTAGCCGACCAATTCGTTGATCCAATCTACCACCAATGCAACCCCGTCGGTGTCGATCACATTCGACCCGACCGGCGGCATGCGATCGCCGCCATCGGAGGCGATCCGCGTGTGAATCATGGATAACGCCGGATCGCCCGGCACGATCGTGCGGTTATCGGGATTCCCCTGCTCGTTGGCGAGCACTCCGTTCAGCAGATCAGTTTGGGACAAAGCCGATTCAATCCGCGCATCAAAGTTCCCAAGGAACGGACCGTCGGGGAAATGGCAACTGGCGCAATTGGCATGAATGTAGGACCGGGCACGATACTCGAGGCTATACAGCGTGTTGGTCGGATGCGCCAAAGCGCGCAAGGTGTGAATGGTATCTTTCACATCCGTATCGAGATAGCCCACCTCGCTGAAGGCACACAATTGATTGGTGACCACACCGGCGAAGCTGAAATCGCGATTCAACTGCTCCGTATTGAAGCCTAGCGCAAAACCGGCATCGGGCTGATGACATAGCAGACATTCATTACGACTCGGGTATCGCCAGACCTGCGTATAAATCACACCGCCATCTTGAACCACAAAAGACTCGTTCAATCCTCCCGCTGGAACCAAGACGGCATCATCCGTTGAGGAGCCCCAGCGGTAGGTCACGCCATACCCGCCCGCTCCAGAATTGTTCTTCACCAGTAAGCGTGTCTCAAGTCGTTGAGCGGAGCTTGGATCACCTTTGATCAATTCCAAATCGAAGTGCTTAATCCATACGGTACCATCGGGAAATGTCCACGGACCTTCCGGTGCGAATTGTATCACGTCACTAGGATCGGGAACCGAGAACCAGCGTTTTTTCAGGGAATTGTCCGACCAAAACGGCACGTTCAGGTCGTACGCCACAATGCCGGCAAACGGGACGAGGTTTTCCAGGTCATAGAACGCGCCGGTGGCCGAAAGCGTTTGTGGGAGATCATTCGGATCTCCAGCCGCGCGCACGAGACGCCGTAGTGGCCCTTGGGTCAAGCCGGCAATCAGCACGTCACCATTACGCGGATCCTCGCCAAATGAGACGATGTTGGGCGTGGTGCCCAACCAGTTAAACGATGTCGCATTGGTGCCATCGTGTGTCATAGACCAAACATGTCCACTGACATAATCGCCGAAGATGTAGTGGCCGAGCAGTTCGGGAAAGGCGTCACCATAGTAGACGACGCCGCCTGTGACAGAGCGCCCCTGATTGGTCGCGCTACCGTGTGTGTACTCGATCAGCGGATCAATCCAGTTCGTGAAACCCGAAGGCGGCGTCCCAATGCCCGGCGTCGGGATTAACCCTTCGCGCCATTTCCAGCCATAGTTTCCACCGGCCGTAATCAGATTGATCTCCTCACGCGCGCCCTGCCCCACATCGGCTAACAACAAGTCACCGTTTGCGGCATCGAATGTGAATCGGAATGGGTTCCGCAAACCGATGGCATAAATCTCCGTGCGGACTTCGTCGGGATCGACTGACTCACCATTGAATTCCGTTGCGCCGATGAAGGGATTATCAGCCGGGACCGCGTAGTTGGTGGTGCTGCCCGCGATAGCAGGATGCGGATTGGGCGCAATACTGCCGGGCTTCATATCCACGTCGATACGCATAACTGAAGAGAAGAAGCCTCCGTCAATCCGTTGTCCGTTATCGTATGGATCGTTACCGCCACCTTCATCGCCGAGCGATACATACAAATAACCATCCGGACCGAAATGCAGATCGCCACCATTGTGGTTCCGGCGACGATGATATTGCGTGAACAACACTTGCTCCGTTGCTGAGTCGGTCCAATTCGGGTCACTGGCGGACACCTGAAATCGGGATAACCGCAAGTGAAACCCGTTCCCCAACGAGGTCGAGGTCATGAGCGAATAGTAAACGTAGAAGTAACCGTTGTTGGCGTAGTCCGGATGGAACGCAAAGCTGATTAGCCCCCCCTCACCATCTGTTGCGATCACGCTCGAAAGATCGAAGAATGTACTCGTACCCAACGTGGCAAGATTCGTCACAACAACAATTTGGCCCGCTCGCTCGGACACGAATAGTCGATTCGTTTCTCCCGGCGGCACGCGAATGCTCATCGGAAGATTGAACGCCAGCCCCCCGAATGCATCTTCCACTTGATAGCTTTGCGACGCCTCGGGCGGCAACTCTTCGGGCATCGCTAATGTCACATTCGGTACGCGCTCCGTCAGGCCGACTTGTGGCCCCGCGCTGAAGGTCGTGAATCGATGAAAGTCGGCGAACTCATTCGATTGTCCGTCGGCGAAACCAGGATTGCTGCCGAGCCCGGTCGCGGGAATGCCTTCGTTGGAGAGAAATCCCGTGGCGCTGATATTGAAGGCGGCAAAGTCGACGCTATCCCCCGGCGACAGGCCTAACGTGCTCAAGGGAATTGCAAACTCGATCACCGAAGCACCCAGCGCTGAGCGCTGCATCGTCAACAAGTTATGGTGCTGTCCGGCCGGCGCCAGCTCGAGTAGTGCGGCGAATCCGCCGTCACTTTCGGAACGATTATTTAGCAACAACGCAAAATCCGGGCTCGCCGTCGTTGCGCCATCATGAAACGTCACGCTATCCGCTCCATCCCGGGACATGCGCGAGACATTGCTGCGGCCAGCGTCCGAGGCGTCGTCCATATCCGTGCCGTTCGGCTGAAAGCCGCCCGACCGCGTGTTGAAATAAATCAAATACTGGTTCGCATCCGTAGGCACGCCGAGATTTTCGAAGGCGATGTAGAGATTGGCGACACTAGCCTTCATGTACATTGTGGCATTGCCGAACTGCCCACCGAACCCTGAACCACCTCCACTGAACGAGTAGCTATTGCCCGGGCCGTATTCATCGCTCGAAATCACCCCATCCAAAACGGGCGCTTGGAAGGATTGATCTTCATGCTGAGTGATTAATGC
>SLCI01000033.1 GCA_007125875.1 Kiritimatiellia bacterium | reverse complement strand
GCGAGGCCATTCCCGAAATGGCAGCCCACGCGGAATCGCAGGGATTTGGCGGACCGCAAGTTCAGTATCGCCTGCGCGACTGGCTGATCAGTCGGCAACGCTACTGGGGTGCGCCGATCCCGCTTATTTATTGTGAAGACTGCGGCATGGTGCCCGTTCCGGAAGAAGATCTGCCCGTGTTGCTACCGGAAAATGTGGAGTTCAAGCCCTCGGGCGAGTCGCCGCTAAAATACAGTGACTCGTTCATTCAGTGTACTTGCCCCAAATGTGGCAAACCGGCGCGGCGTGAAAGTGATACGATGGATACGTTCGTCGACTCGAGCTGGTATTTCTTCCGCTATCTATCCGCCCAGGACGCGACGCAGGCGATTGATACGGCGCGATGCAATGACTGGTTGCCGGTTGACCAATACATCGGCGGCATCGAGCACGCGATCTTGCACTTGATGTATGCGCGGTTCTTTACCAAGGCGATTTACGACTTGGGATTGATCAACTTCCAGGAACCGTTCGCGCACCTGTTTACACAGGGCATGATCACGAAGCGAAGCGAAAAGGATGGACAACTCTATAAGATGTCCAAATCCAAAGGCAACGTCGTCAGCCCCGAAGCCCTCATTCAGCGGTATGGCGCGGATACGGTTCGTCTCTACACCCTATTCATCGGCCCGCCCGAGAAGGAGGCAGAGTGGAATGATGCCGGCGTCGAGGGTGCGTACCGATTTCTGCGCCGAGTGTGGCGCAAAGTTCAACTGCATCGCGGCCTTTTGAGGGCCGCACCGTCCGCTGTGCCTGCGCTGGATGAGTTGGCTTCAGCGGAACGCGATCTTTATCGTAAGCTGCATGAATCGATTCGTCGCATTACCCGCGACTTGGATGGTGACTTTCACTTTAACACCGCAATCGCGCAGATTATGGAATTGATGAATGCGATCGATGACCTCGAGGTGAATGATCAGTCCAGCGAGGCGGCGCGAGCGGTGTTCCGTGAAACGATGGACTCCATCGTTCTCTTGATCTCTCCGTTCGCGCCCCATATTGCCGAGGAGTTGTGGCAGGAACTAGGTCATGAGGGCGGCATTTTGCGGGCCGCGTGGCCGAAGGTTAACGAGGCGGCGTTGCATCGCGATGAAGTGGAAATGGTATTGCAAGTGAATGGAAAGTTACGCGGGCGTATTATGGTCAGCGCGACAGCGGATCAGGCAGCCTTGGAGCAGGAGGCCTTGTCGAATGAGCAGGTACAGAAGTGGATTGAAGGCCGTACGGTGCGGAAGGTCATTGTTGTGCCCGGCCGACTGGTAAATATTGCGGTATCCTGAGGACGCGGATAGTGGGGAAGAAGCAAGCAGATGGGCGACAGAATCGCTGGCGGTTGTGGTTTCATCTTACACACGATGAACGGAAGCTCGTGGTGTTCATTCTCGCCTTGTTCTTCGTCGGCTTGACCGCTCGCTATATTCATCTGCGCCAACAGCAACCGGATCCCGTCGAACCACCGCCGAGAGCTGCTGAGCGATTTCAGCGTTAGCGCATGATAGATAATTCCGTAGCCGTCGTCGTTAGACGGTGGACGAGCTTACTGAACGAACAGCAATCCACGTTCTAGCCCGCAACAAAAAAGGCCCGCCGAATGGCGGGCCCTTTTTGTGTGTGTTGTGGGAGGTATGTCTCTTACTTGATGAAGAGCATCTCTTGGTAAGTCGGCAGCGGCCAGAGGTCGTCTGCGACAATGCTTTCCAGCGCATCGGCCGTCTCACGTACGGCCTCCATCGCCGGGAAGATGTTATTGCGGGCGTGCAAGGCGTGTTTCACCACACTGCCTGCCACATGCTCCTCTACGGCCTCTTCCAGCGAACCAATCTGGTCCTCTAGTGAAGACACGAGTGCCGAGACTTTGTCCAGCGACCGAGTGTCCGCTTGCTTACCAGCGGCCACTAACGCAGCAGCTGTCGAAGCCAACTCGCCTTGATAACGATAGGCGGCCGGTAGGACCATCGTCTTGGTCATTTCCAGCACGCATAAGGCTTCGGTTGTAATCTCGGTCACATACCGTTCCGTATAGATTTCGTTACGGCTACCAAATTCACGCTTCGACAAGACTTTGTACTTCGCCAGCACGTCCGAATTATCTTTGGCACCCACCGATTCCATAACGGTGGCCGTATTTTTCAGATTCGGCAAACCACGCTTGGCGGCTTCCTTCTGCCATTCATCCGAGTAACCGTCGCCATTAAAGATGACAGCCTTATGCTCTTTCACGATGCCTTGCAGTAATTTCTGCACAGCGGCATTCAGCTTGGCTGCGTTACCCTTGGTTGCTTTCTCCAGCTCAGTCGCCACGTAATCGAGACTCTCGGCCACAATCGTGTTGAGGATGACCAAAGGACCGGCAATCGACTGGCTTGAACCGACGGCGCGGAATTCGAACTTGTTACCCGTGAAAGCAAACGGACTGGTACGGTTACGATCACCCGCATCCCGTGGCAGCACCGGCAAGGTGTCCACGCCGACCTTCAGGAAGCCGGGCTTCTTGGACTCTTTTGCCGAACCCTTTTCGAGCTGCATGAAAACATCCGTTAACTGCTCACCGAGGAAGATAGAGATGATCGCCGGCGGCGCTTCGTTAGCACCCAGACGATGATCATTGCCAGCATGCGCAATCGATGCACGCAGGAGCGCACTGTACTTGTGTACGGCACGTATGACGGCTGCAGCAAATACCAAGAACTGAGCGTTGTCGTGCGGAGTTTCGCCCGGATCAAGCAAGTTACCAAGCGCTTCGTTGCCCATGGACCAATTCAAGTGCTTACCCGAACCATTCACACCGGCAAACGGCTTCTCGTGTAGCAGGCAAACCATGCCATACTTGTGAGCTACACGTTGCAACGTGATCATCACCAAATGCTGATGGTCGGCGCTGACATTGGCGTTTTCGTAAACAGGGGCGACTTCGAACTGGCTTGGTGCCACTTCGTTGTGACGTGTTTTCACCGGCACGCCCAGCTTATACAATTCACTTTCGGCATCCATCATGAACGCCAAGACACGTTCCGGAATCACGCCGAAGT
>SLCI01000162.1 GCA_007125875.1 Kiritimatiellia bacterium | reverse complement strand
GCCAACTCATAGGCGCGCTCGGCCCGCGACAAATCCACGCCGAACTTATTCTCGGCCTTGCCGGTACTGGTGTATTTGTGTGTGTGCGGATCGACATCCGGATTAACCCGGATCGCCACGCGACCGAGGCGTCCGGTCGCCGCGGCTCGCTCAGCAATGCGTTCAAGTTCCTGCTCCGATTCGACTGTAAAGAGTTTGATATCCTCGCTGAGGGCATAATCGATCTCTTCGGCCGTCTTGCCGACACCCGCAAACACAATCTGATCGGCGGGGACACCGGCTTGACGCGCTCGATAGAGCTCACCGCCCGAAACGACATCTGCACCCGCACCTTGCTCGGCGAGTGTCCGGATCACCGCCAGATTCGAGTTCGACTTGATGGCAAAGTAAATGGAAGGCTTCACGGGCTTCATCGCCGCCGCCAACGCGCCATACTGCTCAATCAAATGCGATCGGCTATAGATGTACAACGGTGTCCCATGCGCCTCCGCCAACGTTTCAACCGAAACATCTTCGGCATGCAGTACCCCGCTACGATATGTAAATGCTGACATGAAATCCTTTCCGCGCAGATCACATAGACGTGAGATGCGCTGCTAAACCTGCGCGCCGACGATACGACCGGACACGCGAAAAGCAAGAAGCTCGCTTTATTTCTGTTGCATCGCTGCACGCGTGCGCAGACGCAGCGCGTTCAATTTAATGAACCCGGCAGCATCCTTTTGATCGTAGGCATCGCTTTCCTCAAAGGTGGCGATCTCCGGATCATACAAGGACTTGTCCGCCTTGCGACCGACGACGATGCAATTACCCTTAAACAGCTTCAAGCGTGCCGTACCATTCACGGTGGCGGCCGCTTGATCCATCGCGGCTTGCAACATTTCGCGTTCCGGCGCAAACCAGAATCCGTTGTACACAAGTTTCGCATACTGCGGCACCAAGCTGTCCCGCATATGCAGCACTTCGCGATCCATCGTCAATTGTTCGACGGCCTCACGAGCACGATAGAGAATCGTGCCGCCGGGCGTTTCATACACGCCGCGGCTCTTCATGCCGACGAAGCGGTTCTCCACCAAGTCAACCCGGCCAATGCCATGACGCCCACCTAATTTATTCAGCGTCAACATGACATCCAGCGGGCTCATACGCTCACCATTAATCGCCACCGCATCGCCGCGCTCGAACTCAATCGTGACTTCCTCAGGGGTATCCGGTGCGTCTTCCGGTGCGACGGACAACTTGAACATATCCTTCGGCGGCTCTGCCCAAGGATCCTCCAAAATGCCGCCTTCAAAACTGATGTGCAGCAGGTTGCGATCCATACTGTAGGGCTTGGCGGCGGTGACGGGCACCGGAATATTGTGCTGCTTCGCGTAGTTGATCAGATCGGTGCGCGACTTAAAGTCCCACTCACGCCACGGGGCGATGATTTTGATGCCCGGCTCAAGCGCGTAGGCCGTGATTTCGAAGCGGACTTGGTCATTGCCCTTGCCTGTCGCACCATGACTGATCGCCTCAGCACCATTTTCGCGCACGATTTCAATCATGCGTTTCGAAATCAGCGGACGCGCAATGGAGGTCCCGAGCAGATAGCCCGACTCATATACCGCACCAGCCCGAATCATGGGAAAGACAAAATCTTTGGCGAACTCCGCGCGCAAATCATCGATATATACCTTGGAGGCACCACTGTTGCGGGCTTTCTCATCCAAACCCGTCAACTCCTCTTCCTGCCCCAAATCGGCTGCGAAGGCGATCACTTCTGCTTTGTATTCGTCCAGCAACCACTGAATGATCACCGACGTATCCAAACCACCTGAATAGGCTAATACTACTTTCATTCTTCTGTCCTCTTTAAATGATTCCGGTTGAGCTAGCGCTCATCGCCGCGTAGTTAATCAGAAAGGCTTATGTGGAACAAGTATTACGGAGACGGAAGGTCCTGCCGCCTTACGGCGACCTCGGACCGCTCCACTTAAGGGCGGCCGGCGGTTGGCGAGGACGGAAGTGCCAGGCCCTATACGCTGCTTCTAGCGACGAACGGGGATAATGCGCTCTTCGTCGTGGTAACGAACGCGCACGCCGCGCGTAGTAATTTCGATCAACTCCACACCTTGAAAGGTGCTACCCATATCGATTAATTGACCGTTCACCAATGCTGACCCGCTGCTTCCGGAACCCATAGCCGCCTGAACGCGCAATTCAGGCCAAACCACTACGTCGGACTCTATCGGCGCTGCGGCTGGAGCCTCTTCCGTCGCAACGACCTCCTCATCGGCCACGGAGGCTTGTTCCTGAATCGGCGTCTGCGGACTTGCGTCCGCTTCAACGGGCGTCGTGGGGCGAGGCGTCTCAACCGGTTCGGGCTCAATCACTGGCTCCGGTTCGGGCCATGGAGTAACGGTATCCGAATCGCCAAGATCAAGCGCTTCGTCCGTTTCGCGTGCCCGTTCGGCGGCCTGATCCGTGGCACGCGTGGCGGTATCGATCAATCGGGCGGCGCGACTGGTCCGCTCACGCGGCTCAGGATCCGCCGCGACCTCCACAGGCTCGGAAGTTTCCGTTGCCGGGAAGAATCGTTGAAAAACCATATCGACGGCATCTTCGCGATACACGACCAAGTGATAGATCACGCCACCGATCATCACGAGCAATAGCAGGCACAAGAAGACAATGAAAGCAGCCACCCATTCGCGACGCTTCTTTCTCGGCGGCTTCGTTTTCGACTCGCGCTTTTGGACCGACAACGATTGACTCGGCGCAGCCGCTCGCACTTTTGGCTTCGACAGTGTCGCAGGCTTAGGAGCAGACGCCGCAACGGGCTGGTCGTCATCGTTGACCTCTTCGCGCCATGAAATTGTGCGCTCAGAGTCATCCCGCAGGTCGGGCTCTTCCGCGGGTGGCTTTATGCTGGAGGACTTCTTGATCGCGGCGGGCCTGGATGGACTCGATCCTTCCAGATTGATCACCCTCTTCTCGGCCGGCTGGGCCTCCGGGGGCTTCTCTTCCTCTTCTTTGCGCTTACGCCTTAAGGCATCTCCCAGTAGACTCATCTGTGGTCTCCTTCCAACTGTGCGATTGCTCGATGAAGACAGGCCTGATCAATCACATGACTTTGATTAACATATCCTGCGATCAACGAATGGTCTACTAGCGCGTTGATCAAGCGTGGGCATCCCCTACTGTGACCATAAATCATCCATATCGCTGCTTCAGTAAATTCGATTTTAGGCATCGCACCACTCGCCGCAATGGCTAATCGATGCCCGATGTAACGTGCCGTGTCCTGCTCGTTCAAGGGGCCCAGCGTGAATCGGACCGAGATGCGCTGACGCAATTGCCGTAGTTCCGGCTGGCGCAAGCGTTGACGCAACTCCGGTTGGCCGCACAAGACAACTTGTAAAAGCTTGGCCTGATCCGTTTCGAAGTTTGAAAGCAACCGCAATTGCTCCATGGTTTTGAGTGGCAGATTTTGTGCCTCATCGATAAAAACCACCACCGTGCGTCCGGCGTCATGCCGGGCAAGGAGAAACTCGTAAAGGGCTTGGATGCAGCTCAGCAAGTCGGTGGCGTCGGTTGATAATCCGAAGTCAGCGATCAGCGCTCGCAACAACTGCTCCTCGGACAAGAACGGATTGAGCACCAAGGCGGTATCTACCTCTTCCCCAAGCTCTTCGAGGCACACGCGACACAGCGTGGTTTTGCCGGTGCCCACCTCACCGGTTAGTTCCACGAACCCCTTGCGTTCAGTGATCCCGTAGAGCAAATGATCCAGCGCATCGCGATGTTGCTCCGTCCAAAAAATAAAATGTGGGTCGGGCGTGACATGAAACGGGTGCTCAGCCAAACCATAGAAATCCAAGTACATCGGCGTAGTATAGCTAGGGTAAAAGGTGACTGTCCAGCGATGCCGCGTTTTCTGTTGGATAATGCGGCAGGGGTAACGTAATGTCCTCACTATGATTACACGCAATACTTGCATCCGTTTATATCTCGTATTGGCGACGTTGCTCGTTGTTTTGCCGTTAACAACTCGCGCAGCACAAGACGCACCGATGAATCCACTGCGCGCATTTGGCGACCAGATTGCGGACATTGTGGAAAAGGTGCTGCCCTCTGTCGTCGTCATACGCACGGAAGCCGTCCGCCACGAACTGGCCCGCGACTTCTTTTTCGGACAGCTTTACCGGATGGAGCGGCGTATTCCGGGTCAAGGTTCCGGCGTGATCATTGATCGACAAGGGTACGTGCTCACGAGTCATCACGTTGTCAACAATGCCCGCCAAATTGAGGTCGTGCTCGATAATGGCACCGTGTACGAAGCCGAGCTGGTCGGAACCGATCCGCACACCGATCTGGCCGTCGTCCGTATATTGGCTGAGCCCGACATACGATTTGAGGCGATTGAGTTTGGCGATTCAGATGCGCTGCGCGTGGGCGAATTCACAATCGCGATTGGTTCCCCCTTCAATCTCTCAAGTACCGTCACCATGGGTATCGTGAGCCAAAAGGGACGCGTCATCGGGATGTTGCCATACGAAGACTTCATTCAAACGCAAGCGCCGATCAATCCGGGCAACAGCGGCGGGCCATTGGTTGATGCCGACGGTCGCATGGTGGGGATTAATGCCGCGATCCATAGCGGTGGTGCGCGCGATGCCGGCAATGTGGGCATTGGTTTCGCGGTGCCCGGGAACCTAGCGATGCGCGTGGCTGGCTCCTTAATCGCGACAGGCGAAATTACGCATCCTTGGATTGGGGTGCTCATGCAGCCCGCCGCCGACGGGGTGGAGGTGCAAGAAGTCTTCAGGAACAGCCCGGCCGAGGCAGGCGGCATTGAGCGGGGCGATATTATTCAGCGCATCAACAATCGACCGGTCAGCTCGGCACTCGAAGTTCGGCGTGCGATTTTCCAGCACACGGTGGGCGAACCGGTCATGATTTCCATCTTACGCGGCGAAGAGGTCGTAGAACTCGAGATCAATCCCGGCGGAATGCCGAATTTGGATCAATTCAGGCGTTAGGAAGGTAACACGCGATCATGAGCAATAAGATTCGGCTCGACCTGCTGCTCGTGCAGCGCGGCTTAGTGGAAAGTCGCGAAAAGGCGCAGGCCCTTATCCGCGCGGGTTCGGTTCGGATTGCGGATCAACCCGTCACCAAGCCTGGTCACACGTATCCCGACGACACTGAGGTTGAGGTCGAGCAACCACCACAATTTGTTGGGCGGGGCGGCGAAAAATTGGTCGCTGCGCTGGACACGTTTTCAATCCCGATCGAAAGCCGGGTTGCGATCGATGTTGGGGCATCAACGGGCGGCTTTACCGATTGCTTATTACAACATGGGGCGCGCCATGTGTATGCCGTCGATGTAGGCAAAGGGCAGTTGCACTGGTCGCTGCGCCAGGACGAACGCGTGACCCCGATCGAGGGCCTCAACGCGCGACACTTGGAGCCCGACCTGTTCGAGCACAAGCCGGATTTAGCGGTCGTCGATGTGTCCTTCATATCGCTCACCAAGATACTGCCGGCCCTGAGTCGGGTCTTGCAATCGGGGCACGATGTGATCACGCTAATCAAGCCGCAGTTTGAAGCAGGACGCGAACAAGTAGGTAAAGGCGGCGTCGTTAAGGATCCACGTGTGCACCAGGAGGTGCAACGCCGCATACGTGCTTTTGGTGAAGAGGAAATGGGCTGGAACTGGCAAGCCGTTTGTCGGTCGCCCATCACTGGCCCCGCAGGCAACGTGGAATTTCTGGCATGGTGGAAAGTAGCATGAAACGCATAGGGATCATCGCCAACAAGCAAAAGGCTCACGCGCAAGCGGTGCTGCAGCGCTTGGCCGACAAGGCCGAGGAAAAACAACTGCAGATACTGACCACGGCTGACGCCGCATCCCTTTTACCGGGTGCGGAGCAGGTGGCACCCGAAGCACTCGCACAATCGGCGGATGTGGTTTTGGCGCTGGGCGGCGATGGCACCATGCTGAATGCGGTGCGCTTGATTGATGGAGCCGATACGCCTGTGCTAGGCGTGAATCTTGGCAGCCTCGGCTTCATGACGAGTGTAACAGAAGACGAATTGGAGCATGCCATTGATGTGCTGGTGGCTGGCGATTATTCGATCTCCGAGCGATCGTTGCTCGCTTGCGCTGTGCACCGAGACGGCAGTGCGATGGCACATTTTCTGGCCCTCAATGATATCGTGGTGGGCTGGGGTCGCTCGTCCCGCGCGCTGACGCTCGGCTTATCGATTGATGAGGAGGAAGTGGCCCAATACCTATGTGACGGACTGATTGTCGCAACGCCCACCGGCAGCACCGGCCATTCGTTGTCATCGGGCGGCCCGATCATTCACCCGCTTGCGCCGGTGTTTAATATCAACGTCATTTGTCCGCATACGCTGAGCGCGCGACCTTTGGTATTACCTGACCAGTGCGCCATTGCAGTCCAAGTTTCCGATATTCCCGACAACAAGCGACCGCTTCTCTCCGCAGACGGCCAAGGTGAACTGGAGTTGGCGATCGGCGATATCGTGCATATTCGTCGCCATACCGGTTATGCCCGCTTCATTCACTTGCCGGAATATCGCTACTTCGGTGTGCTACGACAGAAGTTGCACTGGCGCGGATCTGCTCGATAGCGTCTCGACCGCCCGCATCTGCAGACGACTTGGTGTTTGCGCAAGACGCATGGTTTGAGTACGTTTGCCCTCTATGAGAGCATATTGTTTATTTTTAATTGTTCTGCTTGGCTTGGCTGGCGTTAACGCTGATGCGACCGAGACCATCCGCGTCGACGGCGTGGCGGCAATGGTCAATGAGCGTGTCATCACGTTCGGAGAGTTGCGCTCAGCACTTGAACCGATGGAGCGTCAATTACGCCAACAGTTCAGCGGTGCCGAGTTGATGAATCGATTGGATCAAGCGTATGAACGCGTGCTGCAAAACGCGATTGAGCGGTCTTTAATTCTGGAGGAATTCAGCGCCATGGGCGGCGAAATTCCTCGTCAAATTATCGACGAGCAAGTGCAAGCCGTGCTCGTCGAAGAATTTGATGGGGATCGGGGCATGCTCTTACGCGCGCTAGCCCAAGAAGGCTTGAGCATGGAGGAGTGGCGTCGCCAACTCGGGGATCAGCTCAAGATCATGTCGCTCCGAAGCGAAAAAGTGTTACCCAATGTCGTCGTGTCCCCTCGCCAAATACGTGAGGCCTATGAAACACGACGAGATGAATTCTTTACAGAGCCCGGCACCCGTATTCGGATCATCACCCTCGCGATCGACGAAGAAACAGATCAGGGTGCGCTGCGGGAACAAGCCATGCAAATTAAGGATGCCATCGCAGCACCGGACGATTTTGCCCTGCTCGCGCAACAATACTCGACCGACCGCTTTGCAGCCAACGGTGGTGATCGTGGCTGGATTGACCCGCAACGCATGCTGCGGGCCGATTTAGCCCAAGCGGCTGAAGCGCTCGACTCGGGCGAGGTTAGCGAGTGGATCGAAACAGATACGGCTTGGTATCTCGTATTTGTGGAAGGTCGACGCGAAGGCGGACTGCAACGCTTCGAAGATGTCCGTGATGATCTGGCACTCAGCGTACGGCGCGCTGAAGAGGAGCGCATTTTCGAGGCGTGGATCAATCGACTACGTAACCGACATCATGTCCAGGTCTTTCACCTGGACGCAGCGCAATAGTCCTCATGAGCAAGCGGCCCGTCAGGATCGGCATTACGCTCGGCGACATCAACGGCGTCGGCCCGGAAGTGGCCGTGCAAGCTGCTCGCTCCACGTGGCCAAAACAGGTGCGTCTTGTGCTGGTTGGCGATCGCGAACATATCACTTCGCTTTTTCGCAAAGCCAGGCGCGCGGCTCCGCCCGAGTGGGATCCGACTCAGGGCGATCCATCTGCTGCAATCACCTGTTGGGATCCGAAGCCAGAACCGCGACCGCTCAAATATCAACCGGGCACGTGCTCGGCACCGGCCGCGCGCCGAGCACACGATTGGATTGTGCACGCTGCGCAAGCTGCCTTACGCGGACAACTGGACGGCATCGTTACCGCGCCGATCAATAAAGAAGGCTTTGACAAGGCAGGCCTTGATGTCCCCGGACACACTGAATTATTGGCCCGTTGTGCGGACGTGAAACATGTCGACATGATGCTGCTGGCCGGCCATTTTCGGGTCGTGCTGGCAACGCGCCATCTTCCCCTGCGCCAAGTGGCTCGTCGCCTCACCATTCCCAGCCTCGTGCGCACCATCGACACAACGCTGCAAGGATTGGAGTGGCTGGGATCCCGTCAACGCCGCGTGGCGGTGTGTGGATTGAATCCACATGCCGGGGACGGGGGCGCATTGGGCACAGAGGAATCGACCGTCATCGCGCCCGCGATGCAGCGGGCGCGCGTTGGCGACGCGCAACTGGTCGGCCCGGTGCCCGCAGATACGGTTTTCCATCAGGTCCGGCAACGGGCGTATGACGCCGTGATTGCGATGTATCATGATCAGGGATTGGCGGCTTTCAAGATGATGGCCTTTGAACGCGGCGTGAACCTAACGCTCGGGTTACCCTTTGTACGCACCTCTCCAGATCATGGCACGGCGTATGATCTGGCTGGCACTGGAACAGCGAATCCGCGCAGCATGATTGAAGCCGTAAAATTGGCTATCCGATTGGCGCAACGGCCAAACCCTTGGGCGCAAGGATGAAGCGCACACGTCCGTCCGAGATCAAGGCATTACTGGCTGACCGCGACATCTTACCGAGTCGCGTACTGGGCCAAAACTTTCTCATCGATCACAACATCCTCGAAATCATTCTCGATTCGGCACACCTCGCGGCGGAGGACACCGTGCTCGAAATCGGTCCCGGCTTAGGGGTATTGACCGAACATCTTGTGAAGCGCGCCGAGCGGGTGATCGCCATTGAGAAGGATCCGCGTTTGGCTGCCTATTTGCGGGAAGCCTTTGCCGATCGGCCAAACCTGACATTAATTGAAGGCGATGCGTTGGCTCAGGATCTCCCTGGGCTCCTGAGCGATGAAGCGATCTCGCACGTGGTGTCAAATCTGCCCTATTCTTCCGGCACGCGCATGTTGATCGAAATGATTCATGCCGACGCGCGGCCGCTGCGGTTGGTGGTGATGTTGCAGCTCGATGTTGCAGAGCGCCTGACGGCCGCGCCGGGATCGAAGGCGTACGGCTTGGTCAGCATTTTGGCGCAAACCTATTACGATATTGTGATTCGCAAGTCGGTCAGTGCGACGTGTTTTTATCCCCCGCCGGATGTGCGGTCTGCGCTAGTGGAATTTTTTCGCCTGCCGCAGGCGCGTGTTGCACTGCACAATCAAGCACACTGGCAGGCGCTAACCAAATGGTGTTTTTCACAGCGCCGTAAACAGATGCACACGATATTGCAGCGCGCGCCTGAGACGGTGATTTCCCAAACCGAATCCGTCGACCAAGCGTTACGCGACATTGGCATTGCGCCCGATCAGCGACCTGAATCGATCCCCGTCGAAAAGTGGGGCGAACTCAGCAACCGTTTGTGCAGCGATTAGAAATCCACCTCCTAATGGACGCGGCTACCGTTTAAGGTGCGATTCTACCGTAGCTGCCGCCGTTAGGGGTGTTGATTTATTTCGGAATCGAGGGTAGCAACCGGCGATCCGCAAGCGGACGCCCTACAAATGCCTTGATACTCGCGCTGTAGGGCCGTTGCTTGCGACGTGCCGGGAATAAATCAACACGTCCGTTAGGCGGTGGATGGAGAGGGTTAAACTTTCGCCCTAGCGCAAACCGATCAATGGCCAGTACAACCAAGCAACCAAAGCGAAGGTGCCGAGGCTAAGCACGTTCATCAGTGTTCCGTAAGTGAAGAATTCGCGTTGCGTCATGAAGCCGGAGCTGTAGGCAATCGCAGTCGCTGGCGTACCCATGGGCATGATGTAAGACAAACCGGATGGCAGCGCGATCGCCAGCGTGATCACTTCCGGGGGAATACCGTAGCGATTCGCCAGTCCGAGACCAATCGGCATCATCACGGAAACCACCGCGACATTACTGATGAACTCAGTCAGTATAAGCGAGAGCAGCCCAATAATCAGGATCAGCTGCACCGGCGTAAATTCATAGCGCCCCAATGTGCGCTCTACCATCCATTCCGATGCGCCCGATGTATGCAACGCCGAGCCCAAGGCAATTGCACCGCCGTACATGAGGATGATGCCCCAATTGACGTTCGTTTCAATATCGGCCCACAAGACCAGCCGAAAGATAAACAGCAACGCCACCGCCAACAGCGCGATCGGGGCCAAACCGAAAAAGGTGTGGAAAAAGACCCAGGACACAATCGTCAGTAGCGCAATGGTTCCAATCTTCCATTCGCGAGCGGACACCGGGCCCAGTTTTTCGCGTTCCGCGAACAACTGGTCGCGCGCCTTTTGCAAATCAACCGGCTCAGCAGGGAAAAACCACTTCAGAATCAACCATGCCATGAATAGCATAATGATCACGATCGGCAAAGACGCCGACAGCAGTTGCAAGAAGCTGATCTGAATACCGCGCTCTGCATAGAGAATACCAGCCGCCAAGGGGTTTCGGGCGCCCCCCAGATAGGTGGCGATGCCGCCAATGATGCAGCCCCACGCTAAGGCAAAGAAAAACGACATACCAAAGCGGCTTTGGCGCGGCTTGAAGCCGAAGGCCGTCACTAAGCCCATAACCACTGGGAACAGCATCGCGGCCACCGCGTGCTCGCTCATCCAAAAACTCGCAAAAGCCGAAATCAACAGGATGGCAGTGCGCATGTGCGTGGCGGAGGCTGAGAATTTACTGAGCGTTAGGCAGGTCAATCGCAGGGACAAGCCGCAATCGATCAGCGCTGCGGAAAGGATAAACGCGCCCAGAATGAAGAACACAGCCGGATTACCGAACAAGGCAAATGCGGACGCACTCGACATGATATCGAGCAATGGCAACAGGATGATGGCCAGAATCGATGTGATCTGGAGCGGAATCACGCCGGTCACCCACAGTGTGGCGCACAATACAAAGACGCCCAGCGTTCGCTGGCCCGCGACGTCCAAGCCGTCCGCCGACAAACCGAACGCCACCCAGCCAGCCGCGGCCAGTGCAGCAAGAATCACCGCATAGTGGTAGCGCGCGAGTAATGGACCGGTCGTGCCATGAGCGCCTTTCGGCTCCCAGATCTTGACCATCTTCGATTTTCGTTCTTGTCCTGTCGCCTCCATAACGGCGCGCAGTTTCACGATTCTGCATGTAGAAGTCAATCAGCGAGGGGCGCTAACCTTGGGGGCGCGCGTGTCATTGGCTTGCCTGTAAGAGAGTGACATCTAAAAGGACCTTGTCATCCCGAGCGAAGCCGAGGGATCTCGTTCAACACCAGCAGCCTGTGCACTCAGGGCGGCCGCGGATCGATGCTGAGGGTGGCGTGCGGTCGCCTGTTGGTGGGGACAGAGATGTCTCGACGTCGTCCCAATACCCGCCTTTGACGTGATCGGGACTTTGCTCGACATGACTCTTGGTTTGGACTTGTCGGTGGT
>SLCI01000217.1 GCA_007125875.1 Kiritimatiellia bacterium | reverse complement strand
TCTCCAGCGTCAAATTGGACTGCCATTCCGGCTTGCTCCAAAGCCTCCCATTGCCGCTGTTCCAGCCGCAGGTCGGTTTCGGCACTGAACCGTAGGGAGACTTGCGCTTCCTCCAGGTTCATGCTTCGCAAGGATGACTCCGTAGACTCAAGTACGCGTTGTGTCAATCCGGTTGCTGCCTGCCCAATATGCCGCGTGGATACACTCGAAAGTTCAGCATCATTGAGCGGGCGCAGGCGAAAACTGTCCCCAACGGGCTCCGCAATCAGAGAACGAACCCGTGACCTTCGATTCTGCGCTCGCAGCACTACCAACAGATGCCCCGAACGCACAAGTCGTTCCAAATCATCCTGTGTCACGTCCAGGTCCAAACGAGGCACCTGGCGACCTTCCGACTCCCTGCCAGGAGTCGAGGCCAGTTCAGTGGCGTTTTCAAAACTATCAAGCGCATCCGTTGATTCCGATTGCTGAAAAACGCTATCTTCAGCAACGATATTCAGGTCGGAAACGAATTCCGGGCTGGACTCGGTCTCTACAACGCCTGTGTCCGGCAAAAAAATCTCGGGTAGCGGCTTGCTGTCGTCGGTCGACACCACGACGTCTTTGGCAAGCGACCGCTCCGGGAGCCGATTGGGCGGCACAGAACTGGATCCCGCAGCAATTGGATCGTTCCGTACCGAAGCTGGTACCGGGAGTTCCTGATGGATCTCAGGTGCATTCGGGGCACTGTCGTGATCCTGAAAAACAGCCTGGCCAAGCAGCCAAGGCCTGAGATCCGGTACTTGATGATTGCGCGCGAGATGCACATAAAGCAAAGCAAGCAGTGTGATGGCCAGCAGGAAGCACGCTGCCACCCCATAATGTCTTCTATTCAGGCTGCGATTACTCATTGAATGCCCTACCTTCAAATACCGTCTGATGCAGGAGCTCTTTTTCCGGAATCTCTGTCAAGCCCTTAACCGCCGCGCGCAAAACCCCGAAGCCAGGCAATCAGCGCTTCATCGTTTGTATTGAAATTGACCTCAAATGATGGGACTTGCGCACCATCCCCAATTAGCGCAGCAAGGTCTATTCCATCAAACATCGAGCGACTTACGTCATGCAGCCGAGGAAAAATAGATGAGAGTCGGTTGAACTCAGCTACTGTTCGGCGAACGTCTGAATCAATCTCGACGAACAACTCAAAGTCATTCAATAGGTCCAGCCGAAGACCGATGGCATGCTCGACCAGCGCGACCTCATCCTCAATCGCGTTCATGATCTGCTCTAGGGCTTGGAGTGACTTGCGCATGGCAGGAAGACGTTCTGCATGCATTTCCCAATGCTGTAGAGAGTTCTGGGAATGGCCCCATTCACGCTTTAGTGCCGTGATCTCAAACCGGGCCTCCGCCGTCAGTTGCCCCTGCCCATTTCCAGCCTCCATGGCCAGCTTTGCAATCCGGCGCTCCACACTTTTGACCGCATTCTCAGCGTCGCTCCTGCGTTCAGCGAACCGCCGCTCCGACCGCTCCATGAGTTGGGTTTGCTCCGCTCGCTCGATTTCGGCCGCCGCCAATGTCTTTTCGACCGAGGGGATACTCCGACCCACGAGATCGGCCGCAGCAACACGAAACCTCTGAAATTGCTCCAGAAGGCAGTCCTGCTCCGAAAAACCTCGGTCACGCTGACAACTGGTTACCCGAACAGCGAATTCATCCTGGAGAGCGAGAAAGTCCCGGTAATCCTCGAAAAAATCAGCTAGCGCCGGAAAAACAAGCGCGACAGGATTCGGCGCCGGGCTGGAAAGCGGATCATCTTCGAGTGTTAGAGTAGACGACCAGGCGGGGTGACTCCATCCGATAGCCAGTGCGAAGATAACAGGCCGTAGACCAGCCAGAGTCGTGCGATTTGGAATGTTCATGTTGGGGCTCCTGCTTATACGTGGCTTTCACCCCGGATTAAGCAAGATCAGTGCCAAACTTGCCCTGTCAGATTCGTTTATGCTAGTTCTGCCATTCCAGTCGCACTACAAAATCATTTCTTCTTTGCCGGTCCCAGCGCGCCTGTTTTGACTGAAAACACCATATACGCCACCCTTCCTGAAACCCGGCAGCAATGCCGTTTTTAGTTGCTCGCAGCATATCCAATGCGATAGCGCAACTGGCATATTGGTAAACCGCCGTGGCCTTGAAAGCAGAAGCTCCTCGGTGGGCAGAGAATGCAACTTAGCGGGAAGGAGAAGCTGTCTGGGCAATGGGGTCAGCGTCAACGACCACTGGCTTAAGGTGGCGCCTTCCGCTGAAAGCCGGATTGAATGGTCATGCGGTAAAACCAAAGGCGAAAACCGCCTCACGAACCACCGTCAATCTACTTCTGGCAATGCCTGACGGAGAGGAATCTGTTGAATAATGCCCCTGAACTCCAACAACTCCAACCGGAAGGCTCGCCAAGCGAGCAGCAGTTTCGCTTGATCATCCGAATCCGGCAAAAAAGGCTTGCGAAACTCAACCAGAAATCCATCGAGCACGGATTTCAAACGCAACGCTCGGTCAGTGATGACCTCCTGCGCAGCCCTTATCTTTGGCGATTGATCGAACTCCTCATAAAGGACCTTTGTGGCAGTCCCTCGCACATCTTCCGGGATCGAGCCCAACGGATTTAAGTTATCAAGGCAGTGACGCGGACTGATCTCATGAATCAGCTTTTGGAACAACGTCGGCACCTCGGCGATTAACGAATTGAACCCTACTTCGAGACCCTGCCATGAACCGATCTCCCAGCGGCCAACGATATCCTCCTCAGTCATGGCAATGAAACGATTTATATAATCATGCCGAAGGGCTCGGTGACGAACTCTGATTTCATTGCTTCCAAACCAAAGATTTGCCTTGTCTATACACGGCTCCAATTGTGCCTTTAGCCACGTGATGTCATCACACTCAGTAATTCCGGGCCCTCCGTCCAGATCAAATTCCTTAAGCTCGCGCTCTGCGAAAGCCACCAACCCGGACATTTCTTCAGAAATCACCGGACACTTTGTTCTACCATGAACTACGGCAAGTAAAAAATAGGAAACAAGGGCTTCAGGGAACGTTTTTTCAAGCAAAGAAAAATCGGGTGAACCCGAATCACAAGACCTGAGCAAGCGATCCACCCGATCCGGCTCGGCGGTTAGCAGATCGGAGACCACGGGAAGCGCGCACTTTACCGAATATGTCGCGTCTCCGAAGCAAAAAAGACCCTCGGGTTCACTACTAACAAAGACCATAAAGACCTTGCGCTCGATGCTGCTCCGATCCTCCCAGTCAAGTTGGGATTTATCCGGCATATCCCCAGCGTGAACAAAATACACAGCATTCTCTGCGTCACCAGATGGCAATAGGGTCCTCCTGGCAGCAGGCCGCCCCAGAATATCCAGAAATCTCTCGAACCCCGTCAGCAACGGCCTTGCGCAGCCAGATTCCTCACTTAGATGATCGTACCAGAAGAAATCCATCTCTATTTGCTTGGGCCTGGCTGTTGCGACCGGATAATCAGCTCGTCACCCATCTGAATGCTCACTGACGGACCAAGATAAATGGTGACGATACCATCAGAGGCATCGACCGACACTTCTGACAATATACTCTGTGGTAAGCGCCGAACTAATTTTACAAATATACGATGAAAATCACCGTATTCGCCGAGGGAAACAACCTGGCTAATCCTGTTATTCAACTCTTCAACCAGCAATTCCTTTAGCAATTTCTGCCCCGCCGGCAAAATGAAAGCCGCATCGGATGTAAAGCGAATACAAGCCTCTTTAGCGCTGTCAAGCAAAATAATCCCGTCTTCAGTTTCATAGCCTGAAGGACTGATTTCGACAGCAATAGGTCTTGTAGATCTTATTGCCACTTGATTTAGTAGACTTGCGACGAATTCCGCGAAATGGCCTTGCGTGGCGCAAGGATTTGCATGACGCACCAAGACGATTTCGCTGGCGAACGCCTGTGTTTGCTCTGAAGTCGGCGTGCATACGCGTATAGCCAATTCCGGCCGAACAAACTTTTTAACTAGTGCCAATAAGAGCGGAAAAGTGGCGCGACTTGGTTTGTACGCGGTAAAAAATCTTGCTTTGATCTCCCCGAGATAAGCAATAACCTCTGCCTTACGGTCAACGCTCGCAGAAACGGCTTCCCATGAAGGTTTTTCCAGAAGTCTAAGCACGCAATCCGAAAGCCCTTTGCGCGCAGGATCTTTAGCGACTTCAGATGCCCAGATCTGAACCTCCCTCCTCAAAGCATCAGAACCCGACGCCGGCTTACCTCCCACACTGATTGGGTCAGAATAGCTCTGCCCTCTAAAGAGTGCCAGCGCAACCGCAAGAACCCTTTGGCCCTGATCAAACCGATCCTCCTGCCGGTATCGAGAAAGATTATGCTCCGGTCCTCCGAATCCAGCAGTCAAAGGGACCTGTTCGTCAAACAGGGCCGCAATTTGCGGTTGAGCCGCAGATAATGCATCCATTGGATCATTAAGAATGCTGCGGAGCTCCTGTGCTTCAGCTTGCAGAACAATTAGCGCATCAGATATTTTTTGCACTGGGGACCGCAAAAGTTGTAACATGGCTGCACTTTTTTCAAGCTCCGCGTTCTTTTCCTCTAGTTTCTCAATAGCAACTTTCAGCTCCTCACCAAGCATCGCGTTAAACGCTTGAGCCATGCGAAATCTCGTAAGATTCCTTTTCTTGATAATAGCGGCTATAAGGCTTGGAGCTATTTTTTCGGCCTCCCGTGGCTCAATCTGCCTTTTCTCGCCATGAATGTCGATTGTGTAGAAAAGGCCTAGACCATTCTCAAAATGGTCAGCACGAAAGGACGCGCCTCCCTGCTCTGCGATGCCGGCACAGAACACGATGCGAAACAGACGATTTCCCTTGCCCGAATCATTTCCGTCAAAGTCATTGGACTTAAAATCAAGGAGTGGCTTTATCGAATGGGTAAAAAACCTCCCCCATCTTTCCTGGCCCTGAACTGAATCCAAGGGCTCATTTCCGAACAGCTCGTCAAATGATGAATGCCATTTGCGGCCATCAAATATTGCGCAGAACGCTGCCTCCGGATCGGCGTAAAAGTGATCATGCGCCAGGAAAGACTCGATTTTTCCGCCCTTGGTGTCTCGACAATAAATTTCGTTATTGGGCACACCAACGGAAATCAAGTCCCGCTCTTCGAAATGCTGCCATCCAAAATGCTCGAAAGCACCATCCGAGAAGCCGTTTTCTGGTGGTACGAGACTGTCCTTTTTTCGCTGAATACGGACGAAGTCAGCGGAGAGAAAATTCAGGCGCAAGGTTTCTAGCCTGGTCAGCACGGCTGCATCACTAGCGCTGTTGAGGCTTATGACACAGTCTGAGACATTGGCCAACAACGATCGACAACGCAAAATTGCCCGCAATAAATCAAGGGTAACTCTTGCAACCAGATCAGCGCCAGTGAGTTCGCTGGTCTCAAAACTGGAAGGACGCATTCCGATTTGCCTCAAGTCGAAGCTGGAACACGCCCCATCAATCGATTGGTCAAAATTGATGCATTCGTTACCAAGAAGCGCCCTTGTGAAAATGAGTCCATATACTGGGGCCTCATCCACTCTGGCATCGAAATCCTTATCCTCCAATTGAATTAGCGAAAGGAGAGAAAGTCCTTCGTGCGCCGCCAATGCTTCCCCTCTCGCGGCAAGCCATTCGCCAACAAGCGCCAGGATTTCGCTTCTATTAAATATGCCTTCCCTCATAACACTCATTCGGCTTGAAAAATATAGTGCATCTCACGAAAAAGGGGCTTTTCAAGACCCTGAAGAGAACGAACGGCCTTCGCTTGATACCCTGGGGCCATATGGGAGGGCATCTTTCGCCACATTAGAAAATATGTTGCCATTTCCCGCTTGTCGTCACTTGGCGAGGAGAGAAACCCCCAATCCCTTCGCTCTACCAACTTAAGCCCCGGAAGAGATCCTGCAGCTATATCATCGAAAACCTCGCTGAAATGAAGTGGTGTTGGATCGAGCCTGCCTACCGATTTTAATGCAGAACCCCGGGCGGTGTAAATTGGGCTCACAGCACTACGTATTACAAGCCATAAGAGCCCACCGCGCTTCAACAATTTTTGAATCGCCGATACAAGCGCGAGCCCCGAGCCATCTCCAAAGTAGTATGTCAAATGCGCACAAATCACCAGATCGAAGCGTTCTTCGCTCACCTCACCGTCAGAAACAAACTGAGCGTCCGCACCGTCTGTTGTTACCTCGAGTTTCCGCCGCCTCAGCTCGACGTCGAATAAGGGAGCGGGTTTTCTGTTTGCCGAGGCGTGATTTTTGTTTCGAATTGAGTTCTGGAAGCGTTGCTTCCACTTGGCCGAATTCGGCAGCAGGGACTGATCCTGGTCAAGCAAAACAACCCGCTCCAATGCCTCTAAGCACCCCCATTGGCCAAGGACTTGCAGCACAGCTGAGGTAAAACATCCAGTGCCCGCGCCTATATCGAGGATATGCCGCGGCCTAAAGACCGGTGCCCAGCTCGGCATCGGCGCAGAAGGCCACGGAATGGACTGCTCGGGGTCTGATTTGCAGAGCAGCAGATCGATTTGTCGAACAAATTCAGAATCCGGAAGCTCTACCAGAGCTTCGTCCGTCGCACCCAAATCGGCAGATTTAGCCACGACCTATTGACTGATGAATTGATTTGTAAAGGCTCTGTCAATGTCTCCTATATCTCTGATGAGGCCCGCATCGATCAGTACTTGCGCTGTATCAACCCATCGCGTCCGGGTCATCCCCAGTACCTGCACGTCCTCTTCATCTGGGAGAATAAATGGGATCACCGCTTCGTAAATCTCTTCCAGCTCACTGCGCTCGAAATCATCAGTGAAAGCGGCCACGGCCTCAATCGCGGCCTCTCGGTCATCGATTGCGCGGCGCCAGCCCTGATCGATAGCTCGGACAAAGCTGGTGACAAGTTCTGGATTTGTCCGTACCATCTCTTCTGTAGTGAAAAATACATTGCCGTAGTACTGTAGACCTAATTCTTTTGCTGTGAGGACATTGATATCAAAACCCCTATTTTTGAGTGTGATAGGTTGATTAGTCACATACGCTGGCAGAACATCAATCAAATTATTGACAAATGGCCCCATATCAAACTGAATTGGGACCTCTCTTACATCACTGCTTGTCATATCGTGTTTAGCGAGCAAGGCCCGAAATAAAACATCTGTGTCTGCTCCTGTTTGAACACCGACTCGTTTGCCCCTGAAGTCTTCGAACTGCGTAATACCGGAGTCAGCTCGGGTAACAAATCCAACCGGAGTATTCTGGAACTCGGCTGCTATTGCCACCACCGGCACGCCCTGACTCCTTGCGATGAGCAGATTACCGGCCCCCGCGATTCCAAAATCGTTACTCCCCGCGGCAACCAAACGAATCGGGTCAAGCCCGAATCCACCCGGCTCGATCTTGACCTCAAGCCCATTGCTTTGAAAATAGCCAAACTTGCGGGCAACAAAAACACCCGCTTCCGCCATATCGGGAACCCACGCGAGCCGGAAGCTTATCGACTGCAGCGTCTCCTGCTGTTCCTCTATCGCCTGAGCATCATCCTCGGATGAACACGCCACTAGAAAAACTGCCAGGCAGGCAATTAGGAAAGGTCGTATTTTTTTCATTGCACTTCTCCATAAGAAGCCAGATTGCGGACATACCATGACCCTAAAACCAGCACGGGCAAGCCACTGTCCAAAAACGAACGCACAGCATCTCGCGGATGCTCAACAATCGGCTCACCTGCTAAATTAAACGATGTATTCAAAAGAACCGGAACGCCGGTTTCGTTATACCAGCATTCAAGAAGAGCGCGGAAAAACCCGCCGTCTTTTGGAACGCTTTGATATCTCGCTGTACCATCGATATGAGTTACTGCGGGAATCTGCCATCGCTTTTCGGGGTCGATCGATGAGGCGAAACTCATAAATGGGCTTGGGACTTCAATTTGCAGGTATTCGCACACATACTCTTCGAGGATGCTTGGCGCAAAAGGTCTAAAAGGTTCACGCTTTTTATAGGCGTTTACTTTCGTGTGCATCGAGTGGCTTCTTGGATCAGCGAGAATGCTAGAGTGCCCAAGCGCCCGAGGGCCATATTCTCCTCGACCACGGCGAAGACCAATCACGTGCTGTTTATTCAGGTCTGTTATCAACTGCGAAATCAGTTCAACGTCATCTTCGATAAATCCTACGGAGAAGGCTTCGGGCTGGTCGATCAGACTTTGGATAGCATCCCGTATTTCCCGAGCCGAGTACTCGAGGCCCAGGAAAGCCGTTGAAATAGCAGTGGGTCGTCGCGCTTGGCAAACAGGAGACTCGTCAGCATGCGCCAGCCAGAGGGCATTTCCCAAAGCAATTCCAGTGTCCGAGGGGGCGGGCGGCACATAGAACCCCGTTCCCGGCATGGTAGAACAAAGCTTTCCTAGCGCGACGCAGTTCATCGCAACACCACCTGCGAAGGCTATGTTTTCCACATCAAGACTATCGGCTAAAGCAGCCACGCTTTTTTGTAACGCAGTCTCGACTTGCGATTGGAGTGTAGCGGCTAGGTTAGCGGCGATTTTGAAATGTCTACTGAAAAATTCGTCGCCCATTTCCGGGATCACATAACCAGCCCGCTCCATAATTTCGGTAACCAGCTCAACTGGATTGTCATACCGATTAGTACTGTTCACTCGTATTGAAAATGGCGGGACATGATCGACAAATTTTGCGCGGTCATAGACAAGCGGGTCTCCGAAAGCTGCGAGAGCCATTGTCTTGCCTGCGAACTGGTAGCTTCTCCACCCCAGCGCATGCGTCACTGCGCGATAGATCTCCCCAAGCCCTATTTCTCCTGGCATTTGGGCGTCTTCATGCACTCGTTCCATTTCCAGGCGACCAGCCTTCCACTCGCATAGGTAACAGGTATGCCGCTGAAAAGCCCCCTCCCACCAGTTGGGAGAAATATTAAAGACACCCGGCTGGCCATTTCTGTTGCCCATCCCATCTGACACGATGACCAGGGCTCGATCGAACCCACTTCCGACGAAAGCCAGAGCGCAGTGACTATCGTGATGATTAACCGTATAGAGCCGACCTAGGATTCCCTTTTCGCTTAACCCGGAAATCAGGTTCGGCACGGATTCCTTTAAATCATCCAGAATGTCATCTGGCCTATCCCATTGGACATCACAACAGGTGGAGTGGGCAATTGCGTCTATATTCGCCAAGCGAATTCCGGTTGAGTCAAACACCGCTGGAAGACTTTTCGCAAATCCGCCCGAATAGCGCCTTCGGGTAAACCTTTCCTCAATTACCGCACAGAGCGGATGGCCATCCACAATCAGTGCCGCCCCTCCGTCAGCAAGCGGCCTGCGGAGGGTAGGATCCTCTTTCGTAGGAGCTGCACGCCCACTTGCAAGACCGAGAATCTTCATTGAGGCTGCGCATCAATCAGAGGGTGAAACGCGATAAGTCGTGTTTTCATACAAGACCCAACTTCCAACTTCTCGGGATTACATACCGTAATACCCTTGGCATGTTGAAAAACACAATCCCCAACAAAGCAGATAGCACCATTGCAACAAACATACTTGGGATTTCGAAGCGGAAGGAGGTATTCAATAGCACATGTCCAAGCCCGCGGTCAGAACCAGTCAACTCCGCCACGATCGTTCCAACCACTGCGAGCCCCGCGGATATTTGCATTGCAGCGACAATGGACGTAAAACTTGCCGGGAAGAGAAGTAGTTTCAGTTTCTGAGCATAATTTGCTCGATAGAAGTCAAATAACTCAGCGTAATCTCTGTCGATTGACGAAAAGGCCTGCAAAGTATTAATCACAATTGGGAAAAAGCACAGGATGCTTGCCATGACTACTTTTGAGGCCATGCCGGTGCCAAACCAGACAATCAGAATTGGCGCAAGAGCCACAATGGGGATCGCTTGAAAGCTGATCAGCACGGGCATGGTGAGAGTTCGTATTCTGGTAAAGCGGTACAGGACGATTGCCAGTGCGACCCCTAGTGAGTTCCCGATGATAAAACCCAGTGCGGCATGGTAGGCCGTCACCTGTGCATGCTGTAAAAAAAACGCCGGCCGGTGGAAAAAGGCCAAGGCCACCTCTGCAGGACTCGGGAGCAGGAAGGTCGGGAGCGAGAAAATCGCGACAATCGACCACCACAGCGCGACGATGAAGGCAACTGCCAGAGCAATGTTGGTGACAGTTGCTGCGCCTGTCCTTAGGCCGAGAGAAAAGCCTTTCAACAAATCTTGACGACTATCAGCCATTGGCTATTATCTCCCGGAGGCTATCACAGAAATCGAGATAGACATCATTCCTTCTCTGGGAGATGTCCCGTTCACCGCCGGGCAGGGGGACAGCCAGATCAGCCAGAATCCTTGACGGTCGAGGACTTAAAATCACGACGCGATCCGCGAGAAAGGCTGCCTCGTGAATGCTGTGAGTCACGAATATAGTCCCCGCATCGGATCTGGCAACGATCGAGCGGAAATCACGACCTAAACCTTCCCGTGTCAATTCATCTATCGCGGCAAAAGGCTCATCCATCAGCACGAGATCTGGTTGGACAATCAGGGTTCGCACAAGTGCGGCTCTCATTTGCATTCCACCGGAGAGCTCATGGGGCAAATAATGGCGAAAGGGCTCCAAGCCGGTAAGCTGGAGGAGGCGCTCCAAACGCTCCTTGGCCTCGGCCATGCCTTTGTCGAATTCACTCTTGGCGAGATTGAATGGCAGGAGCGCGTTTTGCTCCAGAGACAGCCAAGGCAACAGAACGGGTTTCTGAAAGTTCATTGCCATTCTCGATGGCCTGCGCTCGATTAAACCTTCAGACCAGGAAATGGAGCCAGCGGTTGGCGACAGCAAACCCGCCACAAGGCGAAGTAATGTGCTTTTCCCGCAACCTGAGGGGCCAAGCACGGCCAGGAATTCGCCGCGAGGGATAACAAGATCAATTCCGTCAAGTACCTTTAACTCACCGTTGCCACCTCCCCCGAAGGAGAGGTGGACGCCGGTGAGGGCAACCAAAGCTGCTGACGGTAAAGCATCGGGGCTCATGCCCACGTTGAGCAATTCCCGTGCCAACAGGGGCATGCCCCGATATCAGGCTTCCCAACAGCTGCTTCGGTAGCTGCCCATCGCAAGATTGCTATCGGGGCTATCATTTTTGATAGCTAAGACTGATTTAGTGCCATCCACCATTCGACCAAGGCCTCCAACTCCTGAGCGCGCTCCTCTTTCGTTATTTTGGCACTCTTTGGATGCCCGAGAATTTCATTCAGCACTCTGCCCGGCTCTACGCCGCCAAGATTCTGGTTTCCGGTGAGATACCTCATTGACTGCTGGATGTTGAACTCTTTGGTCAGGCCGTTCCGGCAGCATTCGAGGGAAGCCGCCAATGCCTTGCGCAGCAGGTCGTTCAGTGCCTGCTCCAGCAACGGCTTGCACCCTTTGACTGACTCATCACCGGCAAAGACCTGCACCTGCTTGAGGTGACTAATCAGCTCACCAATGGTCTGGTATTC
>SLCI01000203.1 GCA_007125875.1 Kiritimatiellia bacterium | reverse complement strand
TTGGTCCCGGGTGTGGCGTGTGCATGGTTTCTGATGGAGCCGTTTACTCGCTGGTTTCTGCCCGAATACCTGCCCGGCGTGGCGGCCGCGCGGATCGCACTAATCAGTGGATCATTGATCGCTCTCTTGGGGACGAACGTATTCTTTGTTACGATCGGACGGCAAAAGACGTTGAGCGCGATGCTGATCGCGGGTTTAGTGATTCAGGGCGCAACCAGCTACCTCTTCTTTAATTACCAGCCTCGCTTGGAGGCGTTCGCATGGGGGTATGTGGCCGGCTCGCTTTCCAGTGTACTGCTCGTGAACCTCAGCATAGTCTATTATGCAATTGGTGGAAAAACGCGTAAGGAGACCGAATGAGTAATTTTACCGTAGCGATCATTCCGGCCCGTGGTGGGTCGGTTGGGGTGCCCCGTAAAAATATTCGGGAGCTGGGCGGCAAGCCGCTCCTGCACTGGGCGATTGAGGCGGCGCAACAAGCGCAGTGCGTCGACGCGGTGTGTGTGACTACGGACGACGCGGAAATCGCCGACGTCGCCCGGGCCGGCGGCGCCGACGTCATTGAGCGTCCACAGGAGTTGGCTACGTCCACCGCCACGATGGAAGATACCCTGATACATGCGCTCGATGCGATCGAAGCCAAGGATCGGGCGCCGACGCGAATGGCCATTCCCCATTGCACCTCGCCTTTCACGCTGCCGGAGGACATCGATGGTACCCTGAAACTGTTAGATGAAGGCTATGACTCCGCGATGACCGCCGCCGACTTTCAGCGTTGGCTCTGGGTGCAGGACGACCACGGGGAGTGGCGCGGCGTCAACCATGATGGGCGTAGTCGATCGATGCGACAGGAACGGCCGCAAGAGGTGCTTGAGTGTAGCGCCGTGTATGCCATGAAATGCGATGCTTTTCGCAGAGATCGCTATCGCTTTTGCGGGCGTATGGGGGTCTATCGCGTGCCGATCTGGCGAGCCTTAGAGATCGATGAGCCGGACGACTGGCGTATGGCCGAGGCGATGATCGGCCCATTCAAGCAGCTATCCGATGGCCGGTGATCGTAATGGATCGGACGCTCAATCTGTGTGAATAGTATGTCTGCTTCGCGCATACTTTTTCTAAGCGATCATTTGTGACACGCCGAAGGTGTGGTACACGGCGCGTCCACGTACTTTCTGAATGTCCTGCCGACGTTGCATAAGAATGTTGGTCACCTTTCCGTCGCGTTTTTGCGCGAACGACATGCCGTTGCAGCCGACTTGGAAGCGCAAGGGGTTGAGCCGATCTTTTTGGGACGCGGCAAGTGGGATGTGCGGGTGGTTTCAGATCTGCAAGCACTGGTGCGGCGTGAACGCATAGAGCTCATACATGCCGCCGGCATGAAGGGCATACTCGCCGCCAAAATGGTCGCGCGCCGAAGCGGCATACCACTGATCATTCACCTGCACGATGCCAATCCGGTGAGTCCCGTGATCCGGCGTCTACAGGTGGCATCAAAGCGAGTACCCGTCGCATGTGTTTGCATCTCGCAGGCAGTAGCCGCGTTTGCGCAGTCTGTGCTCGCGGTTCCGCAATCGACCATCACCGTGCTACCCAATCCGTTGCCGAACGATGCGTTCGAGGACAGTACTCCGTTGCCGTGGAGCGAACTTGGATTGCCCGACGTTGACCATGCATCACCGGTGATCGGAGTGATCGGCCGCCTGTCTGAGGAGAAGGGGCATGAGCAACTAATTCAAGCAAGCGGTACCTGGTTTAAGCAGCATCCGCAAGCACGCCTGATTATAGTGGGTGACGGTCCCTTGCGGAACATGCTGATACGCAAGGTGGAGCAGCTCGGGCTGGAACAGAACATTCATTTTGTGGGGCACCGCAGTGATGTGCGGCGCATCATGGCCACACTGAATGCGGTTGTGGTGCCTTCGCATAAAGAGGGACTCGGTTATGTGGCGTTGGAGGCGATGGCGACGGGGAGCCCGGTGGTGGCAACATCCGTGGGCGGCTTGCCGGAGGTCATCCAGCATGAAATGTCCGGCTTATTGGTCCCGGATGGCGACATGCAAGGGTTGCTGGCGGCGGTTGACCGTGTATTAGGTGATTCCGAACTTGCGCAGCGGCTCCGCGCGGGCGGCCGAGCGCGGGCACGGGATTACGCATTAGGGCCGCATGTCGAACAATTGACGAAGTTATATGCGGAGGTGCTGGCACGTTGAATCTTGCACTGTCATGGCGGAAGAATTGGCCGGACCTACGCGCTGCGTTGTTTAAAGGCTGGCCCGCGTTTGTGTGGGAACGGGCACCAGAACATTTGGTCGATGGTGTCCCAGTCTTTTGTTGTCACGTGGCAGATTCTGAACGCCTCAATGTGGATTTAAAGTTCTTGTCGCAGAACGGTTACAGTACGTTAACGGCGCAAGCATTCTTGGATGCGCTGTCCGGTCAGGCAGAGATTCCGGATCGATCTATCGTGCTGACAGTCGATGATGGTGCGCACAATTTATATGACACCATCTATCCGGCACTGAAGCGGTATGACTTTCATGCCATCGCCTTTGTTGCGCCCGCTTTTCATCGTGATCGCTATGACCTGCCTAATGAGCAACGTCCCTGTACCTGGGATGAATTGCGCGAGATGCAGCAATCAGGTCACGTGGATGTGCAGGCTCATACGTGGTCGCATCGCTACATCCCCAACTGGCCGGAACCCATCGACCTTGTCGGTATTGATCCGAACTATAGCCGCCCCATTCAGCACGCTGAGCCGTTAGCGTTGGAGGCCGACTTGGCCAAGGCTAAGCAGGTGTTGGAAGATGAGTTGGATACGGTGATTGAGCACTTGGCCTTTCCCATGTATGAGGGCACCGCCGAGGCAGTAGGTCTTGCGCAAGCCTGCGGCTATTCCTCGTGCTGGTGGGGTACCAAGCCGGGTAGGCGAGGGAATCTGCCGGGTGCCGCATCAACTGAGATTGTGCGACTGAGCGCAGAATTCATACGCCGTTTGCCGGGCGAGGGGCGTGCTAGCCTGAAATCGATCTTTCAGCAGCGATTTCGCTGATCAACGTCATAGGTGCTCAGTCCAGTTTCCAATACT
>SLCI01000115.1 GCA_007125875.1 Kiritimatiellia bacterium | reverse complement strand
CGGCATGCGCCTGCAGGGGACGGGTCAGAGATCGCACGTCTTTGCGCACCAAAATGCTGAGAAGAAAATCCTCACACAACACATCCCGACTTGGGGCAACAGTAGTCTCCATATTAATGGTAACCGGATATCTTGGGTCTCGTACTTACATGAACGGGGAGAAGGGCGGACACAAGATTTGGCAGATCCGATTTTCGAAGACGACGACCAGATTCTGGATGGACGCTGGCGGGTAGCACCTGAATCAGGGGAAATCCCGGAAGAACAACTCCTGATACCGGTAAGGGACGCTGATAATGCAGATGATGATCAACCTGCAAGAGGGCGAACCAGTCCTCGTCGCGGCACAGGCGACGCAGAGATCATGCTCTGGGACGGGGATCAAGTTACTCGATTAACGGTTAATAACCTTGATGACCAAGGTCCCGTAGTGGATGGAGATCTGGTCGTTTGGCAGGTGGGGCGTGGCTGGCCGTTCGGCTGGGAAATTATGGCGTGGGCCGATGGAACTTACATTCAACTGACGACCAACTTCTATTACGATATGGGGCCGCAGATCAGCGGAAACCAAGTCGTGTGGTATGGCTGGGACGGGCAATACAACCAGATCTTCATGTACGATCACGAAGCGGGTGAGATCAAGCAACTAACCGACACCCCTCACAATAGCACGGCCCCTCGCATTTCGAATGGCGTGGTCTTCTGGGAGGGGATGCCTGACGCTGGATCCGATATCTTCATGTGGCGCGACGGTGAAATTACGCGACTGACGAACAACCCGGACGACGACCGCAACATCCGCACCTGGAATGGCGAAGCGGTATGGGAAAGCTTCGACGGTAGTTTTTTTCAGATCTATCACTTTGACGGCGAAGAAGTGCATCAATTGACGAATACACGCTATGACAATATGCAGCCGGATATTGGCGAAGGAGTGATCACCTGGATGGGGTATGTCGACAACTATGATGCCGAGATCTTTGCCTGGACCGGTGGACCTGACCCCATACGCCTAACCGACAACGACTACGATGATCGGCGTCCTCGCACCGCTGGTGGCCGCATCGTCTGGCAAGCGGACGACGAGGAAGCTTCCTACATTTTCCTCGCTGAACCCCGCTAGAGCGGTTCAAATAAAAATGTAGCCGCGTCCGTTAGGACGTGGTTTCCGACTCGATCGGCGATATCGTCCACCGTCGAACGACGGCGGCTACAGGGGGGGACGGTTTGTAGCCGCATCCGTTAGGACGTGGATTATCAGGCCTCGCTTGCCGCAGCCTTGAGCGCAGTCAGGGTGTAGAGCGGCTTCAACTCCAAGCCCTCGCTCTGCAGCGCCTCCGAGCCACCACTCTCACGATCAACAACGCAAAGTACGGTTTCGATTCGAGCCCCCCAGTCGCGACAGGCTTGCGTCGACTCCAACACTTGCCCGCCTGATGTCACCACATCTTCGATAATCGCCACGCGACGCCCCCCCAGTGCCTTGCCCTCCGCTAAACGGCACGTGCCATAGATCTTCGCTTCTTTGCGAACGAAGGCGCAGGGCAGTCCGGTTACCTGCCCCAACATGACCGCCAGCGGAATGCCGCCCAATTCAAGCCCAGCCAGCACTTCGATATCGGACGGGAGCAGGCGCGCCATTTGAATTGCCACCCGCCGCAGCAAAGCCGGATCGGCCGCGAACTGATACTTGTCAAAGTACTCATGACTTTGCCGTCCTGATCGCAAAGTGAAATTGCCGGTTATGTAGCATCGGCCATAGATGTCCGCTGCCAACGCAGGATCGTCCTGTTGCTCTTTGTTCATGGTACACCAACGGCTGCATTAATTTCGTCACGATACCGTTGAGCGACCGCGGCGGCCGACTCATCGGCGTATAGGATGCCGCGCGAGACATTTACAATCCACGGGGCCGAGCGTTCCGCCAACCCGCGCAACGCTTCCGCTGTGCCGCCCTGCGCCCCCAAGCCCGGGATCAAGAGCGGCACATCCGGCACACCCTCAAAGGCTTCATTCGCCTGCTGCGTCAACCCCATCACCAAGCCCAGCGTACCCGGCCCCAAATCCTTCCGTTCACACAGGCCGGCAAACTGACGCCAAAGCGGTTGTCTCGCTAACGGCTGAGCAAGAAAATCAGCCGCGCCCGCATTGGACGTCAACCCCAGCACATATGCGCCATACCGGGAATCCGCAACGAAGGGCGCAATCGTTTCCGCGCCCATCAGCGGGTTCACCGTGACGGCATCCGCACGCAGCTCCTTATAAAAGGCGTCGGCATACATTTGCTGGGTATGCGGCACATCGGATCGCTTCGAATCGATGATTAAAGGGATCTCGGCCGGGATCCAATCACGGAGCTGCTCGAGCACGCTATAGCCGCGGGAACCCATCACCTCAAAGTAGGCGGTGTTCGCTTTGAATGCGGCGGCATATTCGGCCGTTTGTTCTATCACCTGCTGCAGGAATTGCCCCACATCTCCGGGGATCCGGTCCGGCACAGGGTCGAGGCCCACGCACAAGTGCGAGCCCTGCGCCTTAATCACATTCGTCAATCGCTCGCGATAGGTCATACCAGTTTCCAATATGCTTCAGTCCATTCTCGCTGGACGCGACGGAGCGCGTCCCTCCCGAATGCTCTGCAGGACCCAGCTGTTTTTATTGCACACTGGAGGGGCAACCTCCGTGTTGCCCGGAGAATACAACGAAAAGAATCAGCAACTGGCATCATGCGGTTATCCGATCCATCAAACGATTTGGCCCCAGCACCACGCCGACCACGGCACCGGACAGGGCCTGATCGAGCCAAGGCGTGTTCATGCTCTTCGACTGCATCCCCTCGCGACTAAAGTGGGTCTGTCCCTCCGGATCGAAGACGACCAAGTTGGCCTGCGCCCCCTCCGCGATGCTGACCCGCTCCTGACCGACAAGTCGGCGCGGCGTATCGGCAAAACGTTGCACGATTAAGTCCCAGCCCAGCTGACCCGGCTTGATCAAACGATCGTAGAGCGAAACCAGCGCCGTCTCCAATCCGGTGATGCCGAAGGGGGCATGGGCAAAATCGAGGTTCTTCTCAAACTCGGTATGCGGCGCGTGATCCGTTGCCAACGCATCAATCAAACCGGACTTCAACCCCTCCAGCAACGCCTCGGCATCTTGTGGCGTGCGCAAAGGCGGATTCATTTTCAAATGGGTATCGTAATCCCGGATATCCTCCTCCGAGAAAAGCAAGTGATGCGGCGTAACTTCGCACGTCACCTGCGCCCCGTCTTCCTTAAAGCGACGAACAAGTTCCATGCCGCGCGCCGTCGAGACATGCTGGATATGAATACGTGTCCCGGTATCCAGCGCTAACCGCAAATCCCGCGCAATGCTGATCTCCTCGCTGCACGCCGGAATTCCCGGAATCCCGAGCTGATAAGAGCGTGCCCCCTCATTCATCGCGCCGCCGCGACTCAACTCAGGCACCTCACAATGACAGGCTACCACGAGGTCAAAGTGCCGAGCATACTCCAGCGCTCGCCTAAACAGATAGGGATCTGCCACCGGATCACCGTCATCCGTGATCATGACCGCGCCTTGTTGATGCATATCGGCAATCTCCGCCAACTGCTTGCCGGCACGTCCCTGCGTGATGCAGCCAGCCGTGAAAATCGGGATCGGCGACTGCTCCCGCGCCAGCGTGTGCACAAAACGCACCATTCCACCGGAATCGATTGGCGGCGTCGTGTTGGGCATCGCGACAATGCCGGTGAAGCCACCCTGAATCGCCGCGCGCGCCCCACTCTCGATGGTCTCTTCGTCCTCGCGACCGGGCTCACGCAGATGCACATGCATATCAAATAGGCCGGGCAACAACACCTTGTCCTGGCAGTCGATCACCTCCATGTCGTCCGCAGGCGTAATCGCTGACTGCAAGGCTTCGATCCGTCCCTCGGCATTAACCAACACATCCAACTCTGCCAGCGATGATTGCTCTGCCGACGCGATGCGTCCTCCCTTGAATAAGACCCGACTGCTCATGCTATGGCGTCCTCCTCCATTGGCAACACGGTGGTCGCGGGTTGCAGCCAATACAAGACTGCCATGCGCGCCGCAATCCCGTTCTCCACTTGCTGATTAATCAGGCAACGCGGGTAGGTCAGCACCTCGTCGACCAACTCGACCCCGCGATTCACCGGTCCCGGATGCATAATGTAAATGCCTTGATCGCGACAAACCTGGAAACGCTCGCGGGTCAACCCAAAAATGTTGTGGTACTCGCGTAAACTGGGAAAGAAGTGCGCCGCCTGACGCTCCAACTGCAGGCGCAACAGATATACGAAGTCCGGCTGCCAAGCCAACGCCGCGCGAAAATCGGTGAATACCTTCATGTAATCCGGTCGCCCACTCGGAATCAAGGTGGCGGGCGCAAAGACCCCCACCTCCATGCCCAACTTGTGGGCCGCTGTGCTGACTGAACGACACACCCGCGAATGTAGGACGTCGCCGACGATCAACACCTTTCGACCGCGCAAATCACCCACCGCCTCTTGCATCGTAAAGGCATCCAACAGGGCCTGGGTGGGATGGGCATGATGCCCGTCACCGGCATTGATGACGGCGGCCGGCGTATGCTTCGCAACGAAGGCGGGCACCCCGGACGATCCGTGGCGGACCACCATGTAATCCACCTTCATGGATTGCATGGTTTCAATCGTGTCGAGTATGGACTCGCCCTTCACCACGCTGGATTGAGCGATGGACAGGTTCGTGACATCGGCGGACAAGCGTTTCGCCGCAATCTCAAACGAGGCGCGGGTTCGTGTCGAGGGCTCAAAAAAGAGATTCAGGACGGTCTTGCCGCGCAGCGCCGGCACCTTCTTAACGGAGCGCGTAAAGAGCTCCTTGAACGGCTTCGCGGTATCGAGCAGGAAGAGCAACTCGTCCCGCGTCAGACTTTCAATGTCGAGCAAGTCCTTGCGGCGCGACATGCGTGGATCCAGTTCTTGAATCATGGTGTCGATTCTCCTTCCCGCAAAAAGACCCCGTCTCGCCCGTCAATCTCTTGAAAGCAAACCCGGATATGGGCGTCGCGGGTTGTTTCAATCCGCTGCCCCAAATAGTCCGGCGCTATCGGCAACTCGCGGTGACCGCGATCAATCAGCACGGCCAACTCGATTTTGGCGGGCCGACCATAATCCATCAGCTCATCCAGCGCGGCGCGAATGGTGCGCCCGGTAAACAGCACGTCATCAAAGAGCACGATGTGGGCGCCTTCCACCTGAAACGGGATTTCCGATCCCTTGATCATCGGAATCGTGCCGAGGTTGTCGAGGTCGTCGCGATACAGGGCGATGTCCAGCGTACCGTGATCAACTTTATCGCGCTTGCTCGTAAGCAACGCATGGACGCGCTGGCTGAGAACGGCACCGCGTGTGTGAATGCCAACGCACGCGAGCGGCACATCGGGATGCGCCTCATAAATTTGTGCCGTCATGCGCTCAACCTTGTTGGTGATGTCGCTGGCCGACAATAGGGTGACCTGAGTATCAGGCGTCATGACCTGCGCTCCTTTCTGCATCGAAATGTAGTCGTCCGATATCGCTGCGCCATTGCGCACCGTCAAAGCCGATATCTCGCAAGTCGGCGTACGCGTTCTCAACCGCCGCCCCGCGATCCGCGCCCCGGGCCGATACCGCCAACACGCGGCCGCCATTGGTTTCGAACTCGCCCTGCTCGTTCAATTGTGTGCCCGCGTGAAAGACCAAAGCATCAGTCGCCACATCGTCCAGTCCCTGAATCGGTTGCCCGCGCCCGCTGCGGGCCGGATAATCGGCTGTTGCCATCACCACACACACGCTCCAGTCCGAAGCAAACTGAATGCGCTCCGGCTCCAATATTCCCTGCGCTGCCTGATACAAGAACCCGGCGAAATCGCCTTCCACCAGTGGCAGTACGGCCTGCGCCTCAGGATCACCGAAGCGACAGTTGTACTCCAGCATCTTGGGCCCTTGCGCCGTCAACATCACGCCAAAATAGAGAAAGCCGCGATACGCCATTTGATCCGCCACCAGCCCGGCGACGGTGGGCGCAATCAGGCGCCGCTCGATCTCAGCCAGCAACGCCTCATCGAGCAAATCGAGCGCGGCCACCGCGCCCATGCCGCCGGTGTTCGGCCCTTGATCGCCGTCGCACTGACGCTTGTAATCGCGCGCCGCCGGGAAACAGTGATACGCCCCGTCACTGACCACCGTCATGATCGACACCTCAGGACCTTGCAAGTATTCCTCCACCAACACCGATCCGGCGCCAAACCGTTGCTGCTCGAAAACTTCCGCGATGAACGCTTCGACCTCGGCATCGCTCTCGCAAATCGCCACCCCTTTGCCGGCCGCTAGCCCATCGAATTTCAATACGCAAGGCCGTGCGCGAGCCAAGTCGCGCAGCTCGTCGGCGGTGTGCGCAACCTGTGCCAGGCCGGTCGGAATGCCATGCCGAAACATAAACTCTTTTGCGAAGGCCTTACTGGTTTCCAACCGCACGCTCTTCTGGCCCGGTCCCCAGACCGGAATACCGGCACCGCGCAAGCGATCCGCCCAACCGTCCGCCAAATACTGTTCCGGCCCGACCACGCAGAACTTGATGCCGTCCCGCAGCGCTTGTTGCTCCAACTGTTCTGCGCTTTCCAACGGCCACGTCGGCGCCAGATCGGCCATGCCCGCATGGCCCGGATAGGCCAGCAGCTCAGGCGCCGAACTCGATCGATGCAGGGCATCAGCCAGCGCATGTTCGCGCCCCCCCTGCCCCACCACCAGAATCTTATTCGCGCTATCGCCCATCACGCCCCCACCAAAAGTTGTCGGCTATACGTTTCGATCGCGGCGGGGAACAGCCGATGCTCCTCCACCAAAATTCGCGCCGCTAATGTGTCGGCCGTGTCGCCCTCCTGCACGGGCACCGCGGCCTGCGCAATGATCGGCCCAGCGTCCATGTCGGCGGTAACCACATGCACCGTGCAGCCACTGATCTTGACGCCCGCCTCCACCGCTTGCGCAGGCGCGTCGAGGCCCTTGAAGGATGGCAACAAGGACGGATGAATATTCAAGATGCGCCCGGCATGACGCTCGACGAAGTCGGCGCTCAACAGGCGCATAAAACCCGCCAGAATGATCAGGTCGCTGCCGGACTGCTGCACCTGCTCCGTCACCGCCTGCTCGAACGCAGGCTTGTCCGCTTTCCGACAGGACTGCACCAGCGTCGGTATGCCGGCTGCCTGCGCTCGCGCCAAAGCCGGCGCATCCGGTTGATCGGAAATCAGCGCGGTAACCCTGGCATCCAGCTCGCCGCGCTCAATCGCATCCAGGATCGCGCCAAAGTTTGATCCGCGTCCCGACGCCAGCACCGTCAACTTGACCGTCATGACTCCATCTCCACGTGTACGGAAGTGCCCCCGACTTCGCCGATTGCGCGGGCATCGCTCAACACGTCCAGCGCCCGCGTGGCGGCCTCGGCGTCCAACACCATCACCCAGCCCCAGCCCATATTGAAGGCGCGCAACGCGTCCTCCGGCGGAACATGCGCCAGCACACGCCGAATGACGGGATCCGCCCACGTCGGAATCCGCAACTGCGCGCCATGCCCGTTCAGCACGCGCGCAAAATTCTCGGCTAAACCGCCGCCGGTAATGTGCGCCATCGCTTTGACCGCAATGCCCGCCGCCTGCAACTTCACCACTTCCGGATAATAGATGCGCGTGGGCGTGAGCAGACTCTGCACCTCCGCCTCGCTGAACGAGTCGTTGCCCCGTTCCAGCACCTTGCGGATCAAGCTCCAACCGTTGGCGTGAAAACCGTCGGACGGCACACCCATCACCACGTCACCATCCTGAATCGTATCGGCAGGCAGCCGGTCCGCCTTCTCCATCGCGCCGACACAGAAACCCGCCAGCTCCAATTGATCCGGCCCGACGATGTCCGGCATCTCCGCCGTTTCGCCGCCGGCCAAAACGCAGTCGCACGCGGTCAGCGCATCGCTCATGCCCTGAATCAGCCGCTTGATTCGGCTCCGCTCAATGCGCCCGACACCGACGTAATCCAAAAAGAGGATTGGCCGTGCGCCCGTGGTCAGCACGTCATTCACATTCATCGCCACCAAGTCGACACCCGCCGCTTCGAGCATGTCATGCTCCAGCAACGGAATAATCTTGGTGCCGATCCCGTCGCACGTGGTCATCAACACCGGCTCGCGATAGACGCTCAAATCATAGGCTGCCGCAAAGCCACCGAATCGATCCAACATGCGATGCCGCTGCTCCGTGCGCTGGCGCAGCACCGCGATGTCGTCGACGATGGATTGAGCAGCCTCGAGGTCGACGCCAGCATCCTTATACGTAATCAAATTTTCCAAGCGGCTTCTCCTTACGTTTGATGACTTGCCCCGGCGTTTCGTCGATGCGAATGGGATAATTTCCGGTAAAGCAGGCGTCGCAACTGTCCGGCCCGACAATTCGCTTCAGCGCCTCGCGCGAGAGGAAGCCCAGTGAGTCAACGCCCAGAAAGTCGGCCAGCATCCCGTCCGGCACCTTGTTGGCGAGAAACGCCCCGCGCTCCGGCATGTCAACCCCGAAGAAGCAGGGATGCTGCACCATCGGTGACGCGATCCGGAAGTGGACCTCGCGCGCGCCGCTTTCGCGGAAGAGTTGAATGATCTTGCGGCTCGTCGTCCCGCGCACGACCGAGTCGTCCACCACCACAACCCGCTTGCCGTCCACGGCGTCGCGGATAACATTGAATTTTTGCCGCACGCGCGTGTCGCGCAACGCCTGGTGCGGCGCAATAAAGGTGCGCCCACTAAAATGGCTACGTATCAACCCGATATCCAGCGGGATGCCCGAAGCATGCGCGTACCCCAACGCCGCCGAGTTGGAGGAGTCCGGCACCGCCGTGACGACGTCCGCTTCGGCCGGATGCTCTTCAAACAGCGCTTTCCCCATCTCCACACGTACCGCGTGAATCGACGAGTCACCGTGACAGCTATCGGGTCGCGAGAAATAGACCAACTCAAAGGCACAGAAGCGCGGGGTCGCTGGCTGTTCTAGGGCGAACGGTTGGAGTCCCTGATCGGAAACTAGGAATCCCTGCCCGGGCTCGACCTCGCAGACCCACTCGGCACCCACGATATCAAACGCGCACGTCTCCGACGCAAAGAACCAGGCATCGTCGCGTTTACCCAAATGAAGCGGCCGGAATCCGAACGGATCGCGCACGCCAGCGATGGCGTTTTCGAATTTAATCACCAGCGAGTAGGCCCCTTCCACGTCGCGCAGGCCGGTGCGGATTTGTTCGATCGGCGATTCATGCTTCCCGCGCACAATGCGATGCAGCACCACCTCCGTGTCGCTCGAGGTATGGAAGAGCGAGCCGTCGTCCTCCATTTCCTTCTTCAGGCGCCCCGCATTGGTGATGTTGCCGTTGTGCGCAATCGCGATCACTTCGTCGCGATGCGTCACGACCAGCGGCTGAATATTCTTCTGGCCGCCGCAACCCGCCGTCGCATAGCGCACATGCGCGATACCGAAGTGACCCGCCAACCGCTCCAGCGTCTCATCGGAGAACACATGCGTCACCAACCCTTGGTCGCGGTGCAACGTGTTCACGCCCGGCCCCGAACTCACCAGCATACCCGCGCTTTCCTGGCCGCGATGCTGTTGAGCGTGCAGGCCCAGATACAAATCCTGCGCGGCGCGCGGACTATTATAGACCGCCATCACCCCACACTTGTCGCGCAACTCTTTCACGAACCGACCTCCTCGGCGTAAATCGCTCGATGCATCGAGCGGAAAAAATGGTACCCCCAACCGTGTTCGGTCTCACCGTCCGCGCGCCAATCGGGATCGTAATGGTGTCGCCGCGAGAGGAAGCGTTCGGGATGCGGCATCAAGCCGAACACGCGTCCGGTTTCGTCCGTCAAACCCGCCACGCCGGCCATCGAGTCGTTGACATTATCGATGTAGGTCAACGCGGCCAGCCCGCGCTCGACATAGTTGGCGGCCTCGCCCTCCTCGGCGGTTACAAATCGGCCTTCCGCGCAGGCGATCGGGAATTCGACTTCCGTCGGCAACGCGCTCAAGTACGGGTGATCCGGACGGCGATTACTCAAGCGTACCCAGCGACACAGGAAACGTCCGTCAGCGTGCGCAACCAGACTGCCGGCGGGCAGCAACCCGAGCTTGCACAAGATTTGAAAGCCGTTGCAAATACCGAGCAGGTGGCCACCCCGCTCATGAAACCGATACAAGGCGTCGCCCAGCGCGGACTGAATACGGAGCTGGGCGAGTCGCCCGGCCATGATGTAATCGCCGTAGCTGAACCCGCCAGGCAACACGATCAATCGACTCTGATTCAGCGTCGCTGTGGACACCTCCGAAAAGGGCAGCACGCGGGGACGGAAACCCGCGACGCGCAGGGCCCGCTCCGTTTCCGCGTCACAATTCGTGCCGGGAAATTTTAATAGTAAGGTGTCAAACCCTGTTTCCATATCACTTTCAACTCGTTGAGTGATTCCTGCAGGACGGTGTTCGCGCCACTGCGCACAATCAGGTCGCGATGGGCATCCGTCGTGCGTCCCAAAATCGCAAACGGCACCTCGCCAAAGTGCGCGCACGCGGCCGCCTCCCGCTCCGCCGGGATTTCCAATAGAATGCGACTGGTCGATTCCGCAAAAAGGCGTTCAAGCAACTGTACATCGCGGCCTACCGGCAGCGCGTCGACATCCACATCCAAACCGGCGCGCAGACTGAAACCCATTTCCGCCAAGGCCACCAATAGGCCGCCCTCCGAGATATCGTGAGCTGCCAGCACATCGCCCGCACAAATGGCCTGATACAGCAAGCGATACTGACACATCGCGCGCGCGCCATCCCAGGCTGGCACCGCGCCGCCCGCCTGCTTCGTCCACGTCGCATACGCGCTGCCGCCCAGCTCCGCAACGGTTTCGCCCAGCACAGCCACCACGCTGTCGGTGCGTCGAATCAGGGCCGGGGTGATATCGGTTTCCCGCGCAACAATGCCCAATCCGCTGACCAGCAAGGTGGGCGGAATGGATTCTGTGCCGGTGGCCGTGTCGTAGCAGTTGTAGAAGGAATCCTTGCCGGAGATGAAGGGTGCGCCGCATTCTACCGCCGCAGCCGACATGCCTTTGATCATCTCGACCAAATCGCCCACCACCGCCGGGTTGTCCGGGTCGCCCATACAAATGTTATCGAGTAAAGCGATGCGATCGGGATCGGCGCCGGTAACGACCATTTGGCGGATCGCCTCGTCCACGGTCGCTTGCCCCATGCGATACGGATCACTGCGATACGCGGGCAGCACCGACAAGCCCATCGCGATGCCATGCGCGCTGCCTTCCACGCGCAGGACCGCGGCATCGGCGGGACCATCGGCCCCGGGCCCGGCCAACGGCTTGCCCAGCGTGTTGCCCTGCACCTCAAAATCATATTCGCGGATGATCGGCTCGCGCGAGCACCCGTTCAAACTACCCAGCACTCCTTTCAAGGCCGCCGCCGGATCGCCGTCCGGACGAATGCGCTGCGCGGACGACGTGGCGCGCGCGACCCCACGCAGGTTTCGGCG
>SLCI01000222.1 GCA_007125875.1 Kiritimatiellia bacterium | reverse complement strand
GGTGGTGATATTGGCTTTCCTAACAAAGCACGGTGTTTAAGAGGAATCTGTCATCCCGAGCTTGTCGAGGGATCTCCTGCAGCACCAACAGCCCATGCTGGCGGAGTGGCACAGCCTATCTGTGTTGCCCTGAGAATGTACCGAAAAGCGATAGCAACTGGATCCTCTTGCCGAGCGAACAGCAATCCACGTCCTAACGGACGCGGCTACACTTTTATTTGAACCGCTTCGGAAGGTGTGGGTGATTCTTGCTCAGGTGCACACTGCCGCGCTGCTTCGCATCAAGGGTTACGGCAAGTCGACGGTGCCGCGCAAATGTAACACGGGTCGTGCTGCGTCTGGCAGTGACTGGTTGAGTTCGAACCATTGGTCTTCGACCAAATTGGTGGTGTACCAAATCTGATATTCACGGTGCGGAGATTGTGGCGACAGCACCGGATTCAATTCCTCACCATCGCGTTCCCAGTGTAGACGAGGCCATTCACTGGCGGGTGCGGCGGGATCCACATCGGCCACATAATGCTCCCAAAGGGGACGCTGCACCTGGCCAACGACCTGGGTGGCGGCGATCTCGAAAGGCGGTACAGCCCCCACATCGTACAGCCACCAGTATGGTGTACCGGTGTTGGCGGTCACGGCCGGATCCCCTTCGACCTGAATGTCGTCCAGGCGCAATTCCGCCCGCGGACCGGACGTGCCGGATATGCGATAATAGCGCCATAGCAATTGCACGTAGGGCTGGTCCAGTACCGCCGAAGGTAGCGTCGCGGTGGGCATGGACAGGGCGTGGCCAGCCAAGTCATTACGCACATACTCGACCACATTGGTTTGGGCATCCAACAGATCGATAAAAGGCCCATCCGTGCCGACGCGGTACTGCAATCGAATCGCGTAGATACGACTATTGGGCGTTACCGTGCCTGCCAACCAGTCGATCTCAGCGCTTTCGTCAAGCCACCTTGTATCAACGGCCAGCAGCGCGCCACCTAAATCCCGGTCTTGTCCGGTATTGATAAACGCTATGCCAGCCTCGCCCAGTCCGGTGATGCGCGAGCGGCCGGTGTTATTGTAGGGGAAGCCGATCGTGCCTTGATCGTTGGAGTGATACTGGTCGTGCGGAATGAAGTAGGCATAGTCGAGCGACGAGTCGATTGCCGTATCGCTCTCGTCCGTCTGCACGAAGAGCATGTGGGGCGGATAGGTGCGCTCGGGCAGATTGGGGTCCCACTCGTCAAACACGTACGGCCCCGTCGCCAAGCGATGTGGCGCCGGATAAATCAATAAGCGGAACGTGGTTGGCACGGGCGGATTTTGACCATCATCCGCTAAGACCTCGATCTCTGTTTCTCCGCGCTGCAGGCCTTGGATGTTCAGCCACTGATTCGATATATAGAGATCAACAAAACCAGGAACATCCGCCGAGGCGATGAAGCTTAACGGCTCATCATCAGGATCCACAAAGAAGTCCAACAAATTCAACTGCACAGCCGATCCGTCCTCAATCGCGACCTGCCATGGGATGATGGTGTAAACGAACGGCGGGACATTCACGCCCGGCATAGCCGAGCCTTCCACCGTCCAATTATCAAAGCGGTTATTTCCAGCCGTGCCGCCATCCGCCATTTCGAAAGTAACGCGCAACCCAAAGTCGGCATTATCCGTAATGCCCGGCACAGCACTGAAATCAAGGGTCTGCAAGCGCGTTGTCTCTGTGATCTCCAACTCAGTGAAGGGCATGTAGACCAGTCCATTGGTCGTATACTCGACGACTTGTCGACCCGCTCCCTGGCCGGAACGGCGCGTTTCATAGCGCACGATGATGTTGCTATATCCTGTGGTAGGCAGCGCAGCTTCGATCTCCGTCCCAAGGGGGTCATTGACGCGTAAGTGCGTTCCGGCCTCGTCACCGAAGCGCGCGTTGGCACCCTCAAAATCCTGCCCGTCATCGGCCAGCCACACGGTCGCCGGACCGGGATCAATCACCAAGGCCCCGTCTCCAATCGTGTACGTCGGCTGCAACACGGCGTTCGTGTCGTTGAAGTTCCAGTAATGGAGCAGGCTCGTGCTGGGAATGTCGCGCAATTCGGTGGGCCCGGTGTTGGGCGCGCCCGGCGTAGCCGCGGCAATCGGTTGCGGTGTGGTGATTTGCGTATGGTCGATCCGGCCCGAACCGAAATCCGAGTACCGAAACCGAATCGTCAGCGCGGCGCCGTTGGTGTTGGGTAGATACCAATAGCTTAAGGTGTAGGGTTGAGGACTGTCCTCCAGCGGCTCTTCGTTCTCGCGATCCTGCCAAATCGCGGTTGCTTGCGTTGTGCCGCCCGAAGAGGCCACCACATGCAGGCTGGCATTTCCGGACTTTGCGACGTTGGTCACGATCTGACTGTCGGCCAGATTTGGCGAAACCGTCCATGTCCCAGCCAGCGGCTGCTCAAAATCACCGTTCTCGAGCAGGTTCGGGCCGACCTCCGGAGTGGATCCTGCCACCAAGCGCAGATCGTCTATATGCACTTCTCCGGCATCTTCGAGATAGATGTAAGGCCGATTCCAGTGCACTTCTCCGGTGACTGCCACGAATTGCCAATCGTTCTCTAGACCCGAGGAAACCACCCCCCAGTTGGCGGGGTCGTCACCCGAATGCGCGGGATCAATCCGTTGAATCGATGCACCAGTTCCGCGCGCGCCGTCGGGCCACGGGAAGAAAGCGCTATAATTCACTTCATCGATCAAGAGTTCTGGCTCCGTGTCGGTCGCCAAGCGCACCAGTCGTAACTGTTCTCCAGTCGGCTGGAGCGTGCCAGTATAGGTGCCAGCGACGGGTATGCCGGGACCGAACGCCTCTTGCAAAGCATATGGATTGCGCGCCACCACCAAGTACTCACCGGGCCAAATCCACGTGCCCGGCGGGAAGTCAAAGTCCACGCCGCGCAGACGAAAGCCGGTCAAATCGAAGGCATGCTCGTGGGAACGATTATGAATCTCAATGAACTCCGTTTCCGGCACCAGCGGGTCATACATGATTTCATTAATGATCAAATAGTCCGCCGGATCAGGCAGCGTTCCGCTGAACGTGATGACCAGATTCGTTTCGGCTACCTTGTTTC
>SLCI01000218.1 GCA_007125875.1 Kiritimatiellia bacterium | reverse complement strand
GGACACTATCGCCTGATCGTGTGCAATTCGCGGCTGATGCAATCGGATCTCAAAACGCGCTACGGCTTGTCCGAAGACCGTCTACCGGTGATTTATCCTGAATATGACGACGAGCAATTTCGCCGCGACAATCGCGTCGCTCTACGCGCAACCTTCCGAAGCCAATACGGGATTAGTGACGATATGCCTGTGGTCGGCCTAATTACCTCCGGTGATTTCCGAAAACGCAACGTCGGGTTAGTCATCGATGCATTGGCTGAGTTCATTCGGACCGATCGTTGTCGCCTACTGCTCGTCGGTCAACCGCGCTGTCGTTTGTCGCGTGAGCGCCTCGCAGCACAAGGTATTGAAGACAAGGTCATCCTTGCCCCTACCATCGATCAAGCGGAAATCTATTACCATGGTACCGACCTCTTCGTGTTGCCCGCGCTCTTGGAAGAATTCGGTCGCAGCGCCTTAGAAGCGATGGCCTGTGGGCTGCCTGTCGTTCTCAGCCGGCATGTTGGTGCCACCGAAATTTTGCCCGAGATTTCGCGAAGCTTTGTTTTAGATGACATCTCCGAATTGGAGCTACGCACTAGAGTCGACCAGCTCTTGCGTGATCCGGCCCTGCGCGCCGAAATCGGCGCAGCCAACCATAAAGCGGCTCAGCAATATACCGCTGCCCACCAAACCAAGCGCTTCATGGACTTGATCGAGCCCTTGCTGAAATAATCCGCCCTGCCCCATTAAACCCTTGCCACCACCAGATGTTTGGCATATATAACATTTACATGTGCAATAAATCAGAAACTTCAAATACGGCGTTAAACCTAGTCACCGTGCCACTTGGCGGCCGCGCCAAGATCCGAGCGATTGATGGCAACTTACCCGGCAGAGGTCGCCTGCACGGTTTAGGTCTGTTCGAAGGAACGGTGGTGAAAGTTGTGCGGACGGAAGATCCCATGATCGTGCAGGCTCTGGGATCGCGTGTGGCGTTGGCGCATCGCGTGGCGCAACACATTGAGGTGGATATCTTACCGCAGCCCGAACCATGAGCATCACCTTTCTTCCCAAACCAACCGCGCTGCCAGTCACGCGAACACAAGCCGTCATCGCCTTGGCAGGTACACCGAACGCCGGAAAGACCACCCTGTTCAATGCGCTCACCGGCCTACGTTCCAAGACCGCCAATTTCCCGGGCACCACCGTTGAAATTAAGCGCGGCCGAATCTCCTCGGCGCACGAGGATATTTCGTTGCTCGATTTGCCTGGCATTTACAGTCTTCAGCCGCATACCCCTGATGAAGCGGTGGCCTGCAGCATACTGACACAGCAGCCTCCGCCCGACCTGATTCTGGCGGTACTGGACGCCACCAATCTGGAACGCAACCTACTCTTTGTCAGTCAACTGATGGAACTGGATATTCCGGTCATCATCGCACTGACGATGATGGACATCGCGGATCGGCGGCACCTGAAAGTCGATGTGGACGGATTACGCGAGGCACTCGGCTGCCACGTTATTCCAGTATCCGGACGGACAGGCGACGGCGTCAGCGAACTGCGCAACCAATTGCTGGAAACGGTCGCCCGCGAAACCGCGGCCCATCCCCTGCCCTGCCTATCATGTCGCGGCTGCCCCATCGCCACGCGGCATGTCTGGTCCCGCAGTTTGTGCGATCAATGTGTCCGCGCGCCGGCCACACCCTCCGAGCAGCACACCGAGAAACTAGACGCGTGGCTGACGCATCCGGTCTTTGGCTTGGTCGCGTTCATGGGAATTATGGTCGGCATCTTCTTCATCATCTTTCAACTCGCAGAAGTGCCCATGGCGTGGATTGAAGACCTCTTCGAAGCCACTGGCGACTGGGTCAGTCATCGCATGGCCGAAAGTTGGTTGCGCGAATTAATCGTAAACGGGATCTTGGCCGGGGTCGGCGGGGTGCTGGTGTTTTTACCACAAATTTGTTTTCTGTTTTTCTTCCTGGCACTGCTGGACGATACCGGCTACCTCGCCCGTGCCGCCGTGGTGATGGAGCGCTGGATGAAACGCATAGGATTGCCTGGCAAGGCCTTTGTCCCCCTATTGTCCGCACACGCCTGCGCGATCCCCGCCATCATGGCCACACGCGTGCTGGAGCAACCGCGCGATCGGCTGCTAACGATCCTGATTGCGCCGTTGTTGTCCTGCGCGGCGCGGTTGCCGGTCTACATCATGATCGCTGGCTTGCTGGTGCCCAACGCGCCCGTGAAAGCCGCGCTCCTCCTCAGCGGCGCCTATCTAACCGGCATCGCCGCCGCTCTTCTCGCTGCTTTCATCTTTCGTCGCACCTTGCTGCCGGGCGAACATCAACCGTTAATTATCGAACTGCCCGACTATCGACGACCCGGCATTCGCACTGCGCTGCTTTACACGATCGATCGCGGCGCACTCTTCCTGCGACAAGCCGGCACGCTGATCCTACTTTTCTCAATCATCATGTGGTTTTTGGCGACCTTCCCGTCCGCGCCGGAAACGGTCGCACAGGAATATGAATCTACACCGACGCTCAGCGAAACGCACGACCGCGATCTCGCACACTCGTACGCGGGTCGACTGGGCCAGTTCATTGAGCCGGTCATTCGCCCACTCGGCTTTGACTGGCAAATTGGAATCGGCTTGATTAGCTCCTTCGCGGCGCGCGAAGTGTTGATTTCAACGTTGGCCATCATTTATGGCATGGAGGGCGAGGATGAGGAGTCGGAGTCGCTACTGGATGGTTTGCGGCAATCGACACGGACTGACGGCAGCGCGGTATTCACCGTCGCAACTTGCATGAGCCTGTTGGTATTCTATATTCTAGCCGCGCAATGTATTCCCACTCAAATCGTTACCCGCCGCGAAACGGGATCATGGAAATGGGCGCTGTTACAGTTTTCCTATATGAACGTGCTCGCGTATGTCGCGGCTCTCATGACCTATCAAACCTTGCGCATGCTCGGCTACGCTTGAGGCGTATATGAAACCAGCATGGTCCATAACGACCGGCGCAGTCTTGTTGCTCGCGTTCATCATGCGACTTTGGTTCGTGGGCGTCTTTGGCGACTCGCCCCTTTATGAGCCGTTGCAAGGTGCGCATGATCG
>SLCI01000090.1 GCA_007125875.1 Kiritimatiellia bacterium | reverse complement strand
CTCAACTTCATGACGCCTGATGAACTCTTCAGCAACGAACTTAAGGCCATCTAATAAATGAAACATGACCACACACTGCGGCAATTAACTTTACAACTCACCGCGATTGATCTTTCGCTGTATCGCCCGTACCATGCCCCTCTACGGATCCAGAGGAAACCGCAGCCATGAATCTCAAAGAACTATCCGGTCAGATTGGTCAAAGCCCGCCGTACGTGATGAATCTTCAAAAAGCCTATGGGCTGCCGGTATGTTCCGATTATCCCGATGGTTATGCTGCGCTGCTAAGCAAGATCCACTACCTGGCCTTGTTCTCGATATCGAAGAAGGATATTTCTGCCCATTTACTGAGGGAGCGGAAGCTGCTTGAGCTGTTGAAGGCGGATTCGGTCACAGCATCGCCGTTGTGGTTTGAATCGCTTTGTGTCATGAGCACCGGTCCTTCTCATCTCTTGCTGAGCGGCTATGACCTCGGTCATCACCTCAACGCAAACGTTGTCCAAACCGGACTCGATTTTGCCGAGCGTGACGACGAATTATTTACAGGCCTAGAGATGGGGGAAAGTGAAATGCTGGCACTGAAAGCTTGTCGAGACAGCCAGACGCAGATCATGTCCCGCCTGCGACAGCAGATACCCAGTGTGGCCGCTGCGCTTAAGTGGGGCAGGGGGGTAGCTAACAAGTCAGTTCTTTGAGGGCAGGGCTTTGTCAAAATGAGCGTCAAAAGATTAACGACACAAACACTGCAGATGGGGATGCAGGCACCAGTTGCACAGTTGACGTGCGATATGCTGCTCGGGAATTGCGAGGGTTTGAAGTTAGGGAAAAGAAGGCCATGAGAAATAGATCTACTGTTTTAGCAAACCACTCGGTCGCCGTTTTCGTTTTAAGCCTGCTGCTGAGCCATCATCAGGTCAAAGCCGAGCTGGCCGTTGAGAGCTTATTGCCTTCCGATAATGCGGAGTTGACCCATACATTCACGCCAAGTGGCCCCCTGCGAGACGAGCGGGATTTCGGTGACTATGTGGTACGAATCTATCGTGAGCATATGTCGTCATTTGAAATACTTCACCAAGGTATTCGCGTGCATTCCGGTGAAGGGTTCAAATTCCGAATCGGAAGCATTTATGAGGAGCGTAAAACAAACAGCCTCATCACTATGGGGGCGGATATTACTGGTGACGGCATTCCAAACCTTGTTATCAGCGAGTGGACGGGTGGCGGACACTGCTGTTATTTTTTTCATGTGTTTGAGCTGGGAGAAGACTTCCGTCACATTCAGACAATCGATGCAGGGCATTCGGATTTGGCTGACTTTCGGGATGTCAATGGTGATAGAGCGCTTGAGTTTCCGCTATTCGATTGGACATTTGCCTATTGGCGAACCAGTTTTGCAGGTTCCCCGGCACCGCGGGTCATTCTTAAATATAATGGAGAATACTTTGCTCCGAGCGCTGATCTGATGCGTCAACCGGGTTTGACCGTGGAGGAGTTAGTTGAGACAGCGCGCTCGTTCAAATCCTCCGAGGAATGGGCGAGTGAACCGCCGCCTGTTGAGTTGTGGTCGACCATGTTGAATTTGATCTACACAGGGAACATGGAGCAGGCTTGGACCCTCTTTGACTTAACCTGGCCTGAGGGTGTTGATGGGAAGGATCAGTTTAGGGAGGAGTTTAAGCTGAGACTCGCCCGAAGTCCTTACTGGGACGCGGTCTTCGCCTTTAATCAGAAGGACTCGGAATAGGCGTTCAGCAAGGATAAACTGGTATTATCCTGACTACTTGTTGAGGCGGATGCGGGACGCGCTGTCCGCCACTTCGCGTAGGGTCTCGACCAATCGTCGGTGGGGGCGATCAACGATCGAGACCAACCCAATCCCGAAGTTTTCGCCGTCAGGACGGCCCGTGATCGGCTGGTCGGTCCATGCAAACCAGTGTGCGCCGACTATATCTGGATGCTGAAGCGCCTCGTGAAAATAGGTGCGCATGAGGTCGGCCTGGTTCCGGGCGTCGGCGGCCATGCGTAGCCCTTGTCCCCAATTACCAAAGTCAGCTATGCCGAAATGAAACTCGCCGATCAGAATCGGTCTGCTAACTTCTGTCTCGAGCGTGAAATTGGATAATCCGTATTCATAGATGTTGACGCTGATGACATCCATATAGCGTGAAGCGACACGTGTAATAATGGGGTTGAGCGTGTGGAAGCGGCAGCCCAAATAGAGGTGATTGGGGAAAAACTGTCTGATCGCCTCGTAACTGATTCGGAAGTACTCCTCAGCAAAACGCTCCATGATCGCGGTCAGGTCAGCCCTGTAAGCGGTATTGGCTGAATCCAGCGATTGAATGCTTGCAAACGCCGGAAAATCGGCACCCCATGCTTTGTTCAGGTCGGCGATCGATTCGTATCGTTCCTGTAATTGACTCAGCGCAGCACGACGCGCATACAGTTCCGGGGGACTGTTGATGATAGCTTCGCCGAGCGCGATGTCGTCATGCCAAGGCAACTCATTATGGATAAATATGCCCACTAGCCACGGATTCTCGGCATGGTCTTCGGCAAAGCGGGTAAGCAGTCGCTGGAGTGATTCTTTATAGCGAGGATTGAACGGGTCGACCATGCCGCGAATAGGGCCAATCCAGGTGGTGAACGGGTGGAGCTGAATGGTGAAGGGGACTTGTTCCGTTTCAAATAGCCCGGCTCTTGACCAAGCCCCAACGGTATTCATTCCCCATTCCCGCATGCGTCCGATCGTGACCTCTATATGCTTGGACTCCCAGTCCGTCCCGCCTCCGTACTTGCGGCTTAAATTTTGCTCGTGAAAAAAGACCTCATCGCTCAGGTCATCGGGAAATAAGATTTCCCGGTCCGTGATGTGTGAGACGATCTTGTCGCCGACGGTATTGGCGCCTATCGACCAAAACAAATACCCCTCCGGATCAATCAACCACCAGCGCCCATCAAGTTGCTCGACACGAAAGAATCCTGACGCCTCGAGTTGGGGCGCATCTGTATACCCACCGAAGCCGCTGCGTGCAGGACCAAAATCGCTAAATTCCGCTGCCCGTGCCAAATCCCTCTCGGCATCGGCGCGCAATTCTTTTTCGCTGATGACTTTGCCTTCCCAGTCCTGCCAACG
>SLCI01000097.1 GCA_007125875.1 Kiritimatiellia bacterium | reverse complement strand
GCGTAATACCCCGCCAATTGTTGCCACCTTGGTCGAGCATATCTGTCGTGGTCTGGGCCGTGAACGCACCAGACTGGCCTAAACGCCAGTACAGCGTCATTTCCGTGAATTCATCGCCGCCGTCCGCCCATGCGTTGATCTCCGAATTGAGCCAGAGCACATCAGAGATATCAAAGGTGCCTAAATTGGCGCCATCAAAATCACCCGCCGGTTGAACATCGCTGTTCAAGTCATAATAGGTATCCCCATTACCATCATTCATGAATACGAAGGATTCCAACCATCCCGTACTCGCGAAGGCTGCCTGAGCGGCGAATACCGCACCTACTGCCAATACTGCTAATTTTTTGTAGTTCATCTATTGAACTCCTTAATTTTGGTTAACCAATCCCACGCCGAATACACACCCATGCATTCAGCGCATGTACATGGGTAGGGTATGTAGCAGGTTGCCTTATTTCTTTCAAACCAAATTTAAAAAAATAATGAACACTACGACAACAGAAGTGTCCCGTTTCCAATTAGTCCGCCGCGTCGGTGGTGGTCAAAAAGGTCGCACGCCACAGGGCATAATCAGAATCATTTAGCAAAACCTGCTGATACGATGCCTCCGCAGTGAACCAGCGCTGCACAAAAGACCGATAGCGTGAATCTACATTCTCCAGGTGAAACAGCGCCTGCTCCGCGTCCCCCTGCTCAGCAGCGATTGCAGCGCGTAGCAGCGTGACTAGAATGTGCCGAGGAAATTGCTGATCCAGTCGGGCCAGCAAAGCCTCCGCGTCAGCGTAATCACGCCGGTCCAGTAAAACATCAATATACCGCAAGCCGACATGGAGATGATCCGGGTAGCGATTTGCCAAGCGTTGCAGCCGCTCAGCGCCCTCTTCCTCGCCATTCCGCCAAGCAGCATAAAGGGCATAGGCGCGATAGCTAGGGGCAACAAATCCTAGCTGACGCATGCCCTGATGACGCCCCAAAGCGGCTGCACGTGACCAGTCCTCGTTTTGCACGAATTGCCCGAACTGATTCAAAACACGACTGACGCGTTGCAGTCTTTCTCGTATCTCCGCAGCGGCCTCGTCAGCAGGACGATCATCGACGCTCGAGTCCGGCACAGAAATCGGCAAAAAGCCTTCCGTTATCGGAACAATGGGCTCCATTCCCTCAGCGCGACCGGCGTCTGGTTCCCCGCCACGCAACAGAATTTCGCCCGCCACGACAAATTGGGCGGGATCCAAGTGACGAATGACACCCTCTGTACCGTGCGAAAACCAACCCGTGATGGCTGCTAAATCGGCAGCGGACATCGAACGGATGACGCGCTCGGCTGGCTCGGGTCGATCTGTCGCCACATAATTAATGAACTGATAATAGACCAAGTAGGTAAAATATGGATCGATCCTGCGTGCCCGAGCAGCGACTTCCTCCGCCTCCGACCATCGCTCCAAGCGAAGCAGTACGGCCATCCAAGAGGCCAGCATGCCCATTTCATCCGGCACAGCGCCAGCCACAATACGCCAAGCCTCCTCTGCTGCTTCCAGACGGTTTAGCAATGTATTAATTTCGGCCACATGAATTAGTAATATTGGAATATCGCCATGAATGCTGCGCCCGACATCGGCTTGTCGCAAGGCAGTCTCCAGCTCACCCTGCTGGCGCGAACGCCGAATACGATTAACCAAGTCCACCAGTGCGCGGCGATCCGCAGTGTCCACAGTTGTTATCGTTTGCGACTCGAAAACAGGTTCAGGCTGAGGGGGCGGGCGACCAGGGGCTACACCCAAGCGCACATCGAAGGAGTGCGACTCCCAAGACTGAGCCGCAAGCACGTCGACACTCCATAAAAGGCCAAGACCCGCGAGCAAACGAAACAGTGAGTGCTTATTCATAGTACAGATACTGAGGAGCATGCCCATAACGGGTCAAACCCTTTCTATTTCTCCGTCATCTGTTTTAGCACGGCCAGCGCTCGATCTGGATAGTCGCTCGTCATGGCCTGCGCTCCGCGGTCATATAGTTTGCGCATGCGTGCGGGTCGATTAATCGTCCAGACCTGAATATGCATTCCACGGCGCTGCGCCGCGCTGGTCACCGCACGCGTAACCAGCGGCAGCCCGCGATGATGGCGCGGAATCGTCAAGGCCTGATAAGGGAGTTCGGCAGGTAATGTCCGCCTCAGATAGCAGCCCATGATGAATTGTCCTGCTTCGCCGGAACCGGCACCCGTAGCACACATCGGCGCATGACGCCGGAACTCGATCAGGAGTTCGTCATAAAAACTGCACACCAACGAGTGTTCCTGCGCTTGGTGCGCTTCCAGAAAAGCTGCCAAACGAGGCGCAGCCTCGCGCTGACGGGTCTTGATTTCGATCACCAACTTCGTCTGGGGCAACGCATCCAAGACATCGACCAAACGGGGGACTCGCAAGCCCCGTCCCCGCCATGGAAAGCCACGCTCATCAGCCGGCTCAAACCGATAGCCCGCGTCCAACTGGCTTACATCGCTCCATGGCATGGTACGGATTAGACCGCGCCCATTCGTCGTACGGTTTACGGTCTCATCATGATGTACCACCCACACGCCGTCTGCCGTCTCTTGCACATCAAACTCAATCGCCTGGGCGCCCAGCTCGATGGCACGCTGGAAGGATTCGATTGTATTCTCGGGAACCATGCCGGCCGCACCGCGATGGCCAACGGCGTAGCGGTCCGGCAACCCCTCAAACCAGGCTTTGCGCGCATCGCTCATTTCAAAACGCAAAGCGCAGAGCCACACCCGCTGTCACCACGTCGCTTTCATCCCGCTGTTCGGCATCGCGAATACCGCGCCACTCAGAGAAATGATAGTTGGCATGTAGGTCGAGGCGAAGCTTCGGAAAAATCGCAATATCCAATCCTGCGCGCAGCAGATAAAACGGCTTGTTGGCAAAATCGTTGTCGGCATACAGTATGCCGATGCCAGCGCCAGCATAAATCCAACGGCCCAGTAAAAGCATAAATTGCGGTGCATACACGGCATCATCCGAACCTGCAAAGCCGGACGGGAACCGCTCCACATCCAACTGATATGCCGCCAGCGGAGTGAGTGAATTCTGATAGGAAATGAACCAGGACGGACCGTTACGATCGTAGCCGTCCGACAATGAATCGACGGAAGACCAATAATGCACACCGGCACCCAATCGCTGGGCCTCCGCCGTAGCAGACGTCCACACGCTGACGAACGCGATGCACAGTGCAATCAGAATTTGTTTCATTACGACCTCCCCGAGGTGCGACCTCGATCATCAAGCTTGCTGCGTATCCACTCTGGATCACGTCGACAATCGAGAATTGCACACACTTTTACCGTTTCTTCAGCGACAGTGTAGTAGATGGCATAAGGAAATCTTCCCGAGAGCATCCGGTGATATGTGCCTACCTTCGGATGTATGCCACCATAAATGATCAGCGATTCTACATCGGCTAACAAAGCGTCTTCAAAATATTCGCCAAGCCCTTCTCCTTGGCACTCGTAGAACACGCTTCCTCGTTTCAAATCCTCGACAGCAGAACGGAGAAGAAGAATCTTCACGGCCGATTGTCGCGCAACAATTTCTTTGCCGCCTCCAGTGACACAAACTCGTCCTTGCCAGCTTCGAGTGCGTCTTCTCTCTCTTTCAAGACCTCGATATGCCAATCCGGAGATGGATACTCGGATCCTCCCTGAGTCAGATCACACCAAAGCTCCTCCATCGCCTGGATTTTTTCCCTCTGAGTCAGGTGCTTGATATCCAATACCGTATTCATGCCGTTAAGATGCTTATTTTCGGCGGCAATTTCCAGTCGATTTTCGTTGTGGCCGCCATATAGGTTTGAATCGATGAGGCTACTTTGCCATAGGATAGGGGCGTTATGCCGGAAAACCAATCATCTTTATCGGAACCGATCATGCTCGGAAGGCTGTCGGTGCCGAACCGCGTTTGGCTGGCGCCGCTGGCTGGCGTCAGTGATGTGCCCTTCCGTCGCATTTGCCAGGAACTGGGCGCGGGCCTGACCTATGTGGAGATGTTGTCGGCGGTAGCGATCCAGTATCACAACAAGCGCACACTGGACATGTGCCAGCGACATGCCGACGAGCCACTGCTGGGCGTGCAAGTAACCGGCCCGACGGCGGACGGCGTAGCCGATGCGATCGGCTTTTTATCCGAACTGCCCTTCGACACCATCGACATTAATATGGGTTGTTCGGTGCGCAAGGTCGTCAAGAGTGGTTCCGGCAGCGGTATCCTCAGCGAACCCGAGCGGATCACCGCCACGGTAGAAGCTGCGCGCGCCGCCACGACCCTTCCCTTAACCGTGAAAACGCGGCTGGGCATGACACGCCGATCAATCACCATCGATGACACCGCCCGACGTGTAGCGGAGGCGGGCGCAGACGGATTTACGATTCACGGACGGACCCGAGACGAGCGCTACGGCACCCGTGCAGATCTAGATGGGATTGCGCAAGGCATTGGTACTGTTCGGGCGCACGCTCAGCACCCTCTTGTTACGATAGGTAACGGCGATCTGTTCGACTGGGCGTCCATTCAGAAGATGCACAGTGAAACCGGTTGTGACGCGGTGATGATTAGCCGCGGCGCGTTGGGCAATCCCTGGATCTTCCGCGAGGCACAGCAACAGCAGACCGTTCATCCGCGACTCGACGAATGGGCCGAGGTGGTGCTGCGTCACCTCGATTACCAAGAGGCGCACTACGGAAACACCCATCTGGCGGCCATCATGATGCGCAAGCATCTGCTTTGGTACATCAAAGGTTACCCCTGCAACAAGGAACTCGGCGCCAAAGTCGGTTACATTGAGTCCGTTGAGGAAGGGCGACAGCACATTCGGCAGTATGCCTCCGAATTTCCTGGCGATATCATTCGTTTCGAGGGCGCGCACCGCGCCGATTCGCGGTTCGGCACGAACTCGAAGTATGACCCTAAATACGAAATGGATCGTACGCATGACCGCGGCGTCGGACACTTGGACAAAGAGGTCGCCACGGCGCAGGAATAGAGAACTCACTTTATGCGAACAGACGCTTTTAATTTCAATTTGCCGGATGAGTTGATTGCTCAGGAACCGGCCTCTCAACGCGATCAGGCGCGCTTGATGGTGATCGACCGGGCCAGCGGCTCAATCGACCATCGCCAGGTACGCGATTTGCCGGACTACCTGCGCGCGCCGGATTTATTGATTGTGAATGACACGCGCGTGATCCCGGCCCGCTTGCTCGGACATAAAGCGAGTTCTGGCGGTCAAGTGGAGCTCCTACTACTGGAGGAACATGAACCGTTAATATGGGATGTATTAATGCGCTGTTCGCGGCGCCCGAAGCCCGGCGCGCGCATGACTTTCGGTGATGGCGCTCTTGTGGCGGAAATGGTGAGCGAAGGCGAACAGGGCCGCGCCCGAGTACGCTTTATTACCGATCAACCGTTGTTGGACGTGGTCGAGTCGATTGGCCGTCCTCCCTTGCCGCCTTATATTGGCCGGAAAGAGCTATCACCCGAGCAAGAGCGGGCGGACCGGGAGCGCTATCAGACGGTTTACGCTCAAGCTCCCGGTGCTGTTGCCGCCCCCACGGCGGGACTGCATTTCACGCCTGCGCTATTCGATCAACTCGCCGCGCAAGGCGTACAGCGGGCGGCCGTGACCCTACACGTTGGCTTGGGCACCTTTCGACCCGTAACGGTAGACGACGTCGAGGCCCACCAAATGGAAAGCGAACGCTACAGCCTGAGTGCTGAAACCGCACAGGCTTATCATCAGGCGCGCGAAGCCGGTGGCCGAATCGTCGCCGTCGGCAGCACCTCGGTGCGTACCCTCGAAACCGTCATGCAAGAGGTGGGCCACATCGAGGCGCGCTCAGGGCGCTCCGCCATTTATATCTATCCGCCCTATACCTTTGGCGCGGTGGATGTGATGATGACCAATTTCCATTTACCGAAATCGACACTCATTATGATGGTGTGCGCCTTTGCCGGCTACGAGTTGACGATGGAGGCCTATCGCGTTGCGGTTGAAGAGCGTTATCGTTTTTACAGCTACGGCGATGCTATGTTGATTCTTTAAATGATCACAGCGATTCAATTACTCGGGGGCGTGCTGATGCTCTACATCGGCGCGGAGTTTTTAGTGCGGGGCGCCGCTGCACTGGCGCTGCGCGTTGGCATTTCTGCACTGGTAGTGGGATTAACCGTAATATCCTTCGGCACCAGTGCCCCGGAATTGGTTGTCAGCTTCGACGCCGCGATGAAGTACGACAGTGCAATTGCCCTAGGCAACGTCGTCGGCTCGAATATCGCCAACATCGCGCTCGTGCTGGGCTTGGCCGCCATCATCAAACCCTTGCATGTCGAATTGCAGGTTATTCGACGAGAAGCGCCCTTGATGCTGGTGATTACCTTACTGCTGTGCGCCATGCTTTGGAACGGCGAACTGGCCCAATGGGAGGGAGGGCTCCTATTTGCGGCCATCATTGCGTACGCTGTGTTCAGCGTGTATTGGTCACGCAAGACAGGACGAGATGACGATGCGTCCGTGCGCTCGTTAAATAAACAACGCTGGTGGCTAAGCGCGTTATCCGTTGTGATTGGACTGGTGTTGTTGTTGCCAGGGGCGCACCTCTTCCTGATGGGTGCTGTGACCGTGGCCGAGCGGATGGGTCTTAGCACATTTGTGATTGGGCTCACCGTGGTCGCGATCGGCACCAGCCTACCAGAGATTGCCGCATCTGTAGTGGCCGCCTTCCGCGGCGAAGGCGACTTAGCAATCGGAAACGCAATTGGCTCCAATGTCTTCAATATCCTTTTTATCTTGGGAATTACCGCGCTGGTCTTTGGTATCGATGCTAGCGGGATTTCGATGCTCGACTTCGCCGTGATGGTCGGAGTCGCCGCCATTAGCTTGCCGATTATGCGGACCGGATTCGTTATCAGCCGCTGGGAAGGCGTCCTGCTGGTCGCGGGCTATGCGGCCTATATCGTCTACCAGCTCAACTGAGCTGAGGGAGGACGACACGCACGCCGCCGGCAGCGCTGACGCATGACGAGTCGGCAGGGGCTATTGGTGCTGAGCGAGATTTCTCGACTTCGCTCGAAATGACAATGTAGCGGAGCATCATGAGCGAAATCCGGGGAGCCGAGTCAATGGAACATCCACAAAAAGAAAGCTGTCATGTCGAGCAAGTCCCGAGCACGCCAAAGGCGGGTATCGGGACGACGTCGAGACATCTCCATCCCTACCAGCAGCCGACAGCACGCTGCTCGCAACGCTGGCGCATGATGTGGCGGCAGGGGCTATTGGTGCTGAGCGAGATTTCTCGACTTCGCTCGAAATGACAATGTAGCGGAACATCATGAGCAATATCCGGGGAGCCGACTCAATGGAACGTCCACAAAAAGAAAGCTGTCATGTCGAGCAAGTCCCGAGCACGCCGACAGCGGGCACCGGGACGACGTCGAGACATCTCCATCCCTACCAGCAGCCGACAGCACGCTATCCGCAACGCTGGCGCATGATGTGGCGGCAGGGGTTGTTGGTCATGTCATGTTCGGATCATACTCACGGCTCATCCAGAGGATTCGCCCGACCAAATTGGGACGAGACTTAAATGATTTGAAATGGGACGAAAGTCCTCCGTTCTCCCCTCGGTGTCACCTCGAGCGAAGTCGAGAGGTCTCTTTCTTGCGCTTTGGCCGACGTCAATCGAACCCCGCCAAAATGCAGGTCATACCAGTTTCCAATACTTTTCGGTCTATTCTCTGAGGACGACACGGAGGTCGTCCCTCCAGAATGCTTCTACAGTAACTGGTTATGCTCAGAAGCCGCTCTCGCAAGCAGATCGATCAAGGGTATCCGCTTAAGCGTAGCGATTAAAAGTGTGCTCGATACTCGCCCCTAAGCGACTTCGCTCGAAATGACAACAGAACAGCGTGACGTGTTGAAAGAGTCTCAGGAACCCAATCAAGAGTTGCCGACAAAGCATCCGGCGCGGTCACCGGTGATTTCACCGTCGCGCACGGTGACGACGCCATTCACCAACACCCAATCGATGCCCTCGGACAACTGATGTGGATTCACGAAGTCGGCCCGATCCCGGACTTGATCCCGCTTAAAGGCAACGCAATCAGCGCGATAGCCCTTCGCCAGAATACCGCGATCATTGAAATGAAACTGCGAGGCGGGTAAGCCGGTCATTTTCCGAATCGCCTCGGACAACTCCATCTTGCCGCTGTCCAACACATTCCGCAGAAAGCGAGGAAAGCTTCCGTACGCGCGCGGATGCGGGTGATTGCGACTGAGCGGGCCGTCCGGTGAGTGAATCGATCCGTCGCTGCCCACCATCACGTAGGGCTCCGCGAAGATCTTCCACATATTGTCCTCGCTCATCCCGAAAAAAATGCCGGTGGTTTTCAATTCATCGCGCTCAATAATATAGAACACAGCGTCGACCGGCTCGATCCCCAGCTTTTCCGCCGCCTGACGCAGCGGCATACCTTTAAAGGGAAGCGTTTCGTCGTGATGAGTGGAGCCAACGGTCACACTATCCCAATAGTCGGCGTCCCGACTGGCCAACATTTCCTCCCGCATACGTGCACGGGTATCGGCATCACGCACGCGCGCTAAAATCGCAGCATGCCCGTCATCCAAGGCCCAGTCCGGCAACAAAATGTCCAGATCGGTACAGGCGGCGATATACGGATAACGATCAGCGGCCACCTCGAGGCCTTCGCGATCGCGCGCGTCGCGAATCAACTCCAGCGCGGCATCCACCTTGTGCCAGTTTTCGCGACCGGACGTTTTCAGGTGCGAGACCTGTACCCTTGCGCCGCTGACGCGGCCATAACCAATCGTCTCCTCAATCGCCTCCAGTAATCCGGAGCCCTCGCTTCGCATGTGCGAAGTGTAAATCCCGTCCTCCTCGGCCACCACCTTGGCCAACACTTCCACTTCGGAGCGCGGGGCAAAGGTGCCAGGAATATAGATCAAGCCCGTACTGAAACCTATCGCCCCCTCAGCCAAGCCGGCCCGCAGCCGTTCACGCATGGTCTGCAGCTCATCCTCGGTGGCCGGTCGCCCCACATATCCGACGGTACCGGCCCGCAACGTGTTGTGTCCGATCAGTAGGGCAATATTTACGGCGGGTTTAACGTCATCAATCAAGTCGCGGTACTCCGCGACAGTCGACCATTGGCCCGGATGCGGATGCATCGCCCAATCCGCCGGCAATTTATAGGCGCCGAACAGCGGGGCAGCGGATGCGCCGCAATTCCCGACCACTTCAGTGGTGATGCCTTGCGTGATCTTGGAGGCACCGGACGGCTCAATCATTGCGTACACATCGGAATGGGAATGGACATCGATGAAGCCGGGACACAGCACGTAGCCGGTGAGATCTATACGCTCGTGCGCCTCGGCGCGGCTGAGATCCTCCACCGCCACAATGCGATCACCCACACAACCGACATCAACGCGGCGGCCCGGATTCCCCAGACCGTCGTACACGTCGGCACCGGATAAAATGAGATCAAACGTCATGATTCGCCTTGTGGCAACGTCGCGGGTTCAGCGTCTGTCGATTCAGCGGAAGGTTCAGTGGTTTCAGCTGGATCAGCGGGCGGCGGGTTATCGCCGCCGCTCAGCATCGCGACAACTTCTTCTTGTACATGGGTGAGTTCTGCCAGTTTCAGTTCCGGGTCCGGTATCACGAACGTTTCGTTCGTCTTGCGATATTCATAAATACGCAGTTTCAAGCCGTCTTCCCTGACCTGCACATCCTTTTCAACCAGTAACCGGCGCCGTTCCAGCATGACGGCCAGAATATAAATGGTGTTGGCATGTTCCGACCGGTCTTCTGCCACAAGTTTGCGCAGTAACGATTCGGCCGTTTCACGTTTCACGGTTTCCGGTGGCGGCGGCGGGGGCAACCGGAAGATGCTGTGCCACACACTCAGCGCGGGTTCATCCGCGACCTGCGGCCAGCACGCCATGCAGAAGTCCTCACGGCCATAGCCCTGCTCGGAAAACGTCAAACGCGACACAAAGGGCTCATTGTCGACAAACTCTTTACCGCACCGATTGCAGGATTCGCTCCGCGACCGGATCTCCCAATCTTGTTTTTGATTCAGCATGCCGTCAGTTATCTCTTAACGCGATAATGGGGTCAAGTCGCGCGGCACGGCTAGCCGGATAGAGGCCGAAAATGATGCCTATCGACATACTGATACCGGCGGCCATGATCAGGCTGGGCGTGGTGACGATGGTCGGCATGCCGGCCACTTGGGTAATAATGCGCGGAATAGTAATGCCGATCAGTATTCCAATCAGTCCACCGAGCGAGGACAAGACCACCGTTTCGATCAAGAACTGGCTGACAATTTGGCGGCGACGCGCCCCGATCGCGCGCCGTATCCCGATTTCGCGCGTACGCTCAGTCACTGATGCCAACATAATATTCATGATGCCGATGCCACCAACCAGCAGACTAATCCCGGCGATTGAGCCCAATACGATATTAAAGGTGCGCTGCGTGGCCTCTGCCTGACGCAAAAGCGCTAGCGGCACATCGATGGCATAATCTTCGTCGGGATGAAAGCGCTCGAGCATCGCCTGTATACCAGCGGCCACCGGTTCCACACTAGCGATCTCGTCCACCTCAACGATAATCTGATGTAGCTCGACGAGCTCAACGGAGCGCGCGCCTGTTGCACGTTGCACTAGGACTTCACCAAATCGCTCACGGAAGGTGTTGATGGGAATATAGATATCCGTGTCTGCATCGAGTCGTTGGTCGCCCCCGCCACCTGTTGCAATGATGCCGACGACTTCAAAAACATGCGATCCGACTCGCACATATTGTCCAACCGGCTCTGCGGCTGCGAGCAAGCAGCGCGCAGCGGATTCGGCCAAAACAGCCACCGGCGCATTCATGCGCAGATCCCGTTCGTTCAGCGTGCGACCTGCGACGATCGGTCGGTTCACCAACGCGAACCAGTCTTCCGTCGTACCAACCACACGCAGATCCAGCCGACGCGAACCAAAGCGAGCTTCCTGACGCATTATACGTGCGGGTACTGTGCGTTGTACCTCGCGAAAGGTTTCGCGGATGCGCGTTTCATCGTCGTAACGCAAGCCGTACACGCTCATAAAGCTGGCACGCTGCGCAGCACTGCCCTCGTCCACGGGCTTTTCCGAACGTAAAATAATCACATTGCTGCCCAATTGACGGATCTGTTCCAGCGCCTCCTGATTGGCGCCTTCGCCGACGGCCAACATCGCGATCACACTCGCCACGCCAAAGACTACGCCAAGCGTGGTCAACAGCGAGCGCAACTTATGCAGCAGCAGATTTTTCAGCCCCAACTGAATATCGCGCACAATCCGTGTATTACGCATGGCGACCTCGATCGATATCGTCGATCAGCCCATCCCGCATATGCAGTCGCGCAGCGGCAAATGCCGCGATGTCGGCCTCATGCGTGACCATAATCACGGTCACCCCTTGCTGATTGAGTTCCTGCAAGAACTGCATGATTTGTTCGCTGGTCTGACTATCCAAGTTCCCGGTCGGCTCATCCGCCAACAGAACACGCGGATCATTGGCGAGTGATCGAGCAATTGCGACGCGCTGTTGTTGGCCACCCGACAATTCTGACGGGCGATGTTGTAGCCGATCCTGTAAACCGACCCGCGCGGCTAGCTTTTCAGCCCGCGCGGCACTTTCTGACGCGCTCACTCCTTGATAATAAAGCGGCAACTC